>CBFGZZ010000009.1:0-59728 GCA_965653385.1 uncultured Streptomyces sp. | reverse complement strand
CGAACGACCGCCTCGCCGTGAGTGGAGCCTCACCCAGGGCCCTGCCCTATATCTCGCGCCCCGAGTCGGCCGGCCCGGGCCGGCACGCCGCCGCGCCCCGCCTGGACCCGGCCGACCGTGACCGCCTGCTGTCCGGCTCCCATCACGACCCGCACGCACTGCTCGGGGCACATCCGGTGCCGGGCGGGATCGCCTTCCGTGCGTTGCGTCCGTTCGCGCGTGCGGTGAGCGTCGTGGTCGACGGCGAGCGCACGGGGCTGGTCTCGGAGGGCGGCGGGCTGTTCTCCGGTGTGCTTGCGCTGGACGCGATCCCGGCCTACACGCTGCTGGTGTCGTACGCCGAGGACGGGTCCGACGAGCGAGAGGTCCACGACCCGTACCGCTTCCTGCCGGCCCTCGGCGAACTCGACCTGCACCTCATCCGCGAGGGCCGGCACGAGGAGCTGTGGAAGGCGCTCGGCGCCGAGCCGATGACCCATCAGGGAGTGGCCGGAACCCGGTTCACCGTGTGGGCGCCGAACGCCCGGGGTGTCCGGGTCGCCGGGGACTTCACCTGCTGGGACGGTACGGCGTTCCCGATGCGGTCCCTCGGGGCGTCCGGGGTGTGGGAGCTGTTCCTGCCGGGGATCGGCGAGGGCACGCGGTACAAGTTCGAGATCACGTCCCGGTACGGCGGCCGGTTCCTCAAGGCCGACCCGATGGCCCGCCGTGCGGAGGTCCCGCCGGACACGGCGTCGATCGTGCACGCCTCGCACTACGAGTGGGGCGACGAGCACTGGATGGCGCACCGGGGCGACGTCCCCGTGCATCAGGCCCCGTTCTCGGTCTACGAGGTGCACCTGCCGTCCTGGCGTCCGGGCCTGACGTACCGGCAGCTCGCCGAGGAGCTGCCCGCGTACGTCGAGGAGCTCGGCTTCACCCATGTCGAGTTCATGCCGGTCGCGCAGCATCCCTTCGCCGGGTCGTGGGGCTACCAGGTCACCGGCTTCTACGCGCCGGCCTCCCGGCTCGGTACGCCGGACGACTTCAAGTACCTGGTGGACGCCCTGCACCAGGCCGGCATCGGGGTCATCGTGGACTGGGTGCCGGCCCATTTCCCCAAGGACGACTGGGCACTGGCCCGGTTCGACGGGGACCCGCTCTACGAGCCTGGAGACTCGCGGCGGGCGGAGCACCCGGACTGGGGGACGTTCGAGTTCGACTACGGCCGCACCGAGGTGCGCAACTTCCTCGTCGCCAACGCCACGTACTGGTGCGAGGAGTTCCACATCGACGGGCTGCGGGTGGACGCGGTCGCCTCGATGCTCTATCTCGACTACTCGCGGGACTCCGGGCAGTGGACGCCGAACGCCTACGGCGGGCGCGAGGACCTGGACGCGATGGCGTTCCTGCAGGAGATGAACGCGACCGTGTACCGGCGCAACCCGGGCGTGGTGACGATCGCGGAGGAGTCGACCGCCTGGGGCGGGGTGACCCGGCCGACCGACAGCGGCGGGCTCGGCTTCGGGCTGAAGTGGAACATGGGCTGGATGCACGACTCGCTCCAGTACATCGCCAAGGAGCCGGTCCACCGCAAGTACCACCACAACGAGATGACCTTCTCGATGGTGTACGCCTACAGCGAGAACTACGTGCTGCCGATCTCCCACGACGAGGTGGTGCACGGCAAGCAGGCGCTGGTCTCCAAGATGCCCGGCGACTGGTGGCAGCGGCGCGCCAACCACCGCGCGTATCTGGGCTTCATGTGGGCGCACCCGGGCAAGCAGCTCCTGTTCATGGGGCAGGAGTTCGCGCAGGGCGCCGAATGGTCGGAGGCACACGGTCCCGAGTGGTGGCTGCTGGATCCCGGGTACGCGTCCGCGGGAGACCACCGGGGCGTACGGGACCTGGTCCGGGACCTCAACACGCTGTACCGGGCGACCCCGGCGCTGTGGGAGCGCGACACCGATCCGTCCGGCTTCCAGTGGGTCGTCGGGGACGCCGCGGACGACAACGTGTTCGCGTTCCTCCGCTTCGGATCGGACGGTGACATCCTGCTCGCCGTCTCCAACTTCTCCCCCGTCGTCCGGCACGACTACCGCCTCTGGGTGCCGGACCGCGTCGACGCCTGGCACGAGACCCTCAACACCGATGCCGCGCACTACGGCGGGAGCGCCGTCACCAACCCGGAACCGCTCAAGCCGGAGGACGGGCACATTCGGCTGACGTTGCCTCCGCTCGCCACGGTGTGGCTGTCACCCTGACCGAGGGGAGGTCACCGAACGAGGTCAATTGTCAGTTCTCGACACCGCGCGCTCTCAGCTGGGCTAGATTCGGGCACCGCCGATAACAGTACTCATCGGTGATGTCACACCCGGTACACAACAGGAGCAGCGCATGCGCGACCTCGGCCTCGCTCCCTCCACCGTCACATCCCTGACCGGCGGGCTCGCCGACAGCGTCTTCGAGACGGCGGCCCTCGACCCCACCCTGCCGTTGCTCGCGCGCCGCCCGGACCCCTCCTCCCCCACCTGGGAGGAGGTGACCGCCGTCGAGGTGCGCGACGAAGTGACCGATCTGGCCAAGGGTCTGATCGCTTCCGGGATCTCACCGGGTCATCGCGTGGCCATCATGGCGCGTACCCGGTACGAGTGGACCGTGCTCAGCCATGCGCTGTGGGCGGTGGGCGCCGAGGTGGTCCCGATCTATCCGACGTCGTCGCGCGACCAGGTCGAGTGGATCCTGCGGCACTCCGGCTGTGTGGCCGTGGTGGTCGAGGACGAACAGGCGGTCATGACGGTCGGGTCGGTGTGCGGGGCGCTGCCGCAGCTGCGCCATGTCTGGCAGCTGGACGCGGATGCGCTGCCGCAGCTGGTGGAGCGGGGCGAGTTCGTCCCGCTCGCGACGGTGGAGTCGATGCGCCGGATCGTGCTGCCGGACTCCACCGCGGTCGTCGCCTACACCTCCGGCACGACGGGCCGGCCCGTGGGCTGCGCGCTCAGCCACCGCAACCTGGCGAGCACCTGCGACACCCTGCTCGCGGGCTGGGGGCACAAGGTGGTGCCGCCGGGCGGGCAGGCGTCCGTGCTCGCCTTCCTGCCGTTCTCCCATGTGTACGGCCTTCTGGTGCAGACCTTGTGCATCCGCGGCGGCATGATGATGGGACACGAGCCCGAACTGCACGAGGAGGCGCTGTCGGCGGCGCTGCGTTCGTTCAGACCGACGTATTTCTGCGGGGTCCCGTCGATCTTCGAGAAGATCTACAAGAACTTCCTGCGTGTCGCGCAACAGGCGGGCCGGGGGGCGCTGTTCGAGCGGGCCGCCGACACCGCACGGGACTTCGCGGCGGCCCTCGAACGGCAGCGGCTGGGCGGCGGACCTGGGCCGGGTTTCGATCTGCGGCTGCAGCACGCCCTGTACGAACGGACGGTGTACCGCAAGCTGCGTGCCGCGCTGGGCGGCCGGGTGCTGCTGGCGACCTCGGGCGGCTCGTCCCTGAACCGTGAGATCTCCTTGTTCTACGAGGGCATCGGCATCTATGTGAACGACGGCTACGGGCTCACCGAGACCAGCGGCGGGATCACCGCGCAGCCACTTGGCCGGGAGATGTCGGGGACGGTCGGTCAGGCGTTGCCGGGCACCGACATCCGCGTCGCCGACGACGGGGAGATCCTGGTGCGCGGGCCGTCGGTGTTCCAGGGCTACGTCCATGACGAGGCCGCGACGCGGGCCGCGCTGCGCGGTGGCTGGCTGGCCACCGGGGACCTGGGACGGCTGGACTCCGACGGCTATCTGACGATCACCGGCCGCAAGAAGGACGTCATCGTCACGAGCAGTGGCAAGAGCGTCTCCCCGGCCTTGCTGGAGCAGCGCCTGAGGATGCATCCGCTGGTCCATCAGGCGGTGGTCGTGGGCGACAACCGGCCCTGTGTCGGGGCCCTGATCACTCTGGACCCGGACTTCCTGGCGTACTGGCGGGAGTCCCTCGCGGTGCGCAGCGACGCGCGGGTGAAGGAGGCGCGCGAGGAGAGCGCGCTGCGGGAGGAGCTCTCGCGGGCGGTGGCCGCGGCCAACAGCGCGGTGTCGCGCTCGGAGTCGATCCGGGTGTTCCGGGTGCTGCCGGCGCCGTTCGACGTGGCCAGCGGCTTGCTGACACCGTCGATGAAGCTGCGCCGGGACGCGATCGTGCGGCACTACGCGCTTCACATCGACGCGATGTACCAGGCGCGCTCACGTACGCCCAGGGAACACATTGCGGACGAGCTGGCGCACTGGGACGACACGGACAACGTCTTCGGCTGACGCGCCCGGCTCGCCCTGCCGGCCCCACTCGCCCTGCCCGCCCGTGTCTACTCACCCGTGGTGAGCCGTACGACATTGGACTGCTCGCCGAGGACGAAGGCACGCACGCGGTAGGTGGCGTGCAGTTCGTCGGGCAGGGGGACGAAGTCGGTGGTCTCGGTGTCCGGGGGGACGACTGCGACGGGGACGTAGCGGTGGCTGTTCTTCTTGCGGATCTCCAGGAGGAAGCCGTCCTCGTCCGGGAAGTCGTCGGCCCAGCTGAAGCGGAGGGCGTCCGCGAGGTCGGTGCGGGTCGGCCGGACGGTGGGACCGCGGTAGGACCGCAGCCGGTAGTGGAAGGTCGTGTGCGGCAGGAGGTCGGGGTGACGGTAGCTCGTCACCTGGGGGGCGAGGTACTTCAGGACGGTGTAGGGGCCGCTCTCCTCGGTCGCGAACTCCAGGACGTGGCCCGCGATTCCGGGCCTGGTGTCCTGCCAGTCGAGGTCGATGTCGGTGGGTGTCGTGAGGACACCGCGCAGTGGCCGCTGCGGGTCGGCGGCGTCGGCCGAGCAGGCCGGCAGCGCCAGGATCAGCGCTGCCGACGCCGCGATGGGCACCTTTCCTCGCATACGGCGACCGCTACTTGCGCCAGAAGCGGATGTTGCTCCACTCCACGGTGGCCTGTCCGCTGCCGCTGTTGGTGCGGTACGCGCCGAACTTGTCGTAGAAGCTGCCGCCGGGGCTCGCGTAGGTGTGCTTGAGCGAGCCGTTGATGTAGGTGCGGTGCTCGGCGCCGACCTGGTGGACGGTGTTCACGCGGACGGTCGCGCCGACCGTCCCGGCGCCCGAGAGCGTGCTGCCGCCGTGCACCGCGTAGAGGCGGCCGCCGCGTTCGACGGCGAGCATGAAGTAGGGGCCGGAGCCCGACTCGTGGAAGGTCTGCTTGAGGCTGATCCGGGTGCCGCTGAGGCTGGTGATGCGGAAATAGCCTTCGAACTGTCGGGTTCCTCCGGTGTAGGTGGCGTAGCGTCGTTCAGCCCGTTGGTCGCCGCTCGCGGTGGAGCAGGTGAGCCGGAACGTCAGGCCGTCGACCTGGCCGCAGCCGCGCTCCTGCACGGTGAAGGTCGGTGACACCGACTGCCAGCCGCCGGGCTCGACTTCGGCGAAGGCGTCCGGGGCGGCGAGCAGGGAGGTGGCGCACAGCGCCGTGGTGACGGTGAGGGTGCGCAGGCGTAGGGGCATCCTGCCTCCTGTCGGGTGTGGGGGGTGGGCCGCACGTCACACATCTTGGTCACATATCTGAACTGCGGCCCCTGACTTGGACGAGCGAGGGGGAGGCTAGGTCCGGACCAATCAACCGTCAAGAGATCGCGCGTACACGTCTTTCACCACCGAACCGGTGTGCCCCCGCGCCGACTGGGGCAAGGTGGCTGTCGACGAGTTCATCTGCCTGCCGCACCCGGCTGGCGCAGCGGCCGGTGGCGCGGTGGGATCGAGGCGTGCGAAGCCGCGATCCGGGGGCAGGCGAACGAGGTCAGGCACCCCGCCTGGAGCCGCAGAAGGGATGATCACCGTGACACGACCCAGGATCCTGGTGGTTGGCGCAGGCTTCGCCGGAGTCGGATGCGTTCGCCGGCTGGAACGCAAACTGTCCCCCGACGAAGCCGAGATCACCTTGGTGACGCCGTCCTCCTACCAGCTCTACCTCCCCCTGCTGCCCCAGGTCGCCTCCGGCGTCCTGACGCCCCAGTCGATCGCCGTGTCCCTGCGCCGCAGCCGCCGCTACCGCACCCGGATCATCCCGGGCGGCGCCATCGGCGTGGACCTCGCGGCCAAGGTCTGCGTCATCCGCACCATCACCGACGTGACCGTCAACGAGCCGTACGACTACATCGTGCTGGCGCCCGGCAGCATCACCCGCACCTTCGACATCCCCGGGCTCACCGACAACGCGTACGGCATGAAGACCCTGGCGGAGGCCGCCTACATCCGCGACCACGTCATCTCCCAACTGGACCTCGCCGACGCCAGCCAGGACCCGGCCGAGCGCGCGGCACGGCTTCAGTTCGTGGTGGTCGGCGGCGGCTACGCGGGCACCGAGACCGCCGCCTGTCTGCAACAGCTGACCCACAACGCGGTCAAGCGCTATCCGCGGCTCGACCCGAAGCTGATCAAGTGGCATCTGATCGACATCGCGCCGAGGCTGATGCCCGAGCTCGGCGAGAAGCTGGGCAGCGCGGCCCAGGAGATCCTGCGCAAGCGCGGTGTCGAGATCTCCCTGGGTGTGTCCATCGCGAAGGCGGGCCCCGAGGAGGTCACCTTCACCGACGGCCGGGTGATCCCGACCCGCACGCTGATCTGGACCGCCGGCGTCGTCGCCAGCCCGCTGATCGGCACGCTGGGCGCCGAGACGGTGCGGGGCCGCCTCGCGGTGAACGCCGAGATGAACCTGCCGGGCCACGACGGCGTGTTCGCGCTCGGCGACGCGGCCGCCGTGCCCGATGTGGCCAAGGGCGAGGAGGGCGCCGTCTGCCCGCCCACCGCCCAGCACGCCATGCGCCAGGGCAAGGTCGTGGCCGACAACGTCATCGCGGCCCTGCGCGGCCGGCCGCTGCGGCCGTACGAGCACAAGGACCTCGGTCTGGTCGTCGACCTCGGTGGCCGCGACGCGGTCTCCAAGCCGCTCGGCATCGAGCTGAAGGGCCTGCCCGCGATGGCCGTCGCCCGCGGCTACCACTGGTCGGCGCTGCGCACCAACGTCGCCAAGACGCGCGTCATGACGAACTGGCTGCTCAACGCCGTCGCCGGGGACGATTTCGTGCGCACCGGGTTCCAGTCCCGCAGCCCGGCCAAGCTGAAGGACTTCGAGTTCGTCCACGCGTATCTGACGCCGGAGCAGCTGCGGGCGCGCCTCGCCGGGAAGGACGGGGACGAGGCGATCGAGGGAACGGCTGACTGACGTGACGGCCGCGCCGCGAGCCGCCGCCCGCGGTGGGAACGGGGAGAGAGCGGGAGAGAGTACGGCGACGTGAGGGCAGCGGGACGGCCGGTCCGGGCGCGACTGCGGGACCGTTTCGCGGCGTCCGATCCCGGGCTGCTGCGGCTGACCGCCGGGCTGCGCACGGCGGGCGCGATCGCCCTCGCGGTCGCCGTGCTCGCCCTGCTCGGCACCGATGTGACGCACCTGGTCGCCGGCGCCCTGGCGGCGATGGTGGCCACCTTCGCGATCCGGGAGAAGCAGCGCGGACAGCAGGCGGTCACGCTCGCACTGGGACTGCCGGTGGCGCTGGCGTCCATGACGCTGGCGGCGGCCCTGCACAGCAACATCGTGGCCGGGGACGTGGTCTTCGTCCTGCTCATCTTCTGTGCCGTCTACGGCCGCAGGTTCGGCGACCGCGGGACCGCACTCGGTCTGATCGGGTTCCAGATCTACTTCGTGTCCCTGTTCGTCGGCGCCACGGTGTCCGGTCTGCCCGAGCTGTACGGTGCGGTCGCCCTGGCCTTCGGCTGCAGCGCGCTGGTGCGGTTCGTTCTCGTCCCGGAGACGCCGACGGGGGTGCTGGAGCGGCTGCGCAAGGCTTTCCGCGCCCGATTGGCCCAGCTGCTGTCGGCCCAGCTCGAACTGCTCGGCGCCGGTCCGCAGGAGGCGGACCGGGCCCTGGAGCGGGTGCGCGAGGGCACGGCGCGTCTGCACGAGACGGCTCTGCTGATCCAGGGCCGGCTGGCGGAGGGGACCACGGACGAGGCCGTGGCACGGCTCGTGCAACGACGGGTCGCGGACGCCGAGATCGCGGCCGAGCGTCTGGGCCTGTCGCTGCTCGCGGCGCGCGGCGCCGAGCGGGCCGACACCCTGGCCCTGCATCTGCCCGGCGCGCCCGTCCCCTCGGGTGGGCGGCAGCCGGTCCGCGAGGAGGCGACCGTCACGCTGCGCCGGGACCTGGAGGCCCTGCGCCTGCTCGTGCTGCACCCCGTCGGCGAGACCTCCAAGACCGCGCTGTCCCACGTCCGCAACCGGCTGCTCGGCTACGCGACGAGGAGAACCTGCCCGACGCCTCGCCCGCCGTGCAGGACGCCTTCCGGGCCGTCGGCGAGGCCGCCCGCGCGGTCCTCGGGCTGCGGATCGCCCTCGGCGGACCCCAGGACGAGTCCGACGACAGCCCGGCCACGGCGCGCTCGCGTGAGGAGCTCGACGCGGAGGACGCCGTGCTCGACGCCGACGAGGAGGCGCCCTCGGAGGAGCCCTCCGGGCTGCGCCGGCCCACCACGCGTGCCGCCGTGCAGGTGGCCGTCGGGTCGACGCTGGCGATGGTCGGCGGCGAGCTGCTGTCCCGCGACCGCTGGTACTGGGCGGTGCTGACCTGCTGGATCGTGTTCCTCAACACCGCGTCCACCGGCGAGATCCTGGTCAAGGGCTACCGCCGGCTGCTCGGCACCGTGCTTGGCGTCCTGGCCGGCATCGTGCTCGCGGGCGCGGTCGGGCAGCACACCTGGACGGCGTTCGCGCTGGTGCTGCTGTTCGTGTTCGCGATGTTCTACTCGGCACCGCTGTCCTACACGCTGTCCTCCTTCTTCGTCACCGCCGCCCTGGGGCTGCTCTACACGCTGTTGCACACCTACAGCCTCTCGGTGCTCGTGCTGCGCATCGAGGAGACGGCGCTCGGCGCGGCCTGCGGGGTGATCGCGGCCGCGCTGGTGCTGCCGGTGCAGACGGACCGCCGTACGAACGAGCTCCTCGCCACCGTGCTGGAACGGCTCGGGGAGGTCACCCGCAGCGCCGTCGAGCAGCTCAGCGGCGGGCCGCCGGTCGAGCTGCTGGACCAGGCGCGGGACCTGGACCAGGCGCTGGCCGACCTGCGGGCCGCGACCAAGCCGCTCACGCATCCGGTGACGCCGCTGCGGGCCCGGCGGGAGACCGCGCGCCATGTCGTCGCGCTGCTGGAGACGTGCGCGTACCACGCGCGTTCCCTGGCCGCGACCGCCGAGCTGCTGCCCACCCACCCCTCGATCGCGGCGGATCCCCGGCTGCGCCGGGCCGCGGGGCGTATCGCGCACAACATCGAGACGATCACCGAGCACGTCACCGACGAACAGGCCACGGCCGCGATCGAGACCGGCCCGAGCATCGCCTCGCTCCTGGGCCGCAGCGCCCCCGGCGCACCCCGCTACGGCCGGGTCACCGACCGCGTCCTGCGGCATCTGCAACGCCTCGACGAGGGCGTGGCCGGTCTGGCCCGACCGCTGGGCGTGCCCGTGAAAGCGCCGGACGGCGTGTGAAGGCATCGAGGGAAGGACGGCTCATCGGGGCGATACCGGGGTACGCGGATGTCATGACCGATGTCGTGGACTCAGACGAACTGCTGCGGCGCATGCAGCGCGCCAGGGCCTGTGCCCGGCAGGAGGAGCGGACGTGGCGGGCACGGAGCGAGCAGCTCAGGTCGACCGACCCCGACGCGGCCCGCGACGCCGCCGTACGCACGGTGGCCTATGAAACCGTGATCACGGTACTGGAGGAGATTCTGACCCCGGGAAGGCATCCCGAACGGCCTTGAAACATCGATCGGAGTGAAACCGGTCACGTAACCCGGTCCTGGCTACGCAGAATCCGCCAAGATGGTTTACGGTTCATACATACGTGGTCACGGGGTAGACAGTCTCGTCCCCCGCACCACCACTTACGGCCCTGGCTGGCCTCCCCCGTCCAGCCAGGGCTTTTTAATGCCCTCGCACGCTCTCGGTTTACGAAACCGTCCGCCGCCGAGGTGCTCACCGCGGCGGTAGCGGCTGAAATGGACGCAGGGAAAGCACCGGTACCTCAGTCGTCGGCGAGGAGCCCTGTGTCATGACCAAAGCGATCAAACTGCTGACCGCCCTTCCGTCACCTCAGCGCCAGCGTCTGATGGCGCTCGCCCGGGAGGTCTCCTTCCCGGAGGACACCCGGATCTTCGAGGCGGGCGGCACGGCCGACCGCTTCTGGGTCATCCGCTCGGGCGCCGTCTCCCTCGACCAGCGGGTGACGTCGATCCAGCGGGTGACCGTCGCCAGCCTCGGCTCCGGCGACCTGCTGGGCTGGTCCTGGCTGTTCCCGCCGTACCAGTGGGATTTCGGCGCGGAGGCCTTCAGCCCGGTACGCGCCTACGAGTTCGACGCGGCCGCGGTGCTGCGGCTGTGCGAGGAGGATCCCGGTCTTGGGATGTCCCTGGTCCGCCATGTCGCCGAAATCCTCGCGCACCGGCTGGAGTTGACGCGCGGCAGGCTGATGGAGCAGTACGGCCACCAGCGGCGCGGCGCGCTGTGAGGCTCAGACGCGATAACGGCGCAGCGCCGGCACGAGCAAAGCCAGGCCGACCATGAGGACGACGACCAGCAGCCCGCCGCCCACGGTCGCCGTACGCGCCCCGAACGCCGAACCCGCCGTGCCGTGCAGCACGTCGGCGAGGCGCGGTCCGCCTGCCACGACCACCGTGAAGACGCCCTGCATCCGGCCGCGCATCTCGTCGCTGGCGGCGGACAGGAGGATCGCGCCGCGGAAGACCATCGAGACCATGTCGGCGACCCCGGCGAGGGCGAGGAACGCCACGGCGAGCCACAGGCTGTCGCTCAGTCCGAAGCCGGTGATGGCGGCGCCCCAGGCGACGACCGCGCCGATCACCATCCAGCCGTGCCTGCGGGCCCGGGAGAACGTGCCGGAGAACAGCCCGCCGGCGACCGCGCCGATCGGGATCGCCGCGAACAGCATCCCGAGCGCGAACCCTTCGCCGTACGACCCGTAGGTCTCGCCGGCGAGTTGCGGGAACAGGGCGCGGGGCATGCCGAAGACCATCGCGACGATGTCGGCCAGGAAGGACAGCAACAGCACCTTGTGCAGGGCGATGTAGCGGAAGCCGTCCGCGATCTCCCGTACGCCCGCCCGGCGTTTGACGGTGCCGCCCGGAGCCGCCAGGGGCGGCAGCGCGGGCAGCCGTACGACCGCCCAGAGCGTGACGCACAGGGCCAGCGCGTCGATGAGGTACAGCTCGGCCAACCCGATCACGGGTATGAGCACACCGGCCAGCAGGGGTCCGACGACCTGTCCGGTCTGCATGACGGTGGAGCCGAGGGCGTTCGCCGCGGTCAGTTCCTCGGCCGGCACCAGTCGGGCGATGGAGGCGTTGCGGGCCGGGGCGTTGAGCCCCCAGAACGCCTGCTGTACTGCGAGCAGCACCATCAGCACGGCCACCGACGCGAGGCCGGTGACGGCCTGGAGCCAGAACAGCACCGAGGTGACCGCGATACCGCTGTTGGTGATCAGCATCAGCTTGCGCCGGTCCATGCTGTCCGCGACGGCCCCGCCCCACAGCGCGAACACCACGAGCGGCAGCAGTCCGGCGAGGCTCGCGGCGCCGACCCACGCCGAGGAGTGCGTGATGTCGTAGATCTGCTTGGGCACCGCGACCGCGGTGAGCTGGCTGCCGACGGCCGTGACGATGGTCGAGGACCACAGCCGGCGGTAGGCCGGGCGGCGCAGCGGCCGGGTGTCCATGGCCCAGCGGCGCCGCCCGCGTCGCCGGGTCGGCACCGCGCAGAGGTCCTTCTCCGGTGGATCCTGTGGTTCGGCACTGCTCTCGCTGGTGTCCACGCGCGTCCTGGATGCTCGTTACATCTTTCCGGTCGGGGATCACTATCGCAGCACCGGCCAGGTGTTCGGACCCGCGTCTCAGCTTCCGGCGAGGAGGCCGACCCCGAGGGCGATCATCGTCGCGGCGACCAGCCCGTCCAGGACCCGCCAGGCCGTCGGCTTCGCGAGGTGGCGGCTGAGCAGCCGGGCGCCGAAGCCGAGGGCGGCGAACCAGCACAGGCTGGCCAGCGCGGCACCGAGCCCGAACGTCCAGCGCATCGGGCCGCGGTCGGCGGCGACCGTGCCGAGCAGGAAGACGGTGTCCAGGTAGACGTGCGGGTTCAGCCACGTCATCGCGAGGCACGTCAGCACCGCCCGCCGCCGTGACCCCGCCGCGTCGCCTTCCGTCACCAGAGCACCAGCCGGCCGGAACACCCGGCGGGCGGCGAGCGCGCCGTAGCCGAGCAGGAACGCCCCGCCGACCCAGGCCACCGCTGTCAGCACCCCCGGCCAGGCGACGACCACCGCGCCGACGCCGGCCACGCCCAGGGTGATGAGGAGGGCGTCGGACAGGGCGCAGATGCCGACGACGGCGAGGACGGCGTCGCGGCGGATGCCCTGACGCAGGACGAAGGCGTTCTGCGCGCCGATGGCGACGATCAGGGTGAGGCCGGTACCGAATCCGGCGGCAGCGGTGGTCAAGGCGTCGTTCATGGCATCGACGCTAGGGACACGGCCGCCGCGCGTACAGCTAAAGATTCTTACGTATCATTAGCTGCCGTGAAGGCTCCCCTGAGGACCGAGTTGACCGAGCTTCCCCTCGACCAGGTGCGGACGCTGCTCGCGGTCGTCGACGAGGGCACCTTCGACGCGGCCGCCGCCGCGCTGCATGTGACGCCGTCGGCGGTGAGCCAGCGGGTGAAGGCGCTGGAGCAGCGGACGGGGCGGGTGCTGCTGGTGCGGACGAAACCGGTGCGGCCGACCGAGTCCGGCATGGTCGTCGTCCGGTTCGCGCGCCAGCTGGCCCGGCTGGAGCACGACGCCCGGACCGAGCTCGGCATGAACGACGCCGAGGACACGACCCGGGTGTCGATCGCGGTCAACGCCGACTCCCTGGCCACCTGGTTCCTGACGGCGCTCACCCGCGTACCGGACGAACCCCGGCTCTGCTTCGAGCTGCGACGCGAGGACGAGAGCCGTACGGCGACGCTGTTGCGGGAGGGACTGGTGATGGCCGCCGTCACGTCCTCACCCGACCCGGTGGCGGGCTGTTCCGTGCGGCGCCTCGGCCGGATGCGCTACCTGGCAGCCGCGAGCCCGGAGTTCGCCGAGCGGCACCTCGGCACCTCACTCGCGGACGCACTGGCGCGGGCGCCGGTCATGACCTTCGACCGCAGCGACGACCTCCAGGACGCCTTCGTCCGCACGCTCCGCCGCGGCCGCACCGGCGCGAGCCCCGTACGCCACCACATCCCCACCTCCGAGGGCTTCCTGTCCGCCGTCACCGCCGGCCTCGGCTGGGGCATGATCCCCGAGGTCCAGGCAGAACCACTCCTGAAGACCGGCCGCCTGGTACAGCTGGCCCCGGACCGACCGGCCGACGTCCCGATGTACTGGCAACAGTGGAAACTGGACTCACCGGCACTGGAAGCGGTGACGAAGGCGGTGACGTCAACGGCGACGGAAGCGCTGCGCGCTTGAGCCAGCAGCCGGTCCTGCGACGCCTCAAGGGGTGCGGGGCTGTATCGATGTGCGGCTCCGCCGCGTGGGCGCGACCACCCCCAACGGCGCCGCACTCCCAGAACAACCTGGCGTGGCACCCCCTGCGGAGCTACCCCGCTGCCAGCTGCGCAGCGGCACTGTCCAACAACATCTCCAACGCCGTCGGATACGCACTGTCCACCATCCGCGCCGCCAGCAACGGCGCCGCCTCGGCGATCCGCGGGTAGTCGGCCCGCGGCAGCCGCGCATACGTCGACCCCCACATCCCCTCGTCAGCGCGGAGCGCCTCGCTCGGCAGGGCCAGCGCCGCCGCGTCCAGCGCCGCGAAGGCCAGCGCCTGGTCGATGAAGGCGTGGTAGATCCGCACGGTGTCCGGCAGCGGAAACCCGGCGGTGCGCAGTACGTCCAACACCGTCTCGTCGGCGGCGAGTTCATTGGGCCGCCCGGTGACCCGGCTGGTCGTGAGCGCGGCGGCCTGCGGATGGGCGACGTACGCGGCGTGGACGCGCAGCCCGATGGCACGCAGGTCCGCCCGCCACTCCCCCGTCCGTTCCCAGCCGTCCAGCGCCTGGCCCATGAGGGCGTCGCCGATGGCGAGGGTCAGATCGTCCATGCCGCGGAAGTACCGGTACAGGGTGCTCGGGTCCGCGTCGAGGGCGAGGCCCAGTCGGCGGGCGGTGAGACCGGCGCTGCCGTGTTCGCGCAGCATGCGCAGGGCCGTCTCGACGATCAGCCGCTCGGACAGCACGGTGCCGCTTTTCGTGGGACGGCGTCGGCGCCGCTTCTCCTCCGGAACGACCGGTTTCGGCACGCTGACCTCCGTCCTTCCCGTCCTGCCTCCCTTATGCCAACGCCATTGACCTTACGTGAACGGACCGCGTTGTATCTCGGGCGGGGCCCCACCTCGTCGTAGACCTTCAAGCCCGTGGACCTTCAAAGCCGAGGGAGTCTTGTCATGCGTGTACTGCTCGTGGGTGCCGGTGGAGTGGGTACCGCCATCACCCGGATCGCGGCCCGGCGTCCGTTCTTCGAGGCGATGGTGGTCGCCGACCACGACCCGGCGCGCGCCGAGGCGGCCGTGGCGGCGCTCGGCGGCGACGCCCGCTTCCGGGCCGAGCGCGTCGACGCGAGCGACGAGACGGCGGTGACCGCGCTGCTGGAGCGGCACGCGTGCGACGTACTGCTCAACGCCACCGACCCGCGTTTCGTGCTGCCGCTGTTCCGGGCGGCGCGTGCCGCCGGAGCCACGTATGTCGACATGGCGATGTCGCTGTCCCGGCCGCACCCGCAGCGCCCGTACGAGGAGTGCGGGGTCAAGCTGGGCGACGCCCAGTTCGAGCAGGCCGCGGACTGGGAGAAGGCAGGCGCGCTGGCCGTCGTCGGGATGGGCGTGGAGCCGGGGCTGTCGGACGTGTTCGCCCGGTACGCGGCCGACGAGCTCTTCGACCAGATCGAGGAGATCGGCGTCCGCGACGGCGCGAACCTCACCGTCGACGGCTATGAGTTCGCGCCGTCCTTCAGCATCTGGACCACGATCGAGGAATGCCTCAACCCGCCCGTGGTCTACGAGGAAGGCCGCGGCTGGTTCACCACCGAACCGTTCAGCGAGCCCGAGGTGTTCGACTTTCCCGAGGGCATCGGGCCGGTGGAGTGCGTGAACGTGGAGCACGAGGAGGTGCTCCTGGTGCCGCGCTGGGTCGACGCACGCCGCGTGACCTTCAAGTACGGCCTGGGCGAGGAGTTCATCGGCACGCTGAAGACGCTGCACCTGCTGGGCCTGGACCGCACCGAGCCGGTGACCGTGCCGGGCGCCGACGGGCCGGTGCGGGTGTCTCCCCGGGACGTCGTCGCCGCGTGTCTGCCGGACCCGGCGACGCTGGGCGAGCGGATGCACGGCAAGACCTGTGCGGGCACCTGGGTGCGGGGCGTCAAGGACGGGCGGCCGCGCGAGGTGTACCTCTACCACGTGGTCGACAACCAGTGGTCCATGAAGGAGTACGGCAGCCAGGCCGTGGTCTGGCAGACCGCCGTCAATCCGGTCGTCGCCCTCGAACTCCTCGCCGGCGGCGCCTGGTCGGGCGCGGGCGTGCTGGGCCCGGAGGCCTTCCCGGCCCGGCCGTTCCTGGATCTGCTGACGGCGTACGGCTCTCCGTGGGGCATGCGCGAACAGTGACCGGATTCGCCGGTGTCCGACGGGGTTTCACTTGCGCATCGACAGGCGACTCGAAAACGAGTAATGCATCCACCGAGGGCACATACGACGATCGCAGGTGACTTTGATGGACGACTGGCGAGACCACGCCGCCTGCCGCCATGAGGACCCCGACCTCTTCTACCCGATCGGCACGTCCGGACCGACCGTGTTGCAGACGGAGCAGGCGAAGGCCGTCTGCCGGCGCTGCTCGGTCCGGGAGCAGTGTCTGCGCTGGGCACTGGACATGGACCAGTTCATCGGGATCTGGGGCGGCACGAGCGAGACCGAGCGAAGGGCCCTGCGGCAGCGCGCCGGCTGAGCGGCCGGAACCGGCGCGGCCCCCGTCACTCGGGCGCCGCGCCGGCCGGCAGCCGCAGCGTGAACACGGCACCGGCACCGGGCTCGCTCGCCGCGTCGGCCGTACCCCCGTGCGCGGCTACGAGGTGCCGGACGATCGGCAGACCGAGCCCACTGCCTCCGGTACGCCGACTGCGGGACTTCTCGGCACGCCAGAACCTGTCGAAGACGTACGGCAGTTCCTCGGCGGCGATCCCGCTCCCGGTGTCGATGACCTCCAGGACGACGTCGTCGCCGTCGCGTCGGGCGGCGAGCGTGACGGTGCCGTCGTCAGGGGTGTGCCGCAGGGCGTTGGAGACGAGGTTGCCGAGCGCCTGGCGCATCCGGACGGGGTCGGCGTCGAGCCAGCAGGTGCCGACCGCCGTGGTGTCGAGGGTGACGCCGGCGGTGTCGGCGGCGACGCGGTGGGCGGCGGCGACCTGGTCGAGGAGTTCGTCGGCGCGGACGGGCTCGCGATGCAGACGCAGCGTGCCGGCGTCGGCGGCGGCGAGGTCCTGGAGGTCGTCGATGACGCGCTGGAGGACGAGCGCCTCCTCGTGCAGGGCGGCGAGCAGGGTCGGGTCGGGGTCGACGACACCGTCGCGGGTGACCTCCAGCCAGCCGCGGATGTTGGTGAGCGGGCTGCGCAGTTCGTGGGCCACGTCGCTGACCATCGCCTTGCGCTGCGCCTCCAGCCGTTCCCGGCGCTCGGCGAGTTCGTTGAAGGCCGCGGCGAGGATGCCGGTCTCGTCCCGGGTGGTGACGGGGACCCGGGCGTGCAGCTCGGGCGGCTGCTGGGCCGCCTCCGTCAGCGCCCGCAGCGGCCGTACCAGCCGGGTGGCGACCACGGCGGTCACGGCCACGGTGACGGCCAGCACGAGCCCCGCGGCGCCGACGACCTTGGCCTTGTTGGCAGGCGACATGTCGAACCGGACGGCGGTGGTGTCGCCGACGCCGAGGAACAGCTCGGCCACGGGGGCGACGTACGGGTCGAGTTGGGCATGGCGTGCCGCGTCGACGCACCGGTGCGCCTCCCGCACGGCAGCGCGGTCGCCGGGCCCGGCGAGCTTGCCCATGAGGTAACGGGTGCCGAGCCGTTGCTCGGTCACGTCGACCGCGACGAAGTTCTGCGACCGGGGGCTCAGCCCGCGCCGGTCGAGACACTTCCGAGCTCGCTCGGACAGGTCGGACAGGGCCTTGTCCTCGGTCGGTGTCGGTGTGTTGAGCAGGCCGTCGGCGCACTCGTCGGGCACGACCCCGCCCGCCACGGGCCCGTCGTGGTCGGTGACGACCGGCCGGCCGCTCGGCGTCTGGACGACGGTGGTCTCGTAGCCGTTGCGGGCGAAGCACCTCCGCCGCGTCTCGGCGAGCTTCTCCAGCTTGCCCCGCTCCTCGTCGGTCACCCGGTACGGGCCCACCACCCGTGGGTCGACACCACCGCGCTGCGCGCCGCGCTCGGTGAAGGTGTCGACGTGCAGCGGGTCGACGGTGGCGGCGGCGCGCGGCGGCAGGGAGGAGCCGGGCGGGGCGGAGTCGGCGATGGTCCGACGGTCCGTGGTGGTGAGGGCGATACGGCGGCCGGTGCGTGCGGACAGCTCGCGGACCGTCCCGTGGACGCCCTTCCAGTCCGGGTGGGTCGCGGCGTATCCGCTGAGCCGGGCCAGGACGTCCATGTCCTCCGCGAGGACCTGTCCCTGCTCCTCCCGCAGCGCCCGGGTGGTCGTCTCCACGGCCAGCCAGGCCGTCGCCGCCACCGAGCACACGGCGATCAGCACCGAGGCGATGAGCAGCCGTACCGACAGGCGCTTGCGCAGCGGTACCCGCCGGCTCACGCGCGGCCGCCGCTGAGCTTGTAGCCGACGCCGAACACGGTCAGCAGCCGCACCGGCCGGCGCGGGTCGGTCTCGATCTTCCGGCGCAGGTTCATGATGTGGACGTCGACGGCCCGCTCGGTGGAGGCCCGGTCGATGCCCCGGGTGCACTCCAGCAACTGCCGTCGGGAGAAGACCCGTTCGGGTTCGGTGACCATCGCCAGCAGGATCTCGAACTCGGCCGGCGTGCACTCCACCGCCGCCCCGTCGCACCGCACCTCGTGCCGTACGGGGTCGACGGCGAGCCCGGCGGCGCGTACGACGGGCTCCTCCCGCCGGCCGCCGGTCCGTCCGCTGCGTCGCAGCACGGTCCGGATGCGGGCCATCAGCTCGCGTGGGCTGTACGGCTTGGTCATGTAGTCGTCGGCGCCGAGTTCGAGTCCGAGCAGGACGTCGTCCTCCGCCGAGCGGGCCGTGAGCATCAGCACCGGGATGTCGTCGTCCCGGCGCAGCACCCGGCACACCCCGAAGCCGTCGATCACCGGCAGCATCAGGTCCAGGACGACGAGGTCGGGCCTGAGCTGCCGGGCGGCGTCGAGGGCGGCCGGACCGTCGTGGACGACGGTCGCGGTGTGCCCCTCCGACAGCAGGGAGCGGCGTATGAGTTCGGCCTGCATCTCGTCGTCCTCGGCTACCAGCACATGTGCGCACACGCGGCGGATCCTAAGCGGTCGGGGGCGGTGTCAGCGGGCCAGGGAGTCGGCGTCGCCCATGACGACGACGGGATGCCGGTCGGGGTCGAGCGCCAGCAGCAGTTCCCGCATGTGCTCGCGCGCGATGCTGACGCAGCCCTGTGTGGGGCCGCCGTGGTCGACGTGCAGCCATATGCCGCCGCCGCGTCCGGCGCCGAGCGGGCGGGTCCAGTCGAGGGGGGTGGTGCCCGGCTGTCGGTTGTAGTCGATGGCGATGACGTAGTCGAAGGAACCGGCGAGGGGCTCGCCCTCGAAGCCGGTGCCGGTGGCGGTGAAGCCGACACCATGGTCGTACGGCAGCCTGGTGCCGGGGTCGCGGAGCAGACCCCCGGCGTCCGTGAGCGTGAAGACCCCGATGGGCGAACGCAGGTCACCGGCCCGGTGGTGGTCGGTCCAGCCGCGCCGCGCGTTGTGCGCGGGCCACTCGGCGCCGGCCTCCCAGCCGATGTCGCCGCGCTCGTACAGAACGACGGTGGACCGCGATGAGTTCCTGCCATTCCCGGTGACGACGACGGCCTGCCGGGCCTGCGCGGGCACGTCGCCCCAGGTCTTCGGGCCGAGGCCGGGCAGTTGCCGCGGGGCCGCCGCCAGCGCGACGTCGGGCATCGGGGTGGCGGTCGTGGCCGCGCCGGCCGTGGCCCCGCCGGTGTCCGGCGCGTGGTCCGGCATCGCCGTGGCGCCGCCGGCGCACCCGGTCAGCAGCAGGGCGGTGGCGAGCAGGGCGACACGGGACTTGTACGTGATCATGCGTCGACCTTGACCGACACTTGTGAGGAACTCGTCAGCTCCACCGGAAAGGCCCGGCCATGAGCGTCCGTATCCGTCGCGTCTACGAAGCACCCGAGCCCGAGGACGGCGTCCGCGTCCTCGTCGACCGGCTCTGGCCGCGCGGTCTGTCGAAGGACACGGCCCGCGTGGACGAGTGGCCGAAGGGGCTCACCCCGTCCACGGAGCTGCGGCGCTGGTACCACGCGGGCGAGGGGTCGTACGAGGAGTTCGCCGAGCGTTACGAGGCGGAGCTGGCCGCCCCCGAGGCGGCCGAACTCGTCGATCGTGTGCGGGAGTTGGCGGGCAAGGGCACGGTGACCCTGCTGACCGCTTCGAAGTCCCCCGACGACAGCCACGCCGCGGTGCTGGCCCGTCTCCTGCAACCCTGAGGCGACGGGCCGTGCACTGGTCTCAGCCGGTCTGCCGTGCCGCGGCCCGTCCCGCCGTGCGGCCCGAGAAGAGGCAGCCGCCGAGGAAGGTGCCCTCCAGCGCGTTGTAGCCATGGACGCCTCCGCCGCCGAAGCCGGCGACCTCGCCGGCCGCGTACAGGCCGTCGATCGGCGTGCCGTCGGCGCCGAGCGCGCGGGAGTCGAGGTCGGTCTGGATGCCGCCGAGGGTCTTGCGGGTCAGGATGTGCAGCTTGACGCCGATGAGAGGGCCGGACGCGGGGTCGAGGATGCGGTGCGGGGTGGCGACGCGGCCGAGGCGGTCGCCGATGTAGCGGCGGGCGTTGCGGATGCCCTGGACCTGCGCGTCCTTGCTGTAGGGGTTGGCGATCTGGAGGTCGCGGGCCTCGATCTGGCGTCGGACCGCCTCGGCGTCGAGGAGCGGCTTGTCCGTCAACTGGTTCATCTTCTCGACCAGTTGCTCCAGGTTCGGGGCGGTCACGAAGTCGGCGCCGTTGCGCAGGAAGGCCGCCACCGGTCCCGGGGCGCCCTTGCCGAGCACCCGCTCCTTGAGGAAGCCGGTGCGGTCCTTGGCGGTGATGTCGGGGTTCTGCTCGGAGCCCGACAGCGCGAACTCCTTCTCGATGATCTTCTGGCTGAGGATGAACCAGGAGTGGTCGTACCCGGCGATGTCGGTGTCGGTGCGCAGGTGCCTGAGGGTGCCGAGGGTGTCGTAGCCGGGCAGGCAGGGGTCGGGCAGTCGGCGGCCGAGGGCGTCGAACCACATGGAGGACGGTCCGGGCAGGATGCGGATGCCGTGGCCGGGCCAGATCGGGTCCCAGTTCTGCAGGCCCTCGGTGTAGTGCCACATTCGGTCACGGTTGACCAGGCGTACGCCCGCCTCCGCGCTGATGTCGAGCATGCGGCCGTCGACGTAGGCGGGGACGCCGGTGACCATCTCGGTGGGCGGGGTGCCGAGCCGTTCGGGCCAGTAGCGGCGGACGATGTCGTGGTTGGCGCCGATGCCGCCGGTGGTGACGACGACGGCCTGGGCGGTCAGTTCGAACTCGCCGACGTGGTCGCGGTTGGAGGCGACGCCCCGGGCCGAGTGGTCGTCGGCCAGGACCGTGCCGCGTACACCGCGCGCCGCGCCCCCCTCGATGACGAGCTCGTCGACCTGGTGCCGGTGGTAGAAGGTGAGCAGCCCGTCGCGCGCGGCCTCCTTGGCGTACCGCACGAACGGTTCCACGACGCCGGTGCCGGTGCCCCAGGCGATGTGGAAGCGGGGGACGGAGTTGCCGTGGCCGTGGGCGCGCAGGTCGCCGCGCTCGGCCCAGCCGACCGTGGGCAGGAACTTGATGCCGTGGCCGTCGAGCCAGGCCCGCTTCTCGCCGGCCGCGAACTCGACGTAGGCGCGCGCCCAGCGCACCGCCCAGGAGTCCTCGTCGTCCACCCGGTCGAACTGCGCGCTGCCCTGCCAGTCGTTCCAGGCCAGGTCGAGGGAGTCCTTGATGCCCAGGCGCCGCTGCTCCGGGGAGTCGACGAGGAAGAGCCCGCCGAAGGACCAGAACGCCTGCCCGCCGAGGTTGGCGGCGTTCTCCTGGTCGACCAGTGCGACCCTGCGGCCCCGGCTGGTCAGTTCGCTCGCGGCGACCAGGCCCGCGAGTCCCGCTCCGACGACGATGACGTCGGCATCCATGGCGACCGTCCCTTCCTCATGTCCTCATGTGCGCTGATGCGGTGGTACCGCTGCCGTCGGTGAGCAGCGCGGTGAGCAGTTGCCCCAGCCAGGCCCGGGCGTGCTCGCCGTCCCGGTCCAGCAGCAGTTGGGTGGTGACGCCGTCGTAGGCGGCGACCACGGCGTGGGCGGCGCCGTCGATGTCGCCGAGCACGGCGGGCAGTGCGGTGTGTCCCCGTGCCCTGGCCAGCCGGTCGGCGATGGCGCCGCGCAGCCGGGCGCGGTGTTCCAGCAGGGCCTGTGCGACGGCGGGGTGGCGCGCGGCGTGCACCAGGAAGTCCGTCTTCACCAGCAGCCAGTCCCGGTCCAGCAGCAGCACCTCGGTGACCCGGTCCACGGCGGCGGGCACGTCCAGGTCCGGCCCGTCGAGGGCGAGCGCCCCGGACACCTGCTCCGCGATCAGGTCGGCCCGCTGCCGGTAGAGGGCGAAGAACAGCTCGTCCAGGCTGTCGAAGTTGGAGTAGAAGGCACCCCTGCTGTAGCCGGCGGCCTCGCAGACCTCCTCGATGGAGACGCGGCCGAACCCCTTGGCGGCGAACACGGCGAACGCGGCGTCGAGCAGGTTGGCGCGCGTGCGGACGCGGCGCTTGGTGACGCGCCCGGTCGTTTCCTTCACCGCCATGTCCCGCCTCCGTTCGATACGTGAATGTATCCGATACAGGAATGCATCCAAAGAGCCGGCCGGAAACCGGCGAGACGCCGACCGACAATCGGATAGGAACAGATTTTCGATTCTGGAGTACGCTGGGACCATGGCCACGCACCTCCAGGGCTCCCTGTTCGACCAGACGGACGAGCTGCGGCTCGGTGACCTCGCCGGGATCCGCCGTACACGGCTGGCCCACGGCGCCTGGATCGACGTGCTGCCCGGCTGGCTGAGCGGCGCCGACGTCCTGTTCGAACAGCTCGCCGCCGAGGTGTCCTGGCGTGCCGAGCGGCGCACGATGTACGACCACGTCGTCGACGTACCTCGACTGATGTCCTTCTACGGCGCCGGCGACGCGCTCCCGCATCCCGTGCTCGCCGAGGCCCGCGACGCGCTGTCCACGCACTACGCCGAGGAACTCGGCGAGCCGTTCACGACGGCCGGGCTCTGCTACTACCGCGACGGCCGGGACAGTGTCGCCTGGCACGGGGACCGGATCGGGCGGGGCGCGCGGGAGGACACGATGGTCGCCATCCTCTCCGTGGGCGCGCCGCGGGATCTGCTGCTGCGCCCGGCGCGGGGCGGCGGCGAGACGGTGCGCCGCCCGCTGGGCCACGGCGACCTCATCGTGATGGGCGGCTCCTGCCAACGGACTTGGGAGCACTCGATCCCGAAGACCACACGCGCCACGGGACCACGCATCAGCGTGCAGTTCCGGCCGCACGGCGTGCACTGAGGCGGAGAGGCGGCCGCTTCGGGCGCGCGGGGGGCCTGCCTCCGGTGGACGGTGCCGGAGGCGGCCCTTCCTCTGGGCGAAGCCCTGCCCGGCGGCCACACTGTGCGCGTGAACGTCGACACGCAGGTACCGGCCACCGCTCCCCGGCGTGGCGAACTGGACGCGCTGCGGGTCTTCGTCGTCCTGGGGCTGGTGTTCTTCCACTCCGCGCTGGTCTTCTCGCCGGACGACGACTTCTACGTCAAGGACGCGCGGACGACCGAGGCCGTCACCGTGCTCGCCGGGTTCGGGGTCGTGTGGGCGATGCCGATGCTGTTCCTCGTCGCCGGGCTGGGTTCCCGCTACTCGATCCGCCGCCGCGGTCCCGCCCGCTTCACCCGTGAACGGCTGCTGCGGCTGGGCGTTCCGCTGGTCTTCGCGACCGTCGTCCTGTGCCCGCTCCCCCAGTGGCTGCGGCTGCGGGCCGCCGACCCCGGCTACGACGAGTCGTACGGGCGTTTCTGGATGCGCTTCCTCACCGTCCGGCCGGACCCGGCCGACTTCCCGTTCGTCCTGGACGGGGAGCACTTCGAGACCGGTCATCTGTGGTTCGTCGTGCTACTGCTCACCTTCAGCCTGCTGCTCGCCCCGGTCGCGGCACCGCTCGCGGCCTGTTCGGAGCGGCTGGGGCAGGCGGTGCGGCGGCGTCCTTCCCTGCTCCTCGCACCCCTCCTGCCGCTGGCCGCGATCAACGCGTTCCTGGGCATGGAGGAGGGCTTCGCGGGCTGGAACCGCTGGGCGTACCTGGTGTTCTTCGTCCTCGGGTACGTCCTCGCCGACGACGTACGTGTCCGCGATGCGTTGCGCCGGGTCGCCGTTCCCGTGGGTGTGGCCGGGCTGGTCCTGTTCGCGGGGTCCGCGCCCGGGTTCATGTCGCTGGACGACCCGTTCACCGACGCAAGTCCGCTGGGCCTGGTGACGCGGGCCGTGTTCGGGGCGGCCGGGTGGTGCTGGGTCGCCGCGATCCTGGGGTTGCTGGACCGGCCGCGCGCAGGGCGCGAACGCCAGGACCAGCAGGGCGCGGGGCGGTCGCCGTCGCGCGCCATGGTGTACCTGGGGATCGCCGCCCTGCCCGTGTACGTACTGCACCAGCCGGTCGTGGTCGCCCTCGCGTACGGCGTCGTCGGCTGGTCGGCGCCGATCGTGATCAAGTACGCCGCGATCGTGGCCGGTTCGCTGGTGGTGATCGTCGTCCTGTACGAGTGCCTGGTGCGCAGAACGCGGCTGACGCGGTTCCTGTTCGGGATGCGTCCCGACCCGCCGGTCACGCGCTTTCGGTGATCTGCTTTGCTGTGTCCGTCGGGCACGGACCTCACCACGCGGGACGATCATGCAAGCAGATGTGCGGCAAGTCGCGGACGGCACCTATCTGGTGCACGGCAGCAACACCAACTGGGTGATCCTGTCCGACGGGGACGCGGTCACGCTGATCGACACCGGCTACCCCGGGGACCGGCCGAGGCTCCTCGCCTCGCTCGCCGAGGTGGGCAGTTCACCGGAGGCCGTCACGGCCGTGCTGATCACGCACGCGCACACGGACCACCTGGGCAACGCCGAGTACCTGAACGCCACGCACGGCACGCCGATATACCTGCACGAGGCCGAAGTGCCGCATGCGCGCCGGGAGTTCCTGCACCAGGTGAACGTCGGGACGGTCCTGAGGAACGGCTGGCGGCCCGGCGTCCTGCCCTGGGCGATCCACGCGATCCGCTCGGGCGGCACCGCGCACGTCCCGGTCACCGCGCCCGAGCCGTTCCCCTCGGCGGGCCCGCTGGACCTGCCCGGCCGCCCCGTCCCCGTGCACACACCCGGCCACACCAACGGGCACTGCGCCTACCACCTGCCCGACGCCGGGGTGGTGATCGCGGGAGACGCCCTGGTGAGCGGGCATCCCACCTCGCGGATCAAGGGACCGCAGCTGCTGCCCGACATGTTCCACCGCGAGCGCGCACAGGCCGTGGCCTCGCTGGACGTACTCGAAGGCCTCAAGGGGGACGTACTGCTGCCCGGCCACGGTCCCCTGCACCGGGGATCCGTGCAGGAAGCTGCTCTTCAGGCGCGGGAGCGCGCACTTTAGGGTGAGGTGACGATCACCGGCGAGGCGAGGACGAACGGCCCATGGCACTGCAGATCAGCGCGACGAACCCGGAGCACCCCGCGCTCCTGCTGGAGCTGCCCTGGCAGCTGCCGCTGGAGCAGTGGCCGGACGACGTCCTGGTCCCGCTGCCGCGCGGTATATCCCGGCACGTGGTGCGCTACGCCCGGGCCGGCGACGAGGTGATCGCCGTCAAGGAGCTCGCCGAACGCCCGGCACTGCGCGAGTACGAGCTCCTGCGCGACCTGGACCGCATCGGCATCCCGTCGGTGGATCCGCTGGCCGTGGTCACCGGACGCGTCGACGGCGACGGCGGACCGCTGGAGTCGGTCCTGGTGACCCGGCATCTGGGCGGCTCGATGCCGTACCGCTCGATGTTCGAGACGACGATGCGTCCCGCGACCATGCACCGGCTGATGGACGCGCTGGCCGTGCTGCTGGTCCGGCTCCACCTCGCCGGGTTCGCCTGGGGCGACTGCTCGCTGTCCAACACGCTGTTCCGGCGCGACGCGGGCGCCTACGCCGCGTATCTGGTGGACGCCGAGACGGGCGATCTGCACCCGCAGCTCAGCAACGGCCAGCGCGACTACGACCTGGACCTGGCCCGGGTGAACATCAGCGGCGAGCTGCTGGACCTGGAGGCGTCGGGGGCGCTGCACCCCTCGGTGGACCCGATCGAGTTCGGCACCGAGATCTGTGCCCGCTACCGGAGTCTGTGGGAGGAGCTGACCCGCACCTCGGTGTATCCGGCGGGCAAGTACCACTACATCGAGCGCCGGATCCGCCGGCTGAACGACCTCGGGTTCGACGTGGCCGAGATGCAGATCGAGCACGCCACCAACGGCGACACGGTCACGTTCGTGCCCAAGGTCGTGGACGCCGGGCACCACCAGCGTCAACTGCTGCGTCTGACGGGCCTGGACACCGAGGAGAACCAGGCCCGACGGCTGCTGAACGACCTGGAGAGCTGGATGGCCACCCAGGACGACTACGCCCCGGGTGACCCCCTCGGAGCCCGCCCCGAGGTCCTCGCCCACCGCTGGGTGCGGGACGTCTTCCGACCCACGGTGCGGGCCGTACCGCTGGAACTGCGCGGTTCGATGGACGCGGCCGAGATCTACCACGAGCTGCTCGAACACCGCTGGTACCTGTCCGAGCGGGCGCAGCACGACATCGACCTGGACACGGTGGTCGAGGACTACATCGAGAACATCCTGCCCAAGGCCCGGGAGACGCTTCAGCCGACGGCCGACTGAGCCGGCGGACCGGCTCGGTCGACCAGGCTCAGACCGGCGGTACGACCGCCACCGGGCAGGGCGCGTGGTGCAGGACGCCGTGCGCGACCGAACCGATCCGGGCGCCGACGGCCGTACGGCGGGCGCGCCGCCCGACGACCATCAGCTGGGCCCGTCCGACGACCGACAGCAGCACCTGCCCGGCGCTGCCCATCTCGACGTGCTCGACCACCTGGACGTCGGGGAAGCGCTCGCGCCACGGTCGCAGCGCCTCGCCCAGGGACCTCTTCTCGTAGGGCTCCAGCCCGCCGGCGTCGTCGAGGAGTTTCAGGGAGGCCGGGCTGTAGGCGAACAGCGGCGGCAGCGTCCAGGCCCGTACGGCGCGCACGGTCGCGCCGCGTGCCGCCGCCGTCTCGAACGCGAACCGCAGCGCGGCGGCGCTGTCGTCCGCGTCCCCGTGCTGGCCCACGACGATCTCGCGTCCGGCGGCCTCCGCGGACGCCTGGTCCCCGGCCCGGACCAGTACGACCGGACACCCCGCCCCGGCGATCACCTGCTGTCCGACGGAGCCCAGCAGGAACCCGACGACCGCGGCCTGGCCCCGCGACCCGAGCACCAGCATCTCGGCGTCCGCCCCGGCCGCGACCAGTGTGTCCACGGAGCCGTCGTCGATGACGTCGGTCGTCACCTCCAGGCCCGGGTGCCGCTCGGTGACGGAGCGGACGGCCTCCGCGAGGCCCTCCCGCACCCACTGGACCTGGGTGTCCGGGTCCCCCGCGTCGATCGCCTCGTGCGACTGGAACCGCCAGGCGTGCACCACCCGCAGGGCCAGCCCCCGCCGGACCGCCTCCCGGGCCGCCCAGCCGAGAGCGGCGAGGCTCTCCTCGGAGCCGTCCACCCCTGCCGTGATCGGGCGCGTCATTCCGGCTGCCTCCTAGTGTCGTGGTCACGTCGTTCGGGCCCAGTCTTCACTACGCTGCGGCCATGGCTTTGCAGTGGGAGCAGGTGGTCGTCGACTCGGCCGACCCGGTGGCCCTGGGACGCTGGTGGGCCGAGGCGCTGGGCTGGGTC
Organism: uncultured Streptomyces sp.; assembly: GCA_965653385.1. Taxonomy (GTDB): domain Bacteria; phylum Actinomycetota; class Actinomycetes; order Streptomycetales; family Streptomycetaceae; genus Streptomyces. The sequence continues at coordinate 32,345 of CBFGZZ010000009.1, read as the reverse complement.
GTGCTGAACGACTCGGCCGAGGAATTCGAGATCCGGCCGGAACCGGACCGCCTGCCCGGCCTGATCTTCGGGCCGGTCCCGGAGGGCAAGACCGTGAAGAACCGCCTCCACCTCGACTTCCGCCCCGACGACCAGAACGCCGAGGTCACCCGCCTTCTCGCGCTCGGCGCGCACCACGCCGACATCGGGCAGAGCGGCGACGAGCCGTGGGTGACGCTGACGGATCCCGAAGGCAACGAGTTCTGCGTGCTCGCCCCGCGTCGCGGCTGAAAGGCGTCGCCTCCCACGTACCCGAGCGAAGCGGGCGGATCGAACATACGATGGGCCGGAGTCGGCGCGGCGACGTGGAGACGCCGTGCCCTGGTACCGACCCCGGGGTGGGAGACGTATGGCACAGGCCGCCGACGCAGCGCGGACCGTCATCCTGACCGTGGACGACGACCCGGGCGTGTCCCGGGCGGTCGCCCGCGATCTGCGGCGGCGCTACGGCGCGTCCCACCGGATCGTGCGGGCGGAGTCCGGCGAGTCCGCGCTGGAGGCACTGCGCGAGCTGAAGCTGCGCGGCGATCTCGTGGCCGTGATCCTGGCCGACTACCGCATGCCGCAGATGAACGGCATCGAGTTCCTCGAACAGGCCCTGGACGTCTACCCGGGCGCGCGGCGGGTGCTGCTGACCGCGTACGCGGACACGAGCGCGGCGATCGACGCGATCAACGTCGTCGATCTCGATCATTATCTGCTCAAGCCGTGGGACCCGCCCGAGGAGAAGCTGTATCCGGTCCTGGACGATCTGCTGGAGGCGTGGCGGCGCAGCGACTACCGGCCGGTGCCCAGCACCAAGGTGGTCGGGCACCGGTGGTCGGCGCGGTCGTCGGAGGTGCGGGAGTTCCTCGCCCGCAACCAGGTGCCGTACCGCTGGTACTCGGCCGACGAACCCGAGGGTCAGCGGCTGCTGGCCGCCGCCGAGCAGGACGGAGAGCGGCTGCCGCTGGTGATCACGCCGGACGGCACACCCCTGGTGGCGCCCGAGGCACCCGAGCTGGCCGCGCAGGTCGGGCTCGCCACGACGCCGACGGCGGAGTTCTACGACCTCGTCGTCATCGGCGGCGGACCCGCGGGGCTCGGCGCGGCGGTGTACGGGGCGTCGGAGGGGCTGCGGACCGTGCTGGTGGAGCGGTCGGCGACGGGCGGGCAGGCCGGGCAGAGCTCCCGGATCGAGAACTACCTCGGCTTCCCGGACGGGGTGTCGGGCGCCCAGCTCACCGACCGGGCCCGCCGGCAGGCGGCGAAGTTCGGCGCCGAGATCCTCACCGCGCGCGAGGTGACGGCGCTGGAGGTCAGCGGCGCCGCCCGGGTCGTACGGTTCTCGGACGGCTCGGCGGTCGCCGCGCACAGCGTGATCCTGGCGACCGGCGTGTCGTACCGGCAGCTGGCCGCGCCCGGCTGCGACGACCTGACCGGCTGCGGGGTGTACTACGGGTCGGCGCTGACGGAGGCGCCCGCCTGCCAGGGGCAGGACGTGTACATCGTCGGCGGCGCCAACTCGGCGGGGCAGGCGGCGATGTATCTGTCGCGGGGCGCGAAGTCGGTGACGCTGCTGGTGCGCGGTGAGTCGCTGTCGGCGTCCATGTCGCACTACCTGATCCAGCAGATCGAGGAGGCGCCGAACATCTCGGTGCGCACCCGCACGGTCGTGGAGTCCGCCCACGGCTCCGGCCACCTGGAGCAGCTGACGCTGCGTGACGTGGACGGCGGGCGGACCGAACTGGTCGACGCGCAGTGGATGTTCGTGTTCATCGGCGCGGCCCCGCTGACCGACTGGCTGGACGCGACGGTGCTGCGGGACGAGCGCGGGTTCATCCTGGCCGGGCCCGACCTGACGGCCGACGGGCGGCCACCGGCCGGCTGGGAGCTGGACCGGCCGCCGTACCACCTGGAGACCAACGTCCCCGGCGTGTTCGTGGCGGGGGACGCGCGCGCCGAGTCCGCGAAGCGGGTCGCGTCCGCCGTAGGAGAGGGAGCCATGGCCGTGATGCTCGTCCACCGCTATCTGGAGCAGTCATGAGCGGGCAGTTGATGCCGTGCGACCCGCAGGAGATCGGAGCCCTGTTCCTGTTCGAGAAGCTCACGCCCGAGCAGCTCGGCAGGCTGTGCAGCGCGGGGCGGGTGGAGATGTTCGAGCCGGGTCCGGTGTACACCGAGGGTGATCCCGCGACCTGTTTCTATGTGATGGTCGAGGGCACCGTCGTGTTGTCCCGGCGGGTCGGCGGCGACGACGTGGAGGTCAACCGGACCTCCCAGCGCGGGGTGTACTCCGGGGCCTGGCAGGCCTATCTCGGGGACCGGGTTCCGCAGGTCTACAACAGCTCGATGCGGGTCACGGAGCCGACGCGGTTCTTCGTGCTGCCCGCCGAGACCTTCGCGGAGGTGATCCGCGAGTGGTTCCCGATGGCCCTGCATCTGCTGGAAGGTCTCTTCTTCGGTCAGAAGAGCACCGAGCTGGCCGTCAACCAGCGCGAACGGCTGCTGGCGCTGGGCTCGTTGTCCGCGGGGCTCACACACGAGCTCAACAACCCCGCGGCGGCGGCCGTCCGGGCCACCGCGACGCTGCGGGAGCGCGTCGGCAAGATGCGGCACAAGCTGGCGATCATCGCGCAGGGTTCGTACTCCCCCGAGGTCATGGCCAACCTCATAGACATCCAGGAGCGCACGGCCGAACGGGTCGCGAAGGCACCGACGTTGAGCCCGCTGGAGGCGTCGGACCGGGAGGACGCCGTCACGGACTGGCTGGACGACCACGACATCCAGGACGGCTGGCGGATCGCGCCCGCCTTCGTGCAGGCCGGTCTCGACGAGGACTGGCTGGACCAGGTCGCGGCGGCGGTGGACGAGGAGATCCTGCCGAGCGCGATCGGCTGGCTCAACTACACCGTCGAGACCGAGCTGTTGATGGACGAGATCAACGACTCGACCACCCGCATCTCCCATCTCGTCGACGCCGCCAAGCAGTACTCCCAGCTGGACCGCGCGCCCTTCCGCAACGCCGACGTGCACGAACTCCTCGACAGCACCCTGATGATGCTGTCGGCCAAGATCGGCCCGCAGATCAAGGTGGTCAAGGATTACGACCGTACGCTGCCGAAGATCCCGGCGTACCCGGCGGAACTCAACCAGGTGTGGACGAACCTGATCGACAACGCGGTCTCGGCCATCGACAGCGCGGGCGGCGAAGGGACGTTGACCGTGCGGACGGCCCTCGACCACGACCGGCTGCTGGTGGAGTTCCGGGACACGGGTGTGGGGATCCCGGCCGAGCACCGGGGGCGGATCTTCGATCCGTTCTTCACGACGAAGCCGGTGGGCGAGGGGACCGGGCTCGGTCTCGACATCTCCTGGCGGATCGTGGTCAACAAGCACCACGGGACCATTCAGGTGGAGTCGGAGCCGGGCGACACGCGTTTCCAGGTGCTGCTTCCGCTCACATCGGCCGAGGAGGAGTCCGCATGACCAGCGACCAGGGCGGCAAGGCGATCGACCCGAGCGTGCCGCCGAGCGGCAGCGGGTGCGTCGAGTGCGACGAGGTCGGCGGATGGTGGTTCCATCTGCGGCGGTGTGCGCAGTGCGGGCACGTGGGGTGTTGTGACAGTTCGCCCGCCCAGCACGCGACGGGGCATTTCCGGGAGACCGGGCATCCGTTCGTGCAGAGCTTCGAGCCGGGTGAGAGCTGGTACTGGGACTACGCGTCGAACGAGCTGTACGAGTCGGGGCCCGAGCTGGCCGCGCCGGTGAGCCATCCGGCCGAGCAGCCGGCACCGGGGCCTGCGGGGCGGGTGCCGGCCGACTGGGCGCAGACGTTGCGCGGCTGAGGTTACGCCCGCTCGGCTTCAGCGGTCGGTGTCGCAGTCGAGGGCCGTCAGGTCGACGGCGTCGGCCATCGCCTGCATCCCCTTGTCGTTGGGGTGGATGTGGTCGCCGCCGTCGAGGGCGGGCAGCATGCGTGCGGGGTCGTAGGGGCTGCGCAGGACGCGGTCGAAGTCCGTGACGGCGTCGAACAGGCCGCCGGTGCGGACGAACGTGTTGACCTCCTGCCGTACGGCTTCGGCGGCCGGGTCCCATTCGTGCCAGCCCTTGAAGGGTCCGACGGTCGCGCCGACGACGCACTTGCCGGCCGCGTGCGCCCGCTCGACGATCTCGCGGTAGCCGTCGATCAGGTCGTCGGCCGTGACGCCCGTGTGGGCCTTGATGTCGTTGACGCCCTGGAAGAGGAACACGGTCCGTACGCCCGGCTGGGTGAGGACGTCGCGCTCCAGCCGGTTCAGGGCGCTCTGGCCGGGGCCGTCCGCGAGGACCTTGTTCCCGGAGATCCCTTCGTTGGCCACGCCCTTCACGGCCGTGTCCGTGCGCTGCAGGCGGCGGGCGAGGTAGTCGGGCCAGCGGCGGTTCAGGTCGGCGGTGGACTGCCAGCCGTCGGTGATGGAGTCGCCGAGGGCGGCCACCGCCGCGGTGCCCTCGGGGGCGTGTACGGAGACGGCGTCGAGGTAGAACCAGGAGCCGGTCGGGATGGTCCAGGCGGCGCCGCTCTCCGCGGCGGTGTGGTCGCCCTGGGTCGCGTACGACGACTGCAGGGCCATCCAGTGGCCGCTGGCCGGGCCGCCCGCGTCGGGGCTGTGCAGGCTGACGACGAGGTCGGTCGCGGCGGGCAGCCTGCCGGGCAGCGGGTCGCTCCACACGGTGTCGCCCGCCGGGACGGTGACCGTGCGCGCACCGCCGAAGGTCATCCGGCGGTTGCTGCCGGGCCGCAGTTCGGCGCCCTGTTTCCGGATGCCGGCGTAGACGCTGTCGAGGGTGAGCGGCCGGTCCCCGAAGGCGTTGGAGAGCCGGACCCGGACGCCGGTGCCGCCGACGCTGGTGTGCACGACGAGCCGGTAGCTGCGGCCGGCTACGCCGTCGGCCATCCGGTCGGCGCTCGCGGCCCAGGTGACGACACCGCTGGGCGCGGCGGTGGCCTCGGCGGGCGCCTCGGCGGCCTGGGACTGGCAGGCGACGACGGTCAGCAGGACGACGGCCGACGGAAGCGCGGCCCTCACCGGGTGAGGTCCCGCAGTGTGACAGAGGCGCCGGGCCGCAGGGTGACCGTGCGGGACACCTCGCCGCACACGACCGTCGTGGTGCGGCCGCCGACACTGTGGATCCGCGCCTCCGTCGGTTTCCCGTCGCGCCAACGCAGGTCGACCTCGAAGCCGCCGCGCGCGGCGACCCCCTCGACGAAGCCCGAACCGGCCCAGGCGTCGGGGAGCGCCGGGAGGAGTTCGATGTGTCCGGGTCGGGAGTACAGCAGCATCTCCATCATCGCGGCCGGGGTTCCGAAGTTGGCGTCGATCTGGAAGATGCCCCGGCCGCGTTCGACCTCGTAGATGTCGAAGAGGTTGGGTGCCGTGCCGTTGCTGCCGCCGGTCGAGGGGCGGAGGTTGTCGACGACCAACTGGTAGGCGTTCTCCGCGTTCTTCAGACGGGCCCAGCACAGGCCGCGCCAGGCGTTGGCCCAGCCGAAGCTCTCCATGCCGCGCGCGGTGAGCAGGGCTGTTGCGCCGGTGACGATGTCGGCGGGGGTGGAGCCGTCGGGGCGGATGCGGTCGCCGGGGAACAGGCCGACGAGCGGGGAGAGGTGCCGGTGCGTGGTCTCGCCCAGGTTGTCGGGGGACATCCACTCCTCCAGCCAGCCGGTGGTCTCGCTGACCTGGGGCAGGTACAGCTTTCTGCGCAGTGCGGCGATCGTGGCCGCGTGGCCCGTGTCGGTCCGCAGCTCGGCCGCCGCGGTGCAGTAGCTGCCGAAGAGCGCCCACACCAGTTCCTGAGCGTAGGTGATGCCCTTGGCGTCGAGCGGGCCGTGCTCCGGGGACCAGTCGCTGTCGGCGATCAGCACCTCCTTCGACGTGCCGGGGAGCGTGGTGGTGAGCAGCCGCGCCTCCCAGAACTCGCAGGCGCCCTTCAGCAACGGATAGATCTTCTTCAGGTGCTCTCGCGACCCGGTGTACTCGTAGTGCTCCCACAGGGTGGCGCACAGCCAGGCGTTGCCCGCCGGGTGCCACCACCAGCCGCCTCCGCCATGGGGGTTGGTGGAGATGGCGACGGTCCAGCCGGCGTTACGGCCGGTGGAGTTGCGGTAGCGGTTGCGCGGGTCGTTGAACAGGCGGCGGGTGGTGTCGGTCCAGGACGGCAGCTGGGCGAGGCAGTAGTCGGTGAGGGCGTCGAAGCACGGGGACAGGCCGGTCCGGTCGGCCATCCAGTAGTTCATCTGGAGGTTGATGTCGGTGTGGTAGTCGCCCATCCAGTCCGGGTCGTTGCCGTCGAGCCACAGCCCTTGCAGGGCGAGAGGCAGGCTTCCTCGCGATCCGGAGATCATCAGATAGCGGCCGAAGTGCACGTAGGCCGCTTCGAGTTCCGGGTCGGGCACGCCGTCCCGGGCGCGCGCCCGGAGCCGTTCCCAGGTGTCCAGGGAGCGCTGCTCGGCGGACGACGTGCCGAGCGCGAGGTCCATGCGCCCGAACAGGGCCTGGTAGTCGGCGACATGGGTGCTCAGCAAGGTGTCCACCGAGTGGGTGGCGGCGTCGCGGACCTTGGTGCGGGCGAGCCGGTGCGGATCGAGGGACGGATCGCGGTAGTCCCTCGCCGCGTCCGGCGCGTAGTCGGTGCCGCCGCTCACCACCACGGTCAGGTCCCGACACCCGGCGAAGTCGATCCGCGAGCCGCTGACGGTGACCCGGCCGCCGGAGCCGTACGCGGTGACGGCTGCCCCGTAGCGCAGCCCGTTCGGCAGGGCCGCGCCGAACGACACCGAGGCGTCCTCGCCGTGCGTGCCCTCCAGCACGACGGTGCCGGTGTGGCGACCGCCGCCGCTCTGCGTGAAGTGCAGGACGATCACGTCGTCGGGCCGGCTGGCGAAGATCTCCCTCCGATACGTCACCCCGGAGCGCGTGTACGACGTGGTCAGCAGCCCCTTCGCCAGGTCGAGGGTGCGGCGGTAGCCGTGGACGGCGGACAGGTCGTGGTCGGGGAGGTCGACGGTGAGGCGGGCGAGCAGCGTGAAGGAGCCGAAGTCATCGCGGCCGTAGGGGAACTGACCGTCGGCGTCGAGGGTGTCGTTGAGGCCGCCGGTCCACATCGTGGCGTCGGTGATCAGGAGGAGTTCGCGGCCGGGGTCGCCCGCGACGAGGGCGCCGAGGCGGCCGTTGCCGACGGGCAGACCCTGCTCGATCATGGAGTGCTCGTCGGCGGGGGCCTGCCACCAGAGCCGGTGACGTGAACTCCCTTGACCGACCGTCGAGTTCGCGGGACGCATGGGCGCGGCCGACGCGGTGAAGGCGGGCAGCGCGGTGAGGGCTCCGCTCGCCGCGGCGAGGGCGAGCAGGCCGCGTCTGGGCAGGCGGGGGGTGGGGGTGGTGTCCATGGCCGGCTCCTGGCGGTCGTGGGCGGGCGCCGTGGGTGTGTTCAGGACGACTTCGGTACGTCGATCCGGTCGATGTCGGGCGCGTAGCCGCTGCCGCTGTCGAAGGTGATCGTGTTGGCCCCGGCCTTCAACCTGACCGGCACATGGACGCTGTTCACCGTGGCCCAGTCGCCCGTGGACGCGAACTTGTGCGAGGTGGCGCCGCCTTCGCCCGCGGACACCAGGATCGACCGGGAGTCACCGCTGACGTAGGCGACCTTGATCTGGTAAGTGCCGGCCTTGGGCACCACGACGTCATGGACGGTGACCTTGCCGCCGGTGTAGAGGTTGCCGACCTTGCGGCCGTCGGAGCAGGCGGCGCAGTCGGCGACGGAGGCGTTGCCGCTCAGGGTGCCCGCCTCGGCCTCGTGGGCGGTCCAGGCCAGGTCCGTGCCGCGCGGGGTGACGGTGAACAGGCGGGAGCCGTGCGCGGGGAGGGCCTCGGTGATCCTGTCGGTGTGGCTGCCGAGGTTCTCCTTGTTCCACACGTCGCGCACCGAGGCCCTTCCCTTGAAGCCGAGGGTGGACCAGTTCGCGGTCACGGCGGCCGGTGCGTCGGAGAGGTTGAACAGGGCGACGGTGTAGGTGCCGTTCGGGTTCTTCGCGGCCCACACCTGCTGCGGGTCGGAGGCGGTGACGGGCTCGGCGGGCGGGGCGCCGCTCTGGTTGATCGCGATGACCTCGCGGTCGGTCAGCAGCTTCAGGCCGTAGGAGTCGAGCCTGGTGAGGTCGTCGCCGGTGAAGAGAGGTGACTTGGCTATCGCCCAGAGGGTGGCGTAGCTCTGCCGCTCGGCCCTGGTGAGGCCGTCCATCTCACCGTTGCCGACGTTGAGGGAGTCGAGGTCGTTCCAGCCGCCGGGGCCCGCGTGGCCGGTCCAGGCGGGGGCGTCGTCCCAGCGGTCGTCGACCGAGTTCTCCCAGCTGACCAGGGTGTTGCAGTAGCACTCGACGTCGGTGTCGATGCGCCAGCCGTTGGAGTACTTCTTCCAGTCCTCGACGTGCCCGTAGTCCAGGGACCAGGACAGCTCCAGGTGGATCGGGCGGCCGGCGGTCTTGATGGCCTGCTGCCAGGCGGCGACGTCGGCGACGTTGTTGTAGTTGTCGCCGCTCTTGAACGAGCCGGGGCCGACGCCGTCGAGCTTGAGGAAGTCGTAGCCCCAGTCGGCGAAGAGCTGTGCCTGGGAGTCGATGTACTTCTGCGCGCAGGGGTCGGAGAAGTCGATCTTGTATGCGCTGTCCCAGCCGTTGGTGGTGCGCAGGTCGTCGTGGACGATGTCGGCGGTCGTGCAGCCTTCGGCGTTCCAGACCGGCGTCTTCCCGTCGCCGTACGCCCCCTTCTCCAGGCCGACCGGGAGGTAGATGCCGGCCTTGAGGCCCTTGGCGTGTATGCGGTCGGCGACGGCTTTCATGCCGCTGGGGAAGCGCTCGGGGTCGGCCTGCTGCCGGCCGTACTGGTCGAACCGCGGCTTCCAGGACCAGTCCATCCACCAGCCGGCGTCGATGTTGACGTACTCGTAGCCGTACTTCTTCAGCTTGGCGGCCATGGCGTCGGTCTGCTTGAGGACGTTCGCCTCGGAGAGGTAGCTGTAGTCGCCCTTCGGGTTGAGGCCCGGGTACTTCGACGACTGCATGGTCCAACTCGTCCAGCCCATGTAGGGCTTGGCGGCCACCGAGGTGGTGGCCGGGGGCGTGTTGGTCTCGGCCCGGGCGGTGGGGACGGCGGCGGTGACACCGGCGGCGAGGGCCAGGACCACCACGGCTCTCAGGCTGCGTGCGGGCAGGGCGGAGTACGAGGATGACCGCATGGGTCGTACCTCCAGGGTGTGTTTCAGCGGCTCTACCGCTGCTGGTCGGCTCTGATGAAGGACTGGATCGCGGTGGCCGCGGCCCCGCGCGCCCACTCCTCGAAGGGCAGCGGGCGGATCTGTACGTCGCACTCGGCGGCGGAGCCGAACGCGGCCGCGGTGAACGTGTCGCGGATCTGATCCGCGAACAGGTCGTAGGCGGCGAGGCCCTCGCCGGAGATGATCACCCGCTCGGGGCCGAGCAGGTTGGCCACGGTGGCGATACCCCGGCCGATGGCCTCGCCCGCGCGCGCGTAGACCTCGCGGGCAGCGGTGTCGCCCTGGTGGGCCAGTTCCACGGCGGCGGCGGTGTCGGCGACGTCGACGCCCGTGGTCTCCCGGATCCGGCGGACGATCGCGGCGTCCCCCGCGATGGCCTCCACGCAGCCCCGGTTGCCGCAGTGGCAGGGCGGGCCGGCCGGGTCGACGGTCACATGGCCGATCTCCCCGGCCACGCCCTGCGCCCCGGCGACCACCCGGCCGTGCACCACGAGCCCGCAGCCGATGCCGGCGCCGACCGTCACCACGGCGAAGTCGGACAGTCCCACGCCGGCGCCGAACCACTGCTCGGCGACGGTGAGTGCCCGTACGTCGTTGTCGACGGTGACCGGCAACCCGGTGGTCGCGGCGGCGAGTTCGGCGAGGGGCACGTCCCGCCACTCCAGGAAGGGTGAGTAGCGGACGACGCCGGCGCCGCGGTCCACGTCGCCGGAGACGGCGATGCCGAGGCCGAGGACCGGTACGCCCGAGTCGGCTGCCTTGGTGAGGAGTCCGCTGGTGAGCTCGGCGACCGAGGCCAGTACCTCCTTCGGCTCCCGGTCCGGGAGCGGGGCGTGCCGGGCGACACGGATGCGGCAGCACAGGTCGGTGAGCACGCCGATGATCTCGTCGCCGGTCACCTTGACGCCGATGAACAGCGCCCGTCCCCCGTCGACCCGCACCGGGTTGGCGGGGCGGCCGAGGGCCGGGCGGGCCGGTTCGTCCGCGTCCTCCACCAGATAGCCGGCCTCGATCAGGGGGCGTACCGCCTTGGTGACGGCGGCCGGGGACAGTCCCGCCCGCCGGGCCACCTCGAGTCGGGTCAGCGGCCCGTGGGACAGGACCGTGGTGAAGATCTGCGAGGCGGCCGGCGTGTTCGCCGGGAAGGTCTCGGCGCGGCGGGTCGAGGACATGCCCGGAACCTAAGGCACTTATTTTCCGCCGTCAATAAAAGAAGCGGAATTCGTTCACGACCGCTCCGGTCGGCGATCGAGGACTCCTACTCGGTGATCAATGTCTGTCCAACTGTGCGTCGTCTGTGGCGATGTGACGGGATGCGAGAAGGTTGCCCCGCACGAAGGTGATCGTTCTCGTATGGGCGACACGTCGACAGGAACGGGAGGAAGCCGGATGGTCTCAGCAACGGTGGTCAGGGGTACGGCGATGGCGACGGCCCTGGTGTCGCTCCTGGCGGTGCCCGCACACGCCGTGTCCGGGGCCGGGAAACCCGGCGCCACCACGGTCGAGGCCAAGGTCGGCGCCAAAGCGGGTGCCCTGCCCGCCCCGGACGTCACCGGCGTGTGGAACGTCCTGCGCACGGCGCGGCGGCAGGGCGCGCCCGGCGCCATCGCCCGCCTCGACGACCACGACTCGGTGCACTGGGCGGCCGTCGGTGTGGCCGATCGCAAGACGCGGCGCGCCATCAGCAACGCCGACCGGTTCCGCATCGGCAGTGTCACCAAGGTCTTCTCGGCCGTCGTCCTGCTGCAACTGGCCGACGAGAAGAAGCTGAAGCTCGACGCCCCGGTCAACCGCTATCTGCCGGGGCTGCTACCCGACGACCGCATCACGGTGCGGCATGTCCTCAGCCACCGCAGCGGCCTGTACGACTACACCAACGACATGTTCGCGCGGACGGTTCCCGGCTTCGAGGCGGTCCGCGGCAAGGTCTTCAGCTACCGGCAGCTGGTGAACCGTTCCCTGAGCAAGCCCCGGACCACCGGGCCCGGCGGCGCGTACTCCTACTCCAACACCAACTTCGTCGTCGCCGGCATGCTCATCGAGAAGCTGACCGGGCACTCGGTGCGGACCGAGTACCAGAACCGGATCATCGAGCCGCTGAAGCTGACCGACACGTTCTATGTGCACCCCGGCAAGAAGATCCCCGGCCGGCACACCCGCGGCTATCTCACTCCGGACGCGGCGGGTGCCGCACTCGTCGACGCCACCGAGCAGACGGTGTCCTGGGCGCAGAGCGCGGGTGCCGTCATCTCCAGCACACGGGACCTCAACACGTTCCTGTCGGCGCTGCTCGGCGGCCGGCTGACGTCCAAGGCGCAGCTGGCCCAGATGCAGCGGTGGGTGCCGGCGGGCAGCACACAGGCGTACGGGCTCGGCCTGCGGCGCCGGGACCTGTCGTGCGGGGTGTCCGTGTACGGCCACACGGGCGCCGTCCAGGGCTACTACACGTACGCGTTCGCGTCGAAGGACGGCAAGCGCAGCCTGGCCGCGCTCGCCAACGCCTCCAACAACGGCGCGCTGCACAACACGATGCTGACCACGCTGGAGTCGGCGTTCTGCGGCAAGCAGGCGAAGAAGTCGGGACGGGCCACCACGCCCGTCGAGCGGCACGAGGACATCGCACCGGGAAACCCGCTGGACCCTGACGAGGACTGAGGGCGCGCCTCGGCCGGGAACCCTCGAGATCCGGTGCGCGTTGTGCGGACATCCCCACCGGATCTCGAACCACCGACCAGGACGGCCCGATGAGCGAGTTGGTTCCCGGGGGCAATCTGCCCCTTCCGGGCGGCAGCGTGACCGTCCGGGTGCCCGGCCCCTTCGACGTGTCCGCGCTCATCACCGACGACAGCGGCAAGGTCCGGGGCGACGCCGACTTCGTGTTCTACAACCAACCGTCCGCGCCGGGCGCCCGGCTGCACGGCGACGCGCTGACCGTCGACCCGCCGCGCCTGCGCTCGGGTGCGACGCGGGTCACGGTGGTCGTCAGCCCAGCCGACCCCGGCACTCCCCTGGGCCGGCTGCCCGCCCCCGCGCTCCAGGTCACCGACTCCGGCGGCCGCCCGCTCGCCCGGTTCGCCCCGCCGCGCCCACGGCAGGAGACGGTGCTGCTGCTCGCGGAGCTCTACCGGCGTGGTGGCGGCTGGAAGCTGCGGGCCCTCGGGCAGGGATACGCGGACGGGCTGGCGGGCCTCGCGCGCGACTTCGGAGTGGACGTCGTCGAGGACGCGACGCCGACTCCGGCCGGCCAGACACCCGCCCCTCCCCCACCCGCTGGCTCCTCCGCTCTCACGGCCGCCCCCGTGCCCGGCGCCCCGCCGATGCCCACCGCACGGCCCACGATGCACACCCTGTCCGCCATCACCGCCCCGCACGCCCCGTTCCCCGACCGCGACGGCTTCCTCGACCTGGCCAACTCCGCCCGTACCGCCGCCGGTTCACCGCCTGTCGCGCTCGACGCCCGCCTCGCCTCCGCCGCGCAGGCCCACGCCTCCGCCATGGCCGCGGCAGGCCGGCTCGGCGTGGAGGGCCCTGACGGCCTCTCCGTGTACCAGCGCGTCACCGGCGCCGGGTACGCGTACCTCACTGTCGGCGAGCACCTGGTCTCCGGCCCGCGCACTCCCGCCGAGTTCATCGCCTACTGCCTGCGCACCGAACAGCCCCGCCGCACCCTGCACGACCCGGCCTTCACCCACGCCGCCGTCGCGTACGTCTGCGGCGGCCGCTCGGGCGACACGTACTGGACGGCGCTGTGGGCCAGACCGCTCGCGCCGGGCGACCTGCCGCGCACCGCGACCGAGGTCGTCGACCTGACCAACCGTGAGCGGGCCCGGGCCGGGCTGCATCCCCTGTCCGTCGACCCCGCGCTGACCACCGCCGCACAGGCCTACAGCACCGACATGGCGGCCCGCTCCTTCTACTCCCACACCTCGCCCGAGGGCACCCAGCCCTGGGACCGGGCGGCCGCCGCGGGCTCCCGGATGCGCACGATCGGTGAGAACATCGCGTGCGGCCAGCGCTCCCCCGGTGAGGTCGTGGAGGGCTGGATGAACAGCCCGGGCCATCGCGCCAACATCCTCAAGCGCGACTTCACCCACATAGGGATCGGCTTCGCGGGCGGCGGCCCGGCGGGCACCTACTGGACCCAACTCTTCGGCGGCTGACCGCCCATGGACGGCGACACGCCGCGATCTAGGCGGAAGGGAGCAGTCCGGGACAGGATGCCCCCATGAAGGGTGACCTCTTTTCCAGCGAGCACATGGTCCAGCCCGCCACAGCGCCGGGCATGACGATCGAGAACGCCAAATGCATCAAGTACGCGGTGAACGGCGAGATGCACGCCCGTCAGGGCGCGATGGTCGCCTACCGCGGCAACCTGCAGTTCGAGCGCAAGGGCCAGGGCGTGGGCGGCATGCTCAAGCGGGCCGTGACCGGTGAGGGGCTGCCGCTGATGGCGGTGCGCGGCCAGGGCGAGGCATGGTTCGCGCACGAGGCGCAGAACTGCTTCGTCGTCGACGTCGACCCCGGCGACGAGTTCACGGTCAACGGCCGCAACGTCCTGTGTTTCGACGCCTCGCTGTCGTACCGGATAGCGACGGTGAAAGGCGCCGGCATCACCGGCGGCGGCCTGTTCAACAGCGTCTTCTCGGGCCACGGCAAGCTGGGGCTGGTGTGTGAGGGCAACCCCCTCGTCATCCCGGTCTCGCCGCAGTATCCGGTGTACGTCGACACGGACGCGGTGGTCGGCTGGACCGCCGGCCTGAACACCTCGCTGCACCGTTCGCAGTCCCTCGGCTCAATGCTGCGCGGCGGTTCCGGCGAGGCCGTTCAGCTGATGCTGGAGGGCCAGGGGTATGTCGTCGTACGGCCCAGCGAGGCGACGCCCCAGAAGGCCCAGCAGCACTGATGCCGACCCGTGAGGTGATCTGCGCCTCACGAGCAACCCCGTCCGCCCGACCGACGTCTTGATCGACAACAGGTGAAGCCCTGGCCGCCCTTTCCGGCCAGGGCCGGTTTTCAACACTCTATACATGCCATGTATACCCGTGACGTATACGCATCATCTATACGCACAGGGTAGAGACGGCGTGTATATCGATCGAGAGGCATCGATGTACGGCAAGGCATTCGCCCCGGAGTACCAGGGCTCCCTGACCAAGCTGTCCGTGAACTCCTCGCTGACGGACGTCCTGGCCGCCGGCACCGAGCAGTTGAGAGCGGCCGAGCGGGCCGGACAGCACGGCGAGGCGGCGCGTTCGGGGCTGGCGGTCGCCGAGGCGCACCGTCGCCTCGGCCAGGTCGGGGACGCGGAGCGGGCGTGGAAGGCGAGCTACCGCGCCGCCCGGGCGGCCGGTGACAGCGCTGCGATGGCCTGGGCGCTGTGGAGCGGGGGCACACTGGCCCGGCAACGCGGTGCGTTCCCGCTGGCCAGGCGGCTGCTTCAGCTCGCGGCGGACCTCGGTGAGCGCGGCGGCGACATCGTCGTACGCGGCTACTCGCTCGCCGGTCTTGCCGAGACCGGCCGCATCCAGGGCGACTACGAGGCCGTCCACCGGCTGCACGAACAGCTGCTGGCCGAGGCCCGGCGGCGCGGCGAGGCACGGCACACCGTGTGGGCACTGGAGGGCATCGCCCAGATCCATCGCAACACCGGCTCGTACGACACGGCGTACGACCTGTTCGAGGAGGCGGCCGAGATCGCCGCGCGCGCCGAGGACCGGCGCGGCCACGCCTGGGCGCTGCGCGGGCTCGCCGACATCGTGTCCGTACGCGACGGCGACACGGAGCGGGCGCTGGAGCTGCTGTCCGAGGCGGAGGCCGGCTGCCGCGCGATGAAGCTGTCCAGCGCGCTGGCCTACAACCACAAGATGCGCGGCAACGTCCTGTACCGGGCCGGTCGTCACGCCGAGGCCCGGGGCCTTTACGAGCAGGCGCTCGCGGAGTTCCGCGCCATGAGCGAGCCGCGCGGGGAGGCGCTGTCCCGGTTGGGGCTGGTCAAGGCACGGGCTCGGCTGGGCCGCGACCGCGCCGAGACCCTCGCTGAACTGGCCGAGCTGGCGGGGGTGCTGGAGCGGATCGGGCTGCGGCACGCCCGGGAGATGGTGGCGCGGGCGCAGGAGGAGTTCGGCGCCGTGGAGGGGGTCGCGGACGATGTCGCGGAAGGTGCCGGCGAGCGGGCCGTGGCGGGTGCCGGGGCGGTGGCCGCACGGTGACGACGTCTCCCTCCGCAGTACAGGCGCCCGCCGACGCCCGCCACGTCCTCGACCGCTGCCGCGCTCTGGTGCGGCCCGCGCTGCGGGAGGCCGTGGGGCGGACGCATCCGTGGGTCGGTGAGATGGCCGCCTACTCCTTCGGCTGGTGCGAGGTGGGCGGCACACCGGCCGTCGCCTCCGGCGGGAAGGGCATCCGGCAGGCCTTGGCCGTGCTCGGTGCCGAGGCGGCCGGTGCGCCCGGGCGGGTCGCGGTGCCCGCGGCGGTCGCGGTGGAGCTGGTGCACGCCTTCTCCCTGCTGCACGACGACATCATGGACGGCGACACCTCCCGGCGCGGCCGCCCCACGGTGTGGAGGGCGTACGGCACCGGGCCGGCCGTCCTCGCGGGTGACGCGCTGTTCGCGCTGGCCGTCGAGACGCTCGCGACGGCACCGGAGGGATCGCGGGCGGTACGGCTGCTGTCCGTGGCCTTGCAGGATCTGGTGCGCGGGCAGGCCGACGACCTGCTGTTCACGACACGTCCCTGGACGGGGCCGGAGCGCGTACGGCCGGACGAGTACCGGGCGATGGCCGAGCACAAGACGGGCGCCCTGCTGGGCTGCGCCGCCGCGCTGGGCGCCCTGCTCGGCGGCGCGCCGCCCGCGGCCGTCACCGCCCTCGACCGTGCCGGTCGGCATCTGGGCGTCGCCTTCCAGGTGGTGGACGATCTGCTGGGGATCTGGGGCGATCCCGAGGTCACCGGCAAGCCGGTGTACGGCGATCTGCGCGAGCGCAAGAAGACGTTCCCGGTGCTGGCGGCGCTCGACTCGCCCGCCGGGGGTCGCCTCTCCGGGCTGCTGGAGTCGGCTGCCGCGGATCCCGGTGAGGTGGCCGCGCTGGTCGAGGAGGCGGGCGGGCGCTCGGCCGGGCTCGCGGAGGCACGGCGTCATGTGACCGCTGTGGAGGCCGCTCTGGCCCATGTGCCGTTGGAGGCGGAGCCCGTCGGGGAGCTGCGGTCGCTGCTTGACTTCCTGGTCCGGCGTGATCTGTGAAAGCACAGTTCACAGGCTGGCGAGTGATCGTGGTGTCATCTTGGCGCCCTCGGTGAAACCGAGTTGACCGCGGCCCCCTCCCGAGTCAGGGTGCCAGACGGCGCGGACCCCGCCCCCACGCCGGAGAGGTGACTGCCATGATCGGGATCTCGGACGTCGAGGCCGCGGCCGACCTCATCGCCGGCCATGTCGTACACACGCCGACCGTGCCCAGCCCCGGTCTGTCGGCGCTGCTCGGTGTGCCGGTGACGGCGAAGCTCGAACTCCTCCAGCGCACCGGCTCGTTCAAGGCCCGCGGCGCGACGGCCAAGCTGCTGTCACTGAGCGACGCCCAGCGTGCGGCGGGGGTGGTCGCGGTCAGCGGGGGCAACCACGGCATCGCCCTCGCGATGACGGCCGCCGCCCTCGATGTGAAGGCCACCGTGGTGATGCCGCGTTCGGCGCCGGTCCGCGCCGTCGAGATCGCCCGGGACGCCGGGGCGTCCGTGCGGCTGACCGACGACATGGACGGGGCGTTCTCGCTCGTCACCCGGCTGCGGGACGAGGGACTGACGCTCGTCCACCCCTTCGACGACCCCCTGGTGATCGCCGGCCAGGGCGCCGTCGGCCTGGAACTCGCCGACGACGCCGGTGAACTCACCGACGTGATCGTCAGCGTCGGGGGCGGCGGGCTCATCGCGGGCGTCGCCATCGCCCTGCGGGCCCGACGTCCGGACGTGCGGATCTGGGGTGTGGAGACCGAGGGCGCGCAGGCCATGTCCGAGGCGCTGGCGGCGGGCGGGCCGGTGCCGGTTCCACTGTCGTCGATCGTGTCCACGCTGAGCGCGCCGGCCGTGTCCGGGCTGACCTACGACCATGTGTCCGCCCTGGTCGACGAGGTGCTCGTGGTACCGGACCGGGAGGCGGTGCGCGGCGTGCTCGATCTCGCCGAGCACGCCAAGGTGTGGACCGAGCCGGCCGCCGGCTGTCTGCTGCCCGCGGCCCGGCACGTCCTGGCGCGGGTCGGGGACGGCGCCCGGCTCGGTTTTGTCGTGTGCGGCGGCAACGCGACGACCCGGGACGTGCTGCGGTGGGCGGCTGATTTCGGACTCAGCTGAAATGTTTCGGCTCAATTCCCTCAACTTTTCGCCAGGTTACTCGTGCGTCAGGAGCAAATGAAAAGAAACGCCCTTTGGTTGGGGATTTCGTTGAACGCTTCCCGTGACGCCTCTCGTACTTCCTGTGAGAAATGAGAGCCAGGGGTTCAACGAGGGATGGCCATGGTCAAGGCGCGCGTCTCCACAGCCGAGTTGGTCGCCGGAAGGTATCGGCTCGTCGATGTCGTCCATCGCGAGACGAATCGCGTCAGCTACTACGGCGAGGACACGGAGACCGGGCGTGCGTGCCTCCTCACCCAGATCGGGCTTCCCGACGACCCGAGCCCCGACGAAGGGCGTCGGGCCACCTCGCGCATCCTGCGCACCTCCGAGCGGATCGGACTGCTGCGCCCGGACTCGGTCGCCACGGTCGTGGACGCGATCGAGGAGGCCGGGAGCCTGTGGACCGTCACCGAGTGGATCGACGGCATCCCGCTCGGCGAACTCCTCGCCCAGCAGGGCCCGTTCAACCATGTGCGGGCCGCCCGCATCAGCCTCGAACTGCTCGACGTGCTGGAGGCCGCGCATGTCGCGGGCATCACGCACGGCGAGCTGAGCCCGGGCCAGGTGTTCGTGCGTGACGAGGGCCCGGTCGTGGTCACCGGCTTCGGGCTGGCCGGCGCGACCCTCGCACCGAGGGTCGCCGCACCGTCGTACGCCTCACCGGAACAGGCCCGTGACGAACGCATCGGCCCGGCGTCCGACCTGTGGGCGCTCGGCGCGATCCTCTACACGATGGTCGAGGGGCGCCCGCCGTACCGTGAACGTGACCGGCCCGAAGCCACGTTGAAGGGCGTGGACCGGCTTCCGCTGCGTGCCCCGGTGCGGTCCGGGCCGCTCACCCAGGCCGTGCAGGGGCTGCTGCGCAAGGACTCCCGGGAGCGGCTGAGCCGGCCCGCGGTCCGGGACGCGTTCGTCCGCGTCCTGAACGAGGTCCCCGAAACCCCGCTCCAGGCGGCGCCAAGGCTGCGGGGCCGACGTGTCGTGGCGCCCGGCTGGAGCAGACGTGCCATGGTCGTCGGCACCGCGCTGGCACTCGTCACGGTCGCGGCCGCGGTCCTCGTGGTGACCACCCAACGGCCCGACGACTCGAGTCCCTCGGCGGCGGACACCACGCCCGCCCCGTCCACCTCCGCGGGAGCGCAGACCGGGCCGTCCCCGACACCTACGCCTACGCCTACGCCTACGCCGAGCGCGTCCCCCACTCAGGAGGCGACAGAGCCGGAGAGGCCCACCGCCTCGCCCTCGGGCACGGCGGATCTGCCTCCCGGATACACGACGTACACGTCACCGGACGGATTCTCCGTCGCCCTGCCCGACGGCTGGACCGCGGTGCGCACCAAGCGGGCCGGGGACGTGGCGTACCGGGTGACCTTCGGCGCCGACGACGATCCGCGCAAGCTGGCGGTCACCTACAGCGAGGCTCTCGGTCCGGACCCCGTGGCCGTCTGGCGCGACGACGTCCAGCCCCTGCTGGAGGAGCAGGCCGGGTTCGAGCGGATCGGCGACATCGAGGCGACCACGTACCAGGGGTACAAGGCCGCCGACATGCAGTGGCTCTCCGAGAAGGACGGCACCCAGGTCCGTACCTTCGGCCGCGGCTTCCTCATCGAGGACCACCGCGGCTACTCCCTGCGCTGGACGACCCCGGAGGCCGACTGGGACGACCCCGACAACCGCGAGGCCCTCGACGTCGTGCTGCGGACCTTCAAGGTCTCGAAGGACTGATCACACCGACGCGCGCGGTGCGCACATCGCCCGCAGCGGCAGGCTGTGCAGCGGCTCCGTGCGCCAACGCGCCGTGAACGAACGGTCCTTGAGCGAGCAGGTCACGTCCAGGTGGTGCGGGGTCTCCAGGAAGGCGATGTCCACGACGAGGGTGTCGGCGTCGGTCCAGCCGCCGCCCACCGCGGTGGGCACGGGGCCCTCGTTGACGGTCCAGGCGGTGTCCCCGAACGGCAGCCGCAGCGGGTGACCGTCCTCGGTGAGCGTGACGGCCCAGCCGTCCGTGTCGCGTGCGAGGTCGATCGCGGTCAGCTTGGGCAGGTGCCCGCAGGCGCCGCCGTCCGGGGTGAACGCGGCGGCGGACCATGCCTCGGCGCCCTCGGGCGGTGCGGGATCGCCGGTGGCGGGCGGCAGCGCGAGGCCCGCCAGCCGCTCCGCCAGGGCCGCGTCCGCCGCCTCGGCGCCGGTGCGGGGTGCCGGCCGGAACGCGGGCACCAGATGCTCCCAGACCAGGTTCAGCAGGCCCTGCATGTTCAAGGTGTCCGCGGTCGTCGCGATCACGGCGTCCTGCTCGGGCAGCACCACGCAGAACTGCCCGTACGCGCCGTCACCGCGATAACCGTGCCGGGACATCCAGAACTTGAAGCCGTACCCCCGCTGCCAGTCCTCCCCGCCCATGACACCGGCGTTCGGAACCTGGGTGCGCGTGGCCTCGGCCACCCACCACTCGGGCAGCAGCCGCTCGCCCTCCCACACCCCGCCCCGCAGGTACAGCAGGCCGAGCCGGGCGAGCGCGTCGGTGGTGGCGTGCAGCCCGCTGAAGCCGAGCTCCCGGCCCCCGCGGTCGCTCAGCCACGCGATCTCGCCGATGCCGAGCGGGTCCAGCAGACGCGGCCGCAGATAGTCGGTCAGCGACTGGCCGCAGGCCCGCTGGACGATCGCGGACAGGGTGAAGGTGGCGGACTGGTTGTACGCGAAGACGGTCCCCGGATCGCGGGGCGGCGGGATCAGGAGGAAACCGCGGACGAGGTCCTCGCGGTCGCGGCCGTGCGCCTCGAAGAAGGTGTCGCCCTCGTGACCGCTCGCCATGGACGCCACATGCCGTACGAGCATCGCGCGGCTGCGCGGATCGGTGATGTCGGCGTCGAACTCGGGGAAGTACGAGATCACCGGGTCGTCGAGCCGTATCAGCCCCTCGCCGGCGGCGATCCCCGCGGCGGTCGCGGTGAAGCTCTTGCTGATCGAGTACAGGAGATGAGGGCGCTCGGGGGTGTACGGCGCCCACCAGCCGGACGCGACGAGGCGGTCGTGCCGCAGGATCATCAGGCTGTGAGGCTCGATGTCGGGTGCGGCGTCGAGGGCGTCGAGGAAGGCGAGGACACCAAAGGCGTCGACGCCCTGGGCGGCGGGGGCGCTGGAGGGCAGCGGACGGACAGACATACGGGCATCCTCTCCCGATCCCCGGGCGGTTGCCGAGGGGCTTTCGCAGCCGGGAGCGAGGGGCCGTTCTGATCGGCCCTGCGGCTTCCCGTCCCCCGCGTACCGTTTTCACCACCCGTGTCCGGGGACTCGGCCCCCATGGTGCAGATCGGATACACGATGATGACCGAGCAGGCCGGCCCCCGTGAGCTGGTGGAACACTTGGTCCGCGCCGAGGAGGCGGGCTTCGACTTCTCCGTGACCTCGGACCACTACTTTCCGTGGCTGCGTTCGCAGGGTCACTCGCCGTACGCGTGGAGTGTGCTGGGCGCCGCCGCCCAGGCCACCTCGCGGATTCCGCTGATGACCTATGTGACGTGTCCGACGTTCCGCTACCACCCGGCCGTGGTCGCGCAGAAGGCGGCCACGCTGCAGCTGCTGTCGGAGGGCCGGTTCCGGCTGGGGCTCGGCTCGGGCGAGAACCTCAACGAGCATGTCGTGGGCGGTGGTTGGCCGGCCGTGGACGTGCGGCACGAGATGCTTCAGGAGGCGGTGGAGATCATCCGGGCGCTGTTCGAGGGCGGACATGTGAACCGTCGCGGCCCGCACTTCGACGTGGAGTCGGCCCGGCTGTGGGACCTTCCGGACCAGCCGCCGCCCATCGGCATCGCCGTCTCCGGGGACCAGTCGTGCGAGCTCGCGGGCAGGCTCGGCGACCTGGTGATCGCCACGGAGCCCAAGGCCGAGCTGCTGGCGGCGTTCGACCGGCACGGCGGCGCGGGCAAACCGCGCGTGGGTCAACTGCCGGTCTGTTTCGACCCCGACCGGGACACCGCGATCAAGCGCGCGCACTCCCAGTTCCGCTGGTTCGCCGGCGGCTGGAAGGTCAACGCGGAGCTGCCCCACCCGGACTCCTTCGAGGCGGCGACCCAGTTCGTCACCCCGGACGACGTCGCCGACTCGATCCCGTGCGGCGACGACCCGGACGCCTTCGTCGAGGCCGTGCGCCCGTATGCCGAGGCGGGTTTCACCGAGATCGCCCTGGTGCAGATCGGCGGCGACACACAGGTGCCGTACATCGACTGGGCGGAGAAGACGCTGCTGCCGGCGCTGCGGGACGCGCTCGGCTGACCGGGCGGGTGCCATAAGCTGCCGGTCCGCACTTCTGCCGTCCGCGCAGCCCTCAACAGGAGAGTCTTCCGTGACACTGGCGTTCGTCCCGCCCGAGACGTCCCCCTCGCCCCAGGCCCCGCTGTCCGACCTCGTCGCCCGTGACGCCCGTGAGTTCGGCGTCTACGCGCGGACCGGAGGATGGGCCTTCGGCCTGATGGTGGCGCGCAGCGTGCGGCCCGGTGGGCAGGGCGCGGGCGAGACGCCGAAGGTGTCGGCGAAGGAGTTCGCCGAACTCGCCGGCTGCTCCCCCGACCGCGTGATGCGCTACTACAAGGCCTGGGACCGGGCCGCCGACGACGGTCTCGTCCCGCACTTCGAGGCGCTCGCCCCGGGCCAGGAGGTGGAGCTGCCCGACGCCGACGTGTGGCTCGGCTACTACGTCTCCCGCAACAGCGCGACGTCCGAGCGGGGCACCGCCATCTCCGAGGCCGCCGAGGCCGAGGGAATCCGCCCGACGAAGGCCCTGGAGGTCGCCGAGAACCCGACGGCGCTGCGTGCCGCGATCCTCGCCGACCCCTCGACCGCCCGCGCGGCCCGCCAGGCGCTGCTGGACCGGGTCCGCGAGGACCCGGACCTGCAGGCCGAGTTGGCGCGGGACGTCGTACGCACCGACGATCTGAAGAAGGCCGTCGCGACGGAGAGCCGCGCGGCGGACCGGATCGGTTACGTGCGTCAGATCGCCGAGTCCGGCCAGATCAGGACCCCGGCCGGGCAGACCGTCGACGCTCCGGTCGACGTGCGCCAGGAGGCCGAGCGGCATCTGTCGCTCATCGAGGAGCTGGAGGACGACGAGGACACCGGCGAGTGGGCCACCGAGGCCTACGACACCATGAAGACCCTCGTCGCCGAGAGCGTGGAGGCCGACCCGGAGCTGCGGGTGCAGGAGCGGCGGACGAAGTTCTACAGCAGCCTTCAGAAGGCGACGAAGGTCTTCGAGGAGCTGACCTTCGACGATGTGCAGGAGTACGTCGAGGACGACATGGTGCAGCGGCTGGAGGAGCTCCAGCGGGCCATCTCCACATGCATCACGGCGCTGCGCGGAGCGCAGGGCGGCGCGGCGCGGGAGCGGTAGCCCCGCTCACGTCTCGTCTCGCGCCGTCGCTCACTCCGAGTAGCGGCGGCGCGTCCACATCGGCAGGACGAACCAACACAGCAGGTACCAGACGACCACGCCGGTGACGAGCCAGGGGACGTAGCCGTCGTGGGTGGCGACCCTGAGGATCAGCAGGAGCGAGGACGCCGTGGTGGCGAGGAGCAGGATCAGACCGACGAAGGTCAGCCGGGAGGCCCACGTCACGGCCTGCGGCTTGATGCGCCGCCCGGACACCAGACGGTGCAGGGAGACCGGGCCGATCATGGCTCCGGTGGCTGTGGCGCCCAGGACGACCGTCACGATGTAGATCGTCTGGTCCGTATCGCCCAGCGTGGCGTACTTCGGGGTGAAGACGACCGTGAGCAGGAAGCCGAACAGGATCTGAACGCCCATCTGGGCCACGCGGAGCTCTTGGAGGAGCTCACCCCACATGCGGTCGGCCCGCTCGTCCTCGCTCTCGTCGCGGCCGGTCCGTCTTGCCTTCTCCGTCATGCGGGACGGGTAACCCCGACCTTGAACGCTCAAACGAGAAGGCTCCGGGAGCAGCGGCGTGCCGCTACCGGAGCCCACGCGGCTACCAGCGGGTCTCCACCTGGTCCTTGATCCGCCGGTCGTAGAGGTCCCGGACGGCGGCCAGCGTGTCCGCGGACAGCTCCGGCAGCGCGGCGGCGGCCGCGTTGGCTCGGGCCTGCTCGGGCGAGCGGGCGCCGGGGATCACGGTCGTCACGCCGGGCTGCTGGATGATCCAGCGCAGCGCCAGCTGGGCGGGGGTGAAGCCCTCGGGGGCGAGGGCGGCGAACTCGACGGCCGCCTCGACACCCGAGTCGTAGTCGACGCCGGAGAAGGTCTCGCCC
Organism: uncultured Streptomyces sp.; assembly: GCA_965653385.1. Classification (GTDB taxonomy): domain Bacteria; phylum Actinomycetota; class Actinomycetes; order Streptomycetales; family Streptomycetaceae; genus Streptomyces. The sequence continues at coordinate 8,375 of CBFGZZ010000009.1, read as the reverse complement.
TGGTCGAAGGACTCGCCGTGCCGGTTGTAGGTGCGGTGGTCGTTCGCGGGGAAGACGGTGTCCTTGGTGTACTTGCCCGACAGCAGGCCGGAGGCGAGCGGCACGCGCGCGATGATGCCGACGCCCGCCTTCTCGGCGGCGGGCAGCACCTCGCGCAGCGGCTTCATGCGGAACGGGTTGAGGATGATCTGCACACTGGCCACGCCCGGCCGGGCGATCGCGGTCAGCGCCTCCTCGCAGGTCTCCACACTGACGCCGTAGTGGGCGATGCGCTCCTCCGCGACCAGTGTGTCCAGGGCGTCGAACACCTCGTCCGTCGAGTAGACGGGCGTCGGCGGGCAGTGCAGCTGGACCAGGTCGATGCGGTCCACGCCGAGGTTGCGCCGCGAGCGGTCGTTCCAGGCGCGGAAGTTGTCGAGAACGTAGTTCTCGGGGATCTGGTCGACACGGCGGCCCATCTTGGTCGCCACGAAGACGTCCAGGTCCGGCCTGCCGCGCAGGAAGGCGGCGATGGTCTGCTCGCTGCGCCCGTCGCCGTACACGTCGGCCGTGTCGAAGAAGGTCACCCCCGACTCGACGGCCGCCTCCAGCACCGCCAGGGCTTCCTTGTCGTCGACGTCTCCCCAGTCGGCGCCCAGCTGCCACGTCCCCAGACCGACGACGGATGCCCGCTGACCCGACCTACCGATTACACGCTCGTCCATGGCGTCAGTGTGTCATTGGTCGTCCACCTGCGCGGAACGGGCCCCTCCGCGCCGTTACCTGTGAATCCGTCACTCACAGGGGTGAATCGGATCGACAGGCCCGCGGTGACTGTCAAGCCGGTCTCTAGCGTGACCCCGTGAACGACGACTTCAGCCGCAGGGGCTTCCTCCGCGCCGCCGCCCTGGCGGCCGCACCGACTCTTCTCCCGGCGGATCCGGCCCTCGCCGCCCAGGAGTTGCCGGACTTCCCGACGGACGTGGCGCTGTACCGCTCGGCGTATCGCAACTGGGTCGGCGAGATCACCGCCGACGGGCTGTGGGCCTGCGCTCCGGACGGCCCGGCCGAAGTACTGGCCGTCGTCAACTGGGCCTGGCGGTACGGCAGGAGAGTCCGCGCCCGGGGTTCCTCGCACGGCTGGTCACCGCTGACGATCACGCCGGACACGACGTCCGACGCGCCGGTCCTCCTCGTCGACACCGCCTCCCGACTCACCGGCCTCTCCCTGGAGTCGCCGACCTCGGTGCGCGCCGGCGCCGGTGTCACCCTGGAGGCCCTGCTCACCTATCTGGAGGAGCACGGCCTCGGCGTCACCGCCGCACCCGCGCCCGGCAACCTCACGCTCGGCGGCGCCCTGGCCATCGACGCGCACGGCACGGCCGTACCGGCACGGGGCGAGCGGCGGCTGCCCGGGCACACGTACGGCTCGCTGAGCAATCTCGTGCTGTCGCTGACGGCCGTCGTCTGGGACGAGAGCGCCGGCGCGTACGTGCTGCGGAGCTTCGACCGTGCCGAGGCGGACTGCGCCGCCCTGCTCACCCATCTGGGCCGCGCCCTGGTCACCGAGGTGGTGCTGCGGGTGGGCGCGAACAGCAACCTGCGGTGTGTCAGCCGTACGGACATCCCCGCCGGCGAGCTCTTCGCCGCACCCGGTGACGAAGGACGCACTCTCGCGAGCTTCCTCGACCGGGCCGGGCGCGTCGAGGCGATCTGGTTCGCCTTCACCGACTTCCCGTGGCTGAAGGTGTGGAGCGTCTCCCCCACCCGGCCGCTGACCTCGCGGCATGTGCGGACGCCGTACAACTACCCGTTCTCCGACAGCGTTCCGACCCCGGTCGCGGAGCTGGTCGGGCGGATGGTGTCGGACGGGGCCTGGTATCTGGCGCCGGTGCTGGGCAACGTGCAGTACGACGTGGCCGCGCTCGGGCTGGTGGCGACGCTGTCGGCGGACATCTGGGGGCCGTCCAGGAACACGTTGCTGTATCTGCGGCCGACGACGCTGAGGATCGGCACGAACGGCTACGCGGTGCTGACCGGCAGGGCCCAGGTGCAGCGTGTGGTCGCCGAGTTCACCGCCTTCTACCGGGAACGGCTCTCGGCGTACGCCGACCGGGGGCAGTTCCCGGTCAACGGGTCGGTGGAGATCCGGGTGACGGGGCTCGACGATCCGGCGGACGTCGGCGTGGACGGGGCGCGGACCCCGTTGCTGTCGGCCCTCGCGCCGCGCGATGACCGGCCCGAGTGGGACACCGCCGTCTGGCTGAACATCCTGACGCTGCCCGGCACCCCGCACGCGGAGGCGTTCCTCAGCCAGATGGAGCGGTTCCTGCTGCGCACCTTCGACGGCGAGTACGCCATGACGCGGGTCGAGTGGTCGAAGGGCTGGGCCTACAGGCGGGACGCCGCCTGGAGCGACGGCCAGGTGCTGGGCGCGGTCGTGCCCAGCACCTTCGGGGAGGACGGGTGGAGCGAGGTTGCCACCGCCCTGGACCGCCTCGACCCGCACGGTGTGTTCGGCAACGCCTTCCTCGACCGGCTGTTCCGGTGAGGCCTGGTCAGTCGCGGGAGGCCAGGGTCCTGGCGTGCACGGTGCGCGCGACCTTCACGCCGATCCACTGCTTGAGCCGCCGCCAGGCCTGCGACTGTCCGGCCGCCCGGTCGAGCCGGTAGTACAGCTGCGGCGGGACATAGGGCAGCAGGGGCGAGTGGCGCTGGCCGAGCAGGGCGAACATCTGCTGCGGGGGCAGATGGATGTAGCGGGGCAGGTTCTCGTACCAGCGGGCGCTGTAGTGGGCCGCGCTCTGGATGGCCAGCAGTTCCTGCTGGCGCCGCTGTTGGTAGTGGGCGAGGGCCTGCGGGAGGGCGGTGTGCTCGTGCAGCGCTCCGGCGAGGGCGGCGGCGTCCTCCACGGCGAGGGTGGTGCCGGCGCCGATGGAGTAGTGGGTGGTGTGGGCGGCGTCGCCCAGCAGGACGAGGTTGTCGCGGTACCAGATGCGGTTGGTCAGGGTGCGGAAGGTCTGCCACTGCGCCTTGCCCTCGGCGCCGGAGCGGCCCATGAGGGGGTGGCCGTCGAGAACACCGGCGAAGACCTTTTCCAGCACGGTCAGGGCTTCGGCCTCGGACGCGGTGTCGAAGCCGAGGCCGGTCCAGGTCTCGGGAGCGCACTCGACGACGAAGGTGCCGGCGTCGGGGCCGCAGCCGTAGCCGTAGCACCAGATCCAGCCGTGGCCGGACTCGACGAAGGAGAAGGTGAAGGCCTCGAAGTTCTTGCTGGTGCCGAGCCAGATGTAGCGGTTGCGGCCGGCCCTGCTCTCCGTACCGAAGTGGTCGGCGTAGCGGGTGCGCAGAGCGCTGTGGACGCCGTCGCTCGCCACGACCAGGTCGGCGGCGGGCAGGTTCCCCGGCGTGATCTCCTGCTCGAACTTCAGCCGTACGTCCAGTGCGCGGGCGCGTTCGGCGAGGATCTCCAGCAGCCGGTGGCGGCCGATGCCGTATCCCGCGTCGCCGGGTCTGCGGGTCGTGCGGCCCCGGACGTGGGCGACGCCCTCGCTCCAGCGGACCGAGCTCTCCTCGATGGTGCGGGCGGACACGGGGTCGTGTTCGCACAGTCTGTCGAGCAGTCCGCGCCAGTACGTGACGCCCCAGCCGTAGGTGGAGCCTTCCGGGCTGCGTTCGTACACGGTGATGTCGTGAGACGGATCCCGCAGCTTCAGCAGGATCGAGAGATACAGGCCGGCGGGCCCGCCACCGACGCAGGCGACCTTCACGCGCACCCCTAGAAATGGTCTAAAACGGTCATATCACCCCGCAGGGTAGCAAGGCGGGGCCCTCTGACCGCGGCATTCGGGATCGCGCCAGTTTCGACCGGTGAGACAGACCACTCGCACCCCGCCCGTCCGCGAAGGATCACCGCGAACGCGTTCCCCAGGGGAAGGAATTCCCCCTTCCGGCATCCGCGAGGGGCCCTCACGGCAAGATCATCTTCGTTCAAGTCTGCACGACATGTAGGCACTTGTCCGGATCGCGGCCAACCACTCCCGAACGATTTCTCCCGCTCTCGTCCGGCCCGGTAGGCATGCGGAGTCGTCAACCGAACGAACCCAGGAGGTCCGCATGCCGGAACTCAGCCGTCGCCGCGCGCTCACCGCCGCGGCCGTCCTCGCCACCGCCGCCGGTGTCCCGGCGGTCACCGCCCGCACCGCGTCCGCCGCCGGACCCGAACACCACGCCCTGCCGTCCTTCGACGAGGTCTACAGGGGCCGCCGGATACACGGTGGGCCGTCCTCCGGGGGCGGCCACCACCATCACGGTGGCGGATACGCGGTGTTCGTCGACGGGGTGGAGCTGCATGTGATGCGCAACGCCGACGGCAGCTGGATCAGCGTCGTCAGCCACTACGACCCGGTCCCCACCCCGCGTGCCGCGGCCCGTGCCGCCGTGGACGAGCTACAGGGCGCCGAGCTGCTGCCCTTCCCCGCCAACTGACCCACCCCACCCGCACCTTGGAGCACGCTCTACCATGACCGTCCGCAAGAACCAGGCCCTGCTCACCGCCGACGAGAAGCGCCGATTCGTCGCCGCCCTTCTGGAGCTGAAGCGCAGCGGCCGCTACGACGCGTTCGTCACCACGCACAACGCCTTCATCGTCGGTGACACCGACAACGGGGAGCGCGTCGGCCACCGTTCACCGTCCTTCCTGCCCTGGCACCGCAGATTCCTGCTGGAGTTCGAGCATGCCTTGCAGGAGGTGGACGCCTCGGTGGCGCTGCCGTACTGGGACTGGAGCACCGACCGTTCCATACGGTCCTCGCTGTGGGCGCCCGACTTCCTCGGGGGCACCGGGCGCAGCCGCGACGGACAGGTGATGGACGGGCCGTTCGCGGCGTCGGCCGGCGACTGGCCGATCAACGTACGGGTCGACGGCCGTACGTTTCTGCGCCGCTCGCTCGGCACCGCCGTTCGGGAGTTGCCGACCCGGGCCGAGGTGGAGTCCGTGCTCGCCATGCCGGTGTACGACATGGCTCCCTGGAACAGCGGGTCGGACGGCTTCCGCAACCACCTCGAAGGGTGGCGCGGCGTCAACCTGCACAACCGGGTCCATGTCTGGGTCGGCGGACAGATGGCGACCGGCGTGTCGCCGAACGACCCGGTGTTCTGGCTGCACCACGCCTACATCGACAAGCTGTGGGCGGACTGGCAGCGCCGGCACCCCGGCTCCGGATATGTGCCGGCCGCCGGGACACCGAACGTGATCGACATCAACGACACGATGAAGCCCTGGAACGACGTGCGCCCGGCCGACCTGCTGGACCACACCGCGCACTACACGTTCGACGCGGCCTGAGTCCCGTCGGGCTCATCGTCAGACCTCCGCGGTACGGCACTCCGGGTGGCCCCAGCCCTGGGGGTTCTTGGCGATGGGCTCGCCCGCCGCGTAGCCGCGCCCGCACACGCAGCGGCCGGGGAACTTGGCCTTGATGGTGCGCGAGGAGCTGCCGTTCTTCCGGGGCGCCGCCGCCTTGCGGCGGGGGGCCTTGGCCGACGGGGTGTCCGGGGAGGGCGGCGGCTCCGGGGAGCCGAGGCCGCTGCCGGCGGGCTCCTGCACGACGGCGGCCTGGCTGGCGGCGCGGTCGGCGAAGTCGTTGAGCGCGTCGCCGTCGACCTGGTGGGCGGGAACGTAGCGGAACTCGACGGTGCGGCCGTCGAGCAGTTCGTCGATGCGCACGACCAGGTCCTGGTTGGCGACCGGCTTGCCGGCCGACGTCTTCCAGCCGTTGCGCTTCCAGCCGGGCAGCCAGGTGGTGACGGCCTTCATGGCGTACTGCGAGTCCATGCGGATCTCCAGCGGTACGCCGGGGTCGGTCGCCGCGAGCAGGCGCTCCAGCGCGGTGAGTTCCGCGACGTTGTTGGTGGCCCTGCCGAGCGGCCCCGCCTCCCAGCGGGCCGGGGTCTCCGTCTCGTCGGCGATGACCCAGGCCCAGGCCGCGGGCCCGGGGTTTCCCTTCGAAGCCCCGTCGCACGCGGCCACAACACGTTCAAGCATGTGCCGATCATGCCATGGGCGGGCCGGGCGCCCGGTCGGGGAGTCGGTCAGGAGACGTCAGTGAGCTCCGGCATGTCGCCCTCGGTGGTGCTGGTGTCGATCACCGAGAAGTTCGCGCCCTGGGGGTCGCTCAGCGCGGCGAACCGGCCGAACGGGCTGCTCATCGGGCCGAAGCGCAGGACGGCGCCGAGCTTGGTGGCCTTGGCGACGGCGTCGTCGCAGTCGGGGACGTTGAAGTAGACGTTGATGTAGGGCGGGACCTCGGGCGGGAAGTCGTCGGTCATCCTCATCCGGCCCAGGGCCATGGTCTCGCCGCCGAGGGTGTAGAGCCGGAAGTCGATCGCGTCGTCCTGCATCTGCCGCTGGCCGTAGCCGAAGACGGCGGGGAAGAAGGTGTCGGACTTCTCCGGGGCGCGGGTGAAGATCTCCGCCCAGCAGAAGGCGCCGGGTTCCCGCATGTCCGCGTCGAAGCCCTCGTGGGTGCCGCCCTGCCACACCCCGAAGACGACACCGCCGGGGTCGCGGGCCAGGCACATGCTGCCGAAGTCGCCGACCGCCATCGGCTCCATCAGGATCTCGCCGCCGTTCTCACGGATCCTGGCGGCGGTGGCGGCGACGTCGGGGGACGCGAGGTAGAGGCACCACTGCGACTGGCCCTCCTGGCCCGGCATGGGCGGGACGACCGCGGCCGCCGCCTTGCCGCCCGCGTAGGCCTGCGTGTAGTTGCCGTACTCCGACGACTCCTCGCCGAACGTCCAGCCGAGGACGTCGCCGTAGAAGCTCTTGGCCCCCTCGACGTCGGTGAACATCGCGTCGGCCCAGACGGGGGTTCCTTCAGGTTTCACGGCCATGGCTGGGGCCCTCTCCCGGATCGGTGAGTTGTCCGGATTCTTACGCTAGTCACCGGGGAGGCGGGTCGCGCGCCGAATGCCCGGTTCCGTTCCAGACTGGGGAGGGACGCGACCGGTCGGCTGACGGGACACGGTATGGCGGACGGGACGATGCGCGCGTGGTCGGTGGTCGAGCCGGGGCCGCTCGGGGCGGGCCCGCTGCGGCTGGTGGAGCGGCCGGTTCCGGTACCGGGGGACGACGAGCTGCTGGTGCGGGTGCGGACGTGCGGGGTGTGCCGCACGGATCTGCATGTCACCGAGGGTGATCTGCCGGTGCACCGGCCGGGGGTGACGCCCGGGCACGAGGTCGTCGGCGTGGTCGCGGGGTGCGGGGCGGCGGTGCACGGCTTCGACGGCGGGGAGCGGGTCGGGGTGGCCTGGCTGCGGCGGACCGACGGGTCCTGCGGCTACTGCGCGCGGGGCGCTGAGAACCTGTGCCCGGCCTCGGCGTACACGGGCTGGGACGCCGACGGGGGATACGCCGAGTACACGACCGTGCCGGCCGCGTTCGCCTACCGGCTGCCGGAGGGGCTGGACGACGTGTCGTGCGCGCCGCTGCTGTGCGCCGGGATCATCGGGCATCGCGCGCTGCGACGGTCGGCGCTTCCTCCCGACGGGCGGCTCGGGCTGTACGGCTTCGGGGGCAGCGCTCACCTGTGTGCGCAGGTGGCGATGGCCGAGGGCGCCACCGTGCACGTCCTCACGCGCGGGGCGGCCGCGCGGCGGCTCGCGCTCGAACTGGGTGCCGCCTCGGCCCGGGGCCCGTACGAGACGCCGCCGGAGCCACTCGACAGCGCGATCCTGTTCGCGCCGGCCGGCGAGCTGGTCCCGGTGGCCTTGCGGGCCCTCGACCGGGGCGGAACGCTGGCGGTCGCCGGCATCCACCTCACCGACGTCCCCGCGCTGCGCTACGACAGCGAGCTCTTCTACGAGAAGCAGCTGCGCAGCGTCACCTCCAACACCCGCGAGGACGGCCGGGAGTTCCTGTCGCTCGCCGCCGAACACTCCGTGCGCGCCACCACGCACACCTATCCGATGTCGCGGGCCGACGAGGCGCTGCGGGATCTCGCGGCAGGGCGCTTCGACGGGGCCGCAGTGCTGGTGAACGATCTGTCCTGAGGCTCGCCCGCGCCCCTCGCGCCCGCACGTCGAGGCGAACGCGACCGGCGCGAGAGAACGGGCGCGTGTGCCCTCTGCTTCCAGGGGGTGTTTGCACCACCCAGCTGATCAAACCGCCCCCTTCGCGCCGTACCGGGCCCACCACCTGCGCTGTTTGGCTTGTCCCTGCGGCGCGTACGGCTCACCCGTGCCAGAAGGCACACCTCGTCACGCGCCCAGAGGTTGTCGTCGTCATCACCCGTCAGTCCACTCGTCGTCACCGATCACTTCGCTCACTCCTGATCACCCTCCAGGGAGAGATACGTGTCCGTACCCGAGAGCGTCACCGGACCCGCAGCCGA
>CBFGZZ010000008.1:0-60165 GCA_965653385.1 uncultured Streptomyces sp. | reverse complement strand
CGCCCGGGCGCCGGTCCGCTGCTGCGGCGCAGCACCAGGTCGACCGGGACCAGGGAGTCGACCGCGGGCGGCTCGGTGGCGCCGTCGAGGCGGTCCAGGAGCAGGCGCAGCGAACGGGTGCCGATCTCGGCGAAGTCCGTGCGGACGGTGGTCAGCGGGGGAAGGAAGTGCGCGGCCTCGGGGATGTCGTCGTACCCCACGACGCTCACCTCGTCGGGCACGCGACGGCCCGCTTCGTGCAGCGCGTGGAGCACGCCGAGGGCCATCTGGTCGTTGGAGGCGAACACCGCCGTGACATCCGCGCGCCGGGCGAGCTCCCGGCCGAGTTCGTAGCCCGAGTCGGCGCTCCAGTCGCCGATCAGCGGAGCCGGGGCCTCGGCGCCCGCCGCCTCCAGAGTGGCCTGCCAGCTGCCCAGGCGATGGTCGGCGGAGGTCCAGCCGGTCGGCCCCGCGATGTGCCACACGGTGCGGTGGCCCAGCCCCAGCAGATGCTCGGTGGCCTTGCGGGCACCGGTCCGGGAGTCGCCGGTGACCTGCTGGGTGTCGGCGTCGAGGCCGTTCTCCAGCACCACCAGCGGGGTGTCAAGCCGGGTGTCCGCCAGCGCCTTGCCCACCCACAGCTGCGGGGCGATGGCGATCACTCCGTCCGCGCCCTCCGCGGACAGGCGGTTCACCGCCTCCACGACCGTGTCCGGCTCGGCCGTGTCCAACGCGATCGAGCTCAGCAGATAGCCGGCTTCCTGCGCCGCCGTGTTGATCGCGGTCAGGATGGCGGCAGGCCCGTAGCGGGCGGCGTCGAACGAGATCACGCCGACCATCCGGGTTCTGCCGCTGGCCAGCGACCGGGCACTGCGGCTCGGCCGGTAGCCCAGCGTCCGCATCGCGGTCAGCACCGTCTCCCGGGTCTCGGGCCGCACCGACGGATGGTCGTTGAGGACACGGGAGACGGTCTGCTTGGAGACCCCGGCCAGCCGGGCCACGTCGTCCATCACCGGCCGCGCGCCCGCGAAGTTCCGTCTGCTGCGCCCCCTCGGAGCGGCGTCGTCGGCGGAGCTTGGGGTCATGGTGGCGGTTTCCTCGACGTCGTCACGGCGGTGGTGTCCCGCCCCGGCAGAACCCCAGCATAGGCAGGGACACGGAGCGGGAACCCCCGAGACCGGCGCCTCATGCCGACCGAACCGCCCAGGCACGGCGGACGACCCACTCGGCCCGCGTCACGGCCGCCGTGCGCGCCGCCTCACCCGCCCCGTCCGGCACATGGACCCGGGCCTGCGCGTGCAGCGGCAGCACCCGCACACACAGCGCCGCTCCCGTCGGCAGCCGGCCGATGTCCCAGGCCCGCCCCGCGAAGAACTGGTCGGCGACCAGCGCGTCTCCCACGTACGCCCGCCCCACGTCCCCGGTCCAGTGCAGCCGCAGCACGGCCCCGTCGGGGAGATCGTCGGGCACGTCGACGCGGTACTCGGCGGCCACCGTGTCGAAGTACTTGTCCGCAGGCACGCTCGCCCGCCCCAGCACCCCGGTCGCGGGCTCGGGCGCCGGACCGGCGGGCCGGACGAGGGTGAGCCGCGGAGCCGCTGGACCATCGTCGGCGCCGCTCACGATCCCGTAGCGGGTGAAGATCCCGTCCGCCTCGCCGGCCACCGTCTCCCCGTTCACCAGCAACGCCCGCTCCGGCGCGGGCAGCACGGCGAACGACGACTGCCCGGCCGTGCTGTGTACCCGCATCTTCTCGCCGCCGTCGAAGACGACCCCGTCCGCGCACAGCACCAGCCGCTCGGCGCCCCAGGCCTCGCCCCGGTAGACGGTCCGAGCCGTAGCCGCGTCCAGCACCAGCAGACCGACCCGCCCGCCGTCCGCCGTCTCCACCTCGACCAGCGCGTCGGTCCCGGGCCGCAGACCGGTCAGCAGGATCCGGCCGTCGACGTCGGTGACGTCCCCGGACGGCGCGCCGACGCACCGCACCGTGCCCGCGTCCAGGGCGACTTCGGGCGCGATGCCGTCGACAGCCGCGAGCACCAGGACCGTACGGCCGTCCAGGGCGACCGTGCACACCGGCTGCGCGGTCGCCCACTCCAGCCGCACACCGGCCACGTCGAGCCGCAGAGGCCAGCAGAAGTAGGCTCCGGCGGGCACGTTCACCGGGGAGCTGGGCAAGGCCAACTCGCAGCCCTCGCCCGGGAATTCGACCGTGAAGGAGCTGTCCGGGCGGTCGGGCAGCGGTTCGTGCGGCTGGTGGTTGTTGACGAAGAGGAAGCCCGAGGCGCCGTCCGTGCGGACCGCCCACCGCAGGCTGTCCCGGTCGTTCTGGCCCTGCGGCCGCTCCTCCGGCAGTACGGACTCCATCGGCGCGATCAGATGCCCGAAGTCGGCCAGCAGCAGATGCTGGAGGCGGAGTTCGTCGTACGAGGGCCGGTACTGGCCGTACTCGCCGAGCGGGGCCTGGAAGTCGTACGTCAGGACGGGCAGGTCGTTGGGGTAGCCGGTGGCGTGGGACTCCTGGAGCGTGGACAGCTCCCCGCGCGGATTCGTACCGCCGTGGAACATGTAGTAGCCCTGCCACACCGAGCCGCAGCCGATCTTGGTGAGCCCGAGGGCGCCGATGTCGGCGGCGTCGAGGCGTGGCCGCCGGTGGTAGGCCACCGCCATGCCGCCGCCCAACTCGCAGGTGGCCCAGGGGAACCGGTCCGCGAAGGCGTCCGGGTCACCGCCGCGGACGGTGGTCGGGCGCAGGTCGGCGCCGATGCCCTCGTCGTCGCGCTGGTGGGTGAAGAAGAAGTGCTTTCGGCAGGTGTCGGGCCAGCCGCCGTCGGCCTCCGTCCAGAACGCCTCCGGGTAGCCGCCGTACAGCGGGAACAGTTCGTCGCCCGGGAGCTGGACGCCGCCCCACGCGGTTGACGTCCACAAGGGCGCGTCCAGGCCGGCCTCCTGGGCCATCCGCTTCAAGGTCAGCAGATGGCCGGGCTGGTCGTAGAGCTCGTTCTCGATCTGGATCCCGATGACCGGGCCGCCCCGGGCGCGGTCGAGGCCGCGCAGCTGCTCGGCGACGGCCGCGAACCAGCCGCGTACGGGCTCCAGATACGCGGGGTCGTCGGTACGGGGCGTGCAGTCGCGGGCCAGGAGCCAGTCGGGCAGGCCGCCGCCCCGTACCTCGGCGTGGGACCACGGCCCGATACGGGGGATGAAGTCCAGGCCGTGGCGGGCGCACAGCTGGGCGAAGCGGCGCAGGTCGCGGTCGCCGTCGAAGCGGACGCGCCCCTCGATCTCCTCGTGGTGGATCCAGATCACGTAGGAGGCGACGGCGGTCACGCCGCCCGCCTTCATCTTCAGCAGTTCCTCCGCCCACTCCGCGGCCGGGTAGCGGGAGTAGTGGAACTCGCCGGAGACCGGGAACCAGGGGCGGCCGCCGCGGGTGAGCCAGCGGCTGGTCACCTCGACGGGGTCGGGTGCGTCCGGCGCGTCGGCGAAGGGGAGGTGGCCGGTCAGCGGGGGTGCGGCGGTCGCGGGGACGCGCAGGCGGTGCGAGCGGGTCACCAGGTGTTCTCCGGTCCGAGGTCGGCGGTGTCGGTGAGGTGGGCGCGGGTGCCGGTGGTGGCGTGCAGTTCCAGCACGACGAGGTCGTTGGCGCCCGGGCGCAGGATCGGCGCGGGGACGTACAGCGTGTGCTGCGGGCCGCGGTTCCAGTAGCGGCCGAGGTGGAAGCCGTTGATCCAGGCCTGGCCCTTGGTCCAGCCGGGCAGGGCGAGGAAGGTGTCCGCCGGGGTGGCCACCTCGAAGGTGCCCTGGTGGAAGGCCGGTCCGGCGGCCGTGGTCGCCTCGGACGGCTCGAACGGCACCGCGTCCAGGGTGTCGAGGGACAGCGGGTGGCAGTCCCAGCCGTGCAGCGGGGTGCCGTCGAGGGTGACGGGGCCGAGGAGGCCCTTGGGGGCCCCGATCCGGGGACCGTAGTTGACGCCGCCCATGTTCTCGACGAGGACGTCCAGCGTGGCGCCTTCACGGGGGACGCGGACGGGCAGGGTCTCGTCGTGGCGTTCGCGCTCCAGTACGCCGACGGGGGCGCCGTCGACGAATACCTGGGCGCGGTCGCCGACACCGCCCGCGAAGTGCAGCAGACCGTCACCCGCCGCATCGACGGTCGTGCGGTACAGGACGTAACCGGCGTGCAGGTCCAGGTCGTTCATGGTCGCCGGGTCCTCGGTGCGGACCGGCTCGGCGAGGGCGGACGCGTGGGGGAGGAGCGGGGCGCGACGGTCCAGCTCGACCGTGGTGACCGGCAGTTTGGGTGCCGGCGCGGGGGCGGGCTCGTCGGGGACCGGGGCATGGCGGGCGATGACCTCGCGGAAGGCGTGGTACTTCGGGCCGGGGTCGCCGCATTCGGTGAGCGCCGCGTCGTAGTCGTACGACGTGACCGTGGGCTCGTAGGCGTGCTTGTGGTTGGCGCCGTTGGTGAAGCCGAAGTTGGTGCCGCCGTGGAACATGTAGATGTTGACGGAGGCACCGCTCGACAGCAGCCGGTCCAGGTCGGCCGCGGCGTCGGCGGAGTCCCGCACATGGTGGGGACCGCCCCAGTGGTCGAACCAGCCGATCCAGAACTCCGCGCACATCAAGGGCCCCTCGGGCTGGTGCCGGCGCAGCTCCGCCAGGTTCTGCTCGACCCGGCTGCCGAAGGTCACCGTGGCCATGACACCGGGCAGGGAACCGGCCGCCAGGTGCTCGGGGTCGGCCTGGTCGCAGGTGAAGAGCAGTTCCTCGACGCCCCGGGAGCGGAAGGCCTGTTCGAGGTGCTTGAGGTAGGCGGAGTCGTCGCCGTACGCCCCGTACTCGTTCTCCACCTGTACGGCGATCACCGGGCCGCCCGCCGCGGCCATGTGCGGCAGCAGCGGGGGCAGCAGCGCGTCGAGGTAGCGGTCGACCGCTCCGGTGAAGCGGGGGTCGCTGGTGCGCAGCCGGATCTCGTGGTCCGAGATCAGCCACGCGGGCAGACCGCCGTCGTCCCACTCGGCGCAGATGAACGGACCCGGGCGCAGCAGGACGTGCAGGCCCTCGTCGCGGGCGAGGCTCAGATAGCGGGGCAGGTCGAGGAATCCGTCGAGGACGAGCGGTCCGGCGGGGTCGGGCTGGTGCAGGTTCCACGGCACATACGTCTCCACCGTGTTGAGCCCCATCAGCCGTGCCTTGCGCAGCCGGTCCGCCCACTGGTCGGGATGGATCCGGAAGTAGTGCATCGCACCGGAGATGATCCGCAGCGGCTCGCCGTGCAGCAGGAAACCGTCGGGGGACGTCGTCAGAGCGGACATGCGGAAGATTCCCTTCGCCAGGAGGTGGACGGCGCTTTCAGCGCGTGCGGGTGCTGCGGATCAGCCAGAGCGTGGCGGCCAGGCACAGCGCCGAGATGCCGGACAGCAGAAGCGGGACCGCGCGGATCCCGGACCACTCGATGGCCTTGCCCAGTGCCGGACCGGCCACCACGCCGCCGACCATGGACGCGGCGATGACCACCGCCCCCGCTCTGCGCGCCCGAGGGGCCGCCCGGTTGAGCCAGGGCAGCCCGGTCGGGAAGATCGGGGCGATGAACAGACCGACACCGGCGTACGCGTACGGGGCGAGCGCCGGGACCGAGGCGAGCAGCAGACAGACCGTCATGCCCGCGCACGAGACCGTGATGATGGCCTGGGCGGAGAAACGCAGTGCGATCGGGGCGACCAGGAAGCGGCCGACGGTCATCATCAGCCAGTACACGGACGTCGCCGTGGCCGCGAGTCCGGCGCCGTAGCCGACGGTCTCCAGATGCGTCGGCTCCCAGCCGCCGACGCCGGCCTCGATACCGACGTGCAGCACGTACAGGGCGACGAACACGGCGAGTACGGAGCCGAGACTGCGGGCGAGGACCTGCCCGTCGTAGGACTCACCGGCCGCGTCGGCCGGCTGCGGCGCCCGGTCGCGCACGCCGCGCAGACACAGCAGCAGCGGCAGGTTGGCCAGCGCGAAACCGAGGAACACCGCGGGGTAGTGGGCGGAACCGACGACGCCGATCAGGGCCGGTCCGAGGATCGCGCCGATGCCGAAGTGGGCGTGGAGGATGTTCAGCATGGCGGTCGAGCGCTGCCCGAAACCGACGGCGAACAACTGGTTGAGGCCGTAGTCGATCCCGCCGAAGCCGAGCCCGGCCAACAGGGCCATGGCCAGCGCGGCCGGCCAGTTCGGCGCCAGCGCGAATCCGGCCGCGCCGCCCGCCATCAGCAGATACGAGGCACCGAGGATGCGCCGGTTGCCGACCCGGCCGTAGAGCCGGTCGAAGAGCAGCACCCCGGCCACCCCTCCGACGAAGTGCGCACTCAGCCCGAGCCCGGCAGCCGACGGCGACAGCCCGAACTCCTCACGGAATGCCGGAATCGCCGGCCCGTACAGGGCTTGGAGGGCACCCATCAGCACGAAGCCCCCACAGGAGGCGACCACTGCGGCGGGGCTGAAGACCCGGGGGTGCGGGGGTGCCGACGTCACGGTCATGGCTGGATGTTACCGGTAACATCACGCGCGGCGTCAAGATCCGGGTCGCACTGTTCGAGGTCCCTCAGTCGCTTTGGACTGTCAGTACAGAATTTGGACCTGTAGTCTAGGGAGGGCCCAGTCCGGAGAGCGGGAGCAGGCGATGACGTCCGAGCACACCCTGCAGGCCGAGCGGGACGCAATCGTCACCGCCCTCAGACCCGTCGTCGACGGCCTCGCGGCCACGTTCGGCCCGATGTGCGAGGTGGTCCTGCACGACTACCGTCACCCCGACCGCTCCGTGGTCGCCGTGGCCGGCTCGGTGACCGGCCGGACCGTCGGCGGGGCGATGAGTGAGATCGGTATGCGGATCGTCGCGCGCGGCGACGACGCGGGCGACGAGCTGAACTACGTCACCCGCACCCACAACGGCCGCCTGGTCAAGGCGTCCACCATGGTGCTGCGGGACTCGACGGGCACCGTGTTCGGCGCTCTGTGCGTCAACCTGGACGTCACCGCCGTGAACGACGCCCAGGCGCTGCTCGGCGCCCTCGCCGGCGTCGGCGCTCCCGGAAGCAGCGGCAGCGCCGACGTGCCGGTCACCGCCTTCGGCAACGACATCGACTCCGTCGTCGACGCCATCCTCGACGCCCACCAGCTCCGGCAGAACGGGAGTTGGGCCGGGCTCGACCGCGCACAGCGCCTGGAGCTGTTCCGCGGCCTGGACGACCGGGGCGTGTTCGCCGTGCGCCGCGCGATCGAGCAGGTCGCGGCACGGCTCGGCATCTCCCGCGCGTCCGCCTACAGCTATCTCTCCCAGGCACGCGCCGGTACCGGATCGGCGAAGGACAAGGCCGCGACCGACACGACAGCCCCTGGAGGACACGCGTGACGACCACCACCCCGCCGGTCACCCTCGACGACGTCCGCGACGCCGCCGCACGGCTCAAGGGCGTCGCCCACCGCACCCCGGTGCTGCGCTCGCGCACGCTCGACGCCCTCGTCGGCGCCGAGGTCTTCCTCAAGTGCGAGAACTTCCAGCGCGTGGGCGCCTTCAAGTTCCGCGGAGCCTACAACGCTGCCTCCCGCCTCACCCCGGAGCAGCTCGCGCGCGGTATCGCCGCCTACTCGTCCGGGAACCACGCCCAGGCCGTCGCCCTGGCCGCACGCGAACTCGGCACCACCGCGGTGATCGTCATGCCGGAGGACGCCCCGCCGTCGAAGCGCGCCGCCACCTACGGCTACGGCGCCGAGATCGTCACCTACGACCGCTTCACCGGCGACCGTGTCGCCATCGCCGCGGCCCTCGCCGCCGAACGGGGCCTCACCGTCATCCCGCCCTACGAGCACCCGCACATCATGGCCGGACAGGGCACGGCCGCCCTCGAACTTCTGGAAGAGGTAGGGGAGTTGGGCGCGATGCTGGCGCCCGTCGGCGGTGGCGGGCTCATCGCGGGGACCTCCACGGTGGCCAAGGGGCTGCACCCGGGCATCCGGGTGATCGGCGTCGAACCGGAGGCCGGGGACGACACCAAGCGGTCCCTGGAGGCGGGTCGGCGCATCAGCATCCCGGTGCCGCACACCATCGCCGACGGCCAGGCCTTGCACACCCCCGGCGAGCTGACCTTCTCGGTCAACCGGCGGCTCGTCGACGAGATCGCACTGGTCGGCGACGACGAGATCCGGGACGCGATGCGGTTCGCCTTCGAACGCCTGAAGATCGTCGTGGAGCCGAGCGGCGCCACCCCGTTGGCCGCCCTGCTCACCGGCCGAACGGGCGCGCTGCCCCGCCGGGTCGGCGTGATCGTCTCCGGCGGCAACATCGACGCGGAGCGCTTCGCCGAGCTCTGCGGGAAGCGGGACTGAGGATCGGTTCTCGGAGCGCGTTTCCCTCGGTTGGCGGCCCCGGGTGGACGGGCGGACGATTGAGTAGTAGGAGACCGGCCACCGACGGCGGTGTCCAGGGCCGCCGGGGCGACCGGCCCCCCGGCCGTGCTGAGGTGCGGCCGGAAGGGAGCGCGTCATGTTGGAAGTGAAGACGCTCGACAAGCCGGACGAGCGGCGTGATTTCCCCCACGGCCACATGGAAGCCGTCCACATGTCGGATCTCGACTTCGCCGTGGCAACCTTCGAGCCCGGCTGGCGCTGGACTCAGGACGTGGCCCCGATCGCGGGCACGGAGACCTGTCAGATGCACCACAACGGCTACGTACTCCGAGGCCGTATGCGCATCCGCATGGACGACGGTGGTGAGAGCGAGGTCGGCCCCGGCGACGTCTTCGTCGTCTCACCCGGACACGACGCCTGGGTCCTGGGCGACGAGCCGGTCGTGGTCTGTGACTTCCAGGGGCAGACGGCGAGGGAGTTCGCGAAGAAGAACGACTAGCCCGGGCCGGCCCGCGCCGGCACCTCACACCGTGACGACGACCTTCGCGCGCGCGTGCTCCACCTCCACGTACCGGATCGCCTCGGCCGCCTCGCTCAGGGGATACGTCCGCTCGACGACCGGGGTGATCTTCCCGGACTCGGCCAGCTCGCGCAGCGCCGCGAGGTTCGCCCTGCTCTGCCGGGCCGGAAGTTCGAGCAGCCGCTGGCGGGCGAAGGGCGCTGCCAGCCGCCGCCTGAAGAACAGCCCCATCGGTCCGACGACGCTGCCGCCCTCGTACACGCCGCCACCGGAGAGCACGAGCGTGCCGGTGGGTGTGAGCGCGCGCCGGAACCCTGCCAGTGAGTGGTTGCCCACGAGGTCCAGTACGACGTCGTATCGGCGGCCACCGCGGGTGAAGTCCTCCACCTTGTAGTCGATGACCTGGTCCGCGCCGAGGGAGCGGACCAGGTCCACGTTCCGCGTGCCGCACACCGCCGTCGCCTGCGCGCCGTAGACCTTGGCGAGCTGCACGGCGAACGTGCCCACCCCGCCCGAGGCGCCGTTGACCAGGACCGTCTGGCCGCTCCGCACCCGGGCCACGTCCCGCAGGCCGATCAGTGCGGTGTTCCCCGCGAGGGGTATCGCGGCAGCCTGCTCGAAGGTCAGGTTGGCCGGCTTCGGGCCCACCATGCCGTCCTTGGCGCACACGTACTCCGCGAACGCGCCGTCGGCCTCGCCGTACACCTCGTCACCGGGCCCGATCCCCGTGACCCCGGCCCCCACCGCCTCCACCACCCCCGCGAAGTCCCGGCCCCGCACGGGCGCCTTGGGCCTGCGGAACCCCATCATGGTGCGCCCGATCACCGGGTCGCCGTGCATGAGGTGCCAGTCGTACGCGTTGACCGAGGCCGCGCGCACCCGCACCAGCACCTCGTCGGCCGCCGGCACCGGCCGGTCGATGTCCCTGAACTCCAGGACGTCCGCCGAGCCGTACCGATTCTGCATCACTGCCTTCATGGGATCCCCCTCCGCTCCCGCCGAGCGTAGGAAACCCACGTCCTGCCGACCATCGGGGACGAACCCTGATTTTCGCCGGGGTCCGGCCCTCCCCTCACCCTGAGGAGACCGATCGGTTCACCCCTCCGGTCGCGGGAAACCGATCAGTTTCCCGCGTGTCGGGCTGTGAGGGAGATCTGCCGTGAACGCCATCGAAGGTTCCGTCGCCCTGGTCACCGGCGGCAGCCGCGGCATCGGTCGCGCCCTGGTCGCCGCCCTGTACGAGGGGGGTGCGAAGAAGGTGTCCGCCGCCGCCCGCGACCCGCGCACCGTCACACACCCCGACGCCGTGCCGCTCGCCCTGGAGGTGACCGACCCCGCGTCCGTCCGCGGCGGCCGCCGAGCGTGCCCAGGACGCCGACGACCCCTCACGGCAGGTCAAGGCGGGGCTGGCGGCGGACCCGGCCGGCCTCTACCCGCAGGTCTCCGCCGCCTGACCACCTCGACGGCACACCGTCACACCGGCAACAGCCGCGCCACCAACGCACTGAGCTGCCGGGCCGTGCGGCACTCGTGCATCTCGACCAGCTCGGCGTAGTCGGGTGCGGCGGAGTCGCCCGTGCCCCAGCGCGAGCACTGCTCGGGGTTCAACCAGTAGACACGGCGGGCCCGTTCGGCGATCTGCCGCACGGCCGGCAGGTTCGGGTCGCTCATGTTGGTACGGGCGTCGCCGAGGACGAACACGGTCGTGCGCGGTCCGACGGCGTCGCCGTAGCGCTCGGCGAACTCGCCCAGTGCCATGCCGTAGTCGCTGCTGCCGTGATAGCCCGTGAGCGTGGCCTCCGCATCGATACGGGCGCCGAGCCCCTCCGGGTCGGCCGCGCCGTGTTCGAGCAGCTGGGTCACCTCGTCGATCCGGTTGACGAACGCGAACACCCGCACCTTGCTGAACTGGTCGTGCAGCGCCTGCACCAGCAACATCGTGAAGTCCGAGAACCCGGACACCGAGCCCGACACATCGCACAGCAACACCAGTTCGGGACGGACCGGACGACGGCGGCGCAGCACCGGCTTCATCGGCACCCCGCCCGTCGACAGCGACCCGCGCAGGGTCCGCCGTAGATCGATCGAGCCCCGGGAGGCACGGCGGCGACGGGCCGCGAGACGGGTCGCCAGCTTGCGGGCCAGCGGCGCCACGGTCCTGCGCAGCTCGGCCAGTTGAGCCTTCCCGGCGAACAGGAACTCCAGCCGGTCGGCGGTCGGCGCCACCGCCCGCCGGGCGATCTCGTCCCGGCCCCGCCGCTCGGCCACCCGACGCCGTGCCTCCGCCGCCACCAGCGTCCGGAACGTGTCGATACGCCGGCGGATCTCGTCCTCCAGCAGCCGGTCGGTGAACCCGGAACTGCCGCCCTGCCCACGGATGTTGTCGCGGACGCGGGCGAACAGGGTCTGCGGACGCAGCCGTTCGAGCGTCTGGTACGACGACCAGCCGTCCGACTCCGGCGAGGAGCCGTATCCCCCGAAACCGTCGACCGCCTCGACCGCCAGCCGCGCCATCGTCGCCCGGTCGTCGGCGCTCAGGGCGTCCGCCAGCCGGTCGCGGAGATCCTCCCGGCCGGCGCTCCCCCGCTCCGGACCGCCGACCCCGCGCGGAAAGTACAGGTCGAAGACCGGGTCGTACACCGGCCGTTGACCGGGGCCGTGCAACAGGGTCGCCGCCAGCCCTTCGCGCAGCAGCTCCCGGTCCGCGAGGCCGAGCGCCTCGACCGCCCGCGCCGCGTCCACCGTCTCGCCGGTACCGATCCGGACGCCGTGCGCGCGCAGGGCCGCGACGAACGACGTCAGCCGCTCGGCGACCCCCGCCTCCGCGGGCGTGGTCACAGGGCGTCCAGGTCGAGCTTGGCGGAAGCCTTGAGGACGTCGTCCTGGTGCTTGAGGAGGACGCCGAGCGTGTCCCGGACGACGGTCTCGTCCAGGGTGTCGGCGCCGAGCGCGAGCAGGGTGCGTGCCCAGTCGATGGTCTCGGCGACCGAGGGCACCTTGCGCAGGTCCATCGCCCGCAGCGCGCCCACGACCCGGACGACCGAGCGGGCCAGCGCCTCGTCGAGGCCCGGCACCTTCAGCCGTACTATCCGCCGCTCCAACTCCTCGTCCGGGAAGCCGATGTGCAGGAACAGACAGCGGCGGCGCAGCGCCTCGGACAGCTCCCGGCTCGCGTTGGAGGTGAGGACGACGAACGGGCGGCGCGTCGCGCTGATCGTGCCCAGCTCCGGCACGGTGACCTGGAAGTCGCTGAGCACCTCCAGGAGCAGGCCCTCCACCTCGACGTCCGCCTTGTCGGTCTCGTCGATCAGCAGCACCTTGGGGTCGTCGCCCCGGATGGCCGTCAGCAGTGGCCGCGTGAGCAGGAACTCCTCGCTGAAGATGTCCGTGCGCGTCTCGTCCCACGTCTCGTCGCGGCCCGCGCTGATCCGCAGCAGCTGCTTGGCGTGGTTCCACTCGTACAGCGCCCGGGACTCGTCGACTCCCTCGTAGCACTGCAGCCGTACCAGCTGTGCTTCCGCCACCTGGGCCACGGCCTTCGCGAGCTCCGTCTTGCCGACCCCGGCCGGGCCCTCCACCAGGAGCGGCTTGCCGAGGCGGTCCGCGAGGAAGACGGTCGTGGCGACGGCGGGCGAGGCGAGATAGCCGGTCTCGGCCAGACGTGCGGAGACGTCGTCGACGGAAGTGAACAACGGGGCCTCCAGCTCGGCGGCTACGGTCGGGCGCTCAGGACGCGTGCATGTCTAAGCGCTTGTTCACCGATGATGTCACGGAGGTTCCGTGGACCGGAAGGTGGTAGACCGATCGGTTTCCCCGCGGTCGCGGCGCGGGGAGCCTCGCGGGTACGGCCACCACAGGCAAGGCGTCCACCAGGGACCGGCTCCTCGACGCGGCCGGCGAGCTCTTCTACCGCGAGGGCGTCTGCGTCGGCGTCGAGGCGTTGTGCCGGACGGCCGGGGTCTCGAAGCGGGCCATGCACCAGCTCTTCGCGAGCAAGCGCGAGCAAGGACGAGGTCCTCGCGGCGAGCCTGGAGCGACGGCTGCCGGTCTACGAGGCCCGGACGGCGTCCGCAGCGCAGGGCGCCGGCACACCCCGCGAGCGGATCCTGCGCGTCTTCGAACGGCTTGAGCAGGCGTCCATCGAGCCCGCCTACCGGGGCTGCCCGTATCTCGCCGCGCTGGTCGAGCTGAAGATCCGGACCACCCGGCGAGCGTGGTCGCCCGTATCGAGACCTTGGAGGGGCCGGCCACGGTGACGGTGACCGGGTTGTCGGATGTGGCAGGCGTGAAGTAGGGGTGGGGCCGTGGCGGAGGCCGTCGCTTGCCGCCGCCGCAACGACGGCGGGGAGCGGCCGCCGCAGCAACCGCCCCCGCCGTACCGGTCGTTCTCAGCTCGCCACCGCGACCGCCCCCACCGCCGGCGTCCGCAGCATCCGCCGTGCCGTGGCCAGGCTCGTCCCCAGCGTCACCGCCGCCGCCACCGCGATCACCGCGACCCCGATGCCGTAGACCTCGCCCGGCAGCACTCCGTCGGTGCGGACCGTCGTGAACGGGACGATGCCGGCCAGTGCGGCCGCCATGCCGAAGAGGACTCCGGTGACCGTCAGGACCAGTGTCTCGGTGCCCACCGTCCCGAGCACCTGACCGGGGGTCGCGCCCGCCAGGCGCTGTTGCCCGAACTCCCGCGCCCGGTAACTGGTCGCCGCGTACAGCGAGTTGACCAGCATCACGCAGACGAAGACCACGATGATGCCGACGACCGTGAAGTTGAGCGTCTCCAGGTTCCTGGCGTCGACCGACTTCTTCAGGCCCGAGGCGGCCACGGCGTCGCTCTCCACCGCCTGCATGGTGAGCGTGGCCGTGGCGACCGCCGTGAACAGGATCAGCGACATCAGGATCCCGGCCAGATGACCGGCCCGCTCGCGCAGGTTCCGCACCGCCAGCCAGCCGCTCGCGCCGTGCAGCGGCAGCCGGTCCAGCACGGCCTCCAGCAGGCGCGGCGCCATCAGCGCGCAGCCCACCGACAGCAGGATCGCACCGTAGGCGGGCGGTGCCATCAGGGCCGCGTCCGTCGCCGAGAACACGAAGGTGGAGGAGGCCGACGCGGCCCCGGCGAGCAGCGCGGCGTACGCGAGGAGCTTCCGGACCCCGCCCCGACGTTCCTGCCCGCGCGTCGCGCGCCGTACGGCGAGGAACGCGGCGCCGGCCGACGCGAGCAGCGTGATGTCGATGCCCGTCGCGAGCGCGATCGGGCCGAAGGAGAAATCGACGGACTCGGCGACCTGGCCGCTGTCCTGGAACACCTCCAGCAGGGCCCGGCCGCCCAGCAGCGCCGGGCCGATCGCCAGCGCAGCGCCCACCAGGGCCACGACCACCGCCTCGCCGACCACCATCCGCCTGAGCTGCGCGGGAGTCGCTCCCGAGCGGCGCAGCAGCTCCAACTCGGCGGCGCGCTGCCGGACGTTGACCGTCAGGGCGGAGGCGACGGCGAAGAAGACCAGCAGGGTGCCGTAGCCGCCGACGACGCCCGCCGCGGTGGTCAGGGTCTGCGCGCTGGTCGGGTCCACGCCGTCCTGTGCCGCCGTGTCGTGCATCGAGTTGAACGTCATGATGATCACCGCGCCCAGGAACGCGGACAGCAGCGTCGCGAGGAACCGCCCGGGACGGTGCCGGATCGACCGCATGGCCAGCAGGAACATCGCTCACACCCCCGTCGTGGCGTTGTCGCCCAGGTGCGCGAGGCGTTCGGCCACCGCGTCCGCCGTCGGCGCGTCCATCCGGCCCGCCAGCCTGCCGTCCGCCAGGAACAGCACCGAGTCCGCGTAGGAGGCGGCGACCGGGTCGTGGGTCACCATCACCACGGTCCGGCCGTGCACCCGCACCGCCCGCTGGAGCAACAGCAACACCTCACGCGCGCTACGGGTGTCCAGGGCGCCCGTCGGCTCGTCCGCGAAGATCACCCGGGGCTCCGTCACCAGCGCGCGGGCGATGGCCACGCGCTGCCGCTGCCCGCCGGACAACTGGCCGGGGCGGTGCCCGAGCCGGTCGCCGAGGCCGACCGAGGCCAGCACCTCCCGGGCACGCCCGCGGTCGACACGCTGCCCGGCGAGCTTGAGCGGCAGCACCGTGTTCTGTGCGACGGTGAGCGTCTCCAGCAGGTTGTACTGCTGGAACACGAACCCGATCCGACCGCGCCGGAACCTCGTCAACTCGGCCTCACCGCCCCCGGTCAGCTCGGTGCCGTCCACGCACACGATGCCGCTGTCCGGCCGGTCCAGACCGGCCGCGCAGTGCAACAGCGTGGTCTTGCCGGAACCCGAAGGCCCCATCACCGCGGTGAACGTGCCCCGCCCCAGCCCGAGGGTGACCCCGTCCAGAGCGGTCACGGCACTGTCCCGCGCCCCGTAGGTCTTGCTGACCTTGACCAGCCGGAGCGCCTCGGCTGCCGGTCCCTTGTCGTACGTCCGTCGCGAGCCCGCGCGCCACATCGTCATCACTCCCCGTCCGGCACTCCCTGTGCCCTGCCGAAGAAGCTACGGAGCGGACGACTCGACCACATGGGGCGCAGGACCCGTAATGCCAGGTGTACTTGACGACACCCCCGGCCCCGGCGCGCACGGCTTCGGCTGGCGCACGGCGTCCTCGGGGCGCGGTCGCCGCCAGTCGGCGTACCGGATCCTGGTCGCGACCGCACCACCCGCTACCACTGGACGGTGACGGTCTGGGACGAGACCGGCCTGTTCGGCACCGACGGCACGGCAGGCTGGGACGGCGCCCGCTGGATCACCATGGCGGGCAAGCGGCCCCACACCCCGGCGCCCCACTGCTGCGGACGCCCGCACCGGGCCGTGGTCCCCGCGAACAGTACGGCGACCCTGCGCATCCCCACGGCCGACCCGGACACGGTGCGTGAGAGCCGGACACCCCGCCGCCACCAGGTGACCTGCGCTCTGGGCTGACCTGCGGTCCTCGTGTGACGGAGCCGGTCCGGGGAACTCGGCCGCCATGGACGAGCCGACCCGCACCCACCCGTCGTACTGGATCGAGACGGCACCGCCCGGCGACCTCGCACCCCCGCCGCCCGGCGACCTCACGGTCGACGTCGCCGTCGTGGGTGCGGGCATCGCCGGGATCGCCACCGCCTGGGAACTGGCCCGCCGGGGGCACGGCGTCGCCCTGCTGGAGGCGGACCGGGTCGCCACCGGCGTCACCGGGCACACCACCGCGAAGCTCACCGCCCAGCACACCCTGATCTACGACCGTCTCCGACGCACCCGCGGCAAGGACGGCGCCCACCTGTACGCGACCTCCCAGACGGACGCGATCCGGCACGCCGCCGAGGTCGTGGACGAGCTCGGCATCGACTGCGACTGGGAGGAGGCGTCGGCCTACACCTACGCCGAGGACGGCGACCGTACCGACGAACTGAGGGCGGAGGCCGACGCGGCCCGGGAGGCGGGCCTGGCCGCCGAGTACGTCACCGACACGGACCTGCCGTATCCGGTGGCGGGCGCGGTGCGCGTCGCGGGGCAGGCGCAGTTCCACCCCCGCAAGTACCTGCTGGCGCTGGTCGCCGATCTGAAACGCCTGGGCGGTCAGGTGTACGAGCACACACGCGTGGTCGGTCTGTCCGAGGGCGAACCCTGTGTGCTGACGACCGAGGACGGGGTGAAGGTCCGGGCCGAGACCGTCGTGGTCGCCACCCACTACCCGATCTTCGACCGCGCGCTGCTGTTCACACGCCTGTCGCCCCGGCGGGAACTGGTGGTCGCCGCTCCCATCGACGCGGCCGCCGCACCGGACGGCATGTACATCACCCCCGAGCAGAACACCCGCTCGGTGCGCACGGCGCCCTACGTGGACGGCAAACGGTTGCTCATCGTCACCGGCGAGCACTTCACCCCGGGCACCGGCGGCGATGTCGAGGCACGCTTCAAGGACCTGTCCGACTGGGCGACGGACCGCTTCGGCGAGCTCGCCTTCACCCACCGCTGGGCCACCCAGGACAACGACTCCACCGACTCCGTACCGCTCGTCGGCCCCCTGCACCCCGCGAGCCGGTACTGCCACGTGGCCACCGGCTTCGGCGGCTGGGGACTCAGCAGCGGCATCATGGCGGGCCGGCTGCTCTGCGATCTGGTCACCGGCCGGGAGAACCCGTGGAGCGAGCTGTACGACCCGCGCCGGGTGATGTCCGTCGTCCGCGAGGGCAAGGACTTCGTCAAGCACCAGGCCGACGTGGCACGCCACTTCGTAGGCGACCGGCTCCAGCATCTGCCGGGCCCCTCGGCCGGCTCGGTGGACGACATCGCCCGCGGCGACGGCGCCATCGTCCACGTGGCGGGCAAACGCTGCGCCGTCCACCGTGACGAGGACGGCGCCGTGCACGCCGTCTCCGCGAAGTGCACCCACCTGGGCTGCCTGGTCGCCTTCAACCGCGCCGAGCGGGCCTGGGAATGCCCGTGCCACGGCTCCCGCTTCGACCCCGACGGCCGGGTCGTCCAGGGCCCCGCCGTACGGCCGTTGGAGCGGCGCGACATCTGAGCCGGCGCGCTCAGCCGCCGACGAGGACCACCTCCAGCGTGCGCGGGCCGTGTACCCCCTCGACCCGGTCCAGCTCGATGTCGCTGGTCGCCGACGGACCGGAGATCCAGGTCAACGGGCGGGTGGGATCCAGGCGTTCGAGGGCCTGGGGGACGGACGACACGACCTGCTCGGGGACCCGTACGACACAGATGTGGTGGTCGGGGACGAGCGTGATGCGGCGGCGGCCCTGGTCGGGGGAGCCGTCGAGGACGATGGTGCCGGTCTCGGCGATGGCCACCGCACACGCCGTGACCACGCTGTCGACCCGGTCCAGCTCCTCCGGGGTGCTCTGCGCCCGATCCGCGATCCGCTCGGCGTCGGTCGCCGCGAGCCACTCGGACTCCAGCCCCGGCGGCACCAGCACCGTCCTCGCCCCCCGCGCCGCCAGCATCCCGGCGATCGTGGCCGCGAGATCGGCGGGAGTACAGCGGTGCACGATCGCCCGGTAGTCCGCCAGGTTCTCGGCCAGCAGCTCGACCGTCTCCGCAAGGCTCCGAGACCCGTGCTCACGCAGATACTCCCGCGGCACCGCCCGCTCGTACGCCGTCGCGTCGCGTTCCCTGTCCGGAACATCGGCCAGCGCCCGCCGCACCCGCCCCAGGATCCTTTCCCTGCTGCTCACTTGGCACCGCCCTTTCCGCCCTGCGTCCGCTGCCACCAGTCCCGGAACGGCTCCGCCGGCACCGCCGGCAGGTCCCGCGTCCCACTCCACGCCTTGCCGGGGCCGGGCAGCGTCCGCGGATGCAGACGGCGGGTGCGCGAGGCGAGCCGCTGCCCGGTCCGCAGGGCCCCCGGGTGGCTGAACGCCCAGCGTGCCGCCCGCATCGCGGCCCGCTCGGCGGCATGCCCCTTCGCGGGCTTCAGCACCACCTTGTTGCCGTTCGCGGTCACCTGGCCGCCCTCGACGACCCGCTCCCGCAGATGCACCAGCACCTCGGGGATGTCGATGGCGACCGGGCACACCTCGTAGCAGGCGCCGCACAGCGACGACGCGTACGGCAGCGAGGCGTCGATCTCGCTTGTCACGCCCCGGAGCTGAGGGCTGAGG
Source organism: uncultured Streptomyces sp. (assembly GCA_965653385.1). GTDB lineage: Bacteria > Actinomycetota > Actinomycetes > Streptomycetales > Streptomycetaceae > Streptomyces. The sequence continues at coordinate 41,638 of CBFGZZ010000008.1, read as the reverse complement.
ATGGCGCCGATCGGGCCCGGGTAGACCGAGCCGTAGGCGTGCCCGCCGGCCCGCTCGTACACCGGGCAGACGTTGAGGCAGGCCGAGCAGCGGATGCAGCGCAGGGCCTGGCGGCCGACCTCGTCGGCGAGGGTGTCGGTGCGGCCGTTGTCGAGTAGGACCAAGTGGAAGTTCTGCGGACCGTCCTCGTCCGTGGTGCCGGTCCAGGTCGAGGTGTACGGGTTCATGCGCTCGGCGGTGGAGGAGCGGGGGAGGGTCTGGAGGAACACCTCCAGGTCCCGCCAGGTCGGCACGATCTTCTCGATGCCGACGACGGAGATCAGCGTCTCGGGCAGGGTCAGACACATCCGCCCGTTGCCCTCGGACTCGACGACGACCAGCGTGCCGGACTCGGCGACCATGAAGTTGGCGCCGGAGATGCCGACCTTGGCCCGCAGGAACTTCTCGCGCAGGTGCAGCCGAGCCGCCTCCGCCAGTTCGGCGGGCGTGTCGGTGAGCCCCTCAGGAGCCGGGCGGCCCCACTCGCTCATCTCACGCTCGAAGATGTCCCGGATCTCGCCCCGGTTGCGGTGGATCGCCGGGACGAGGATGTGCGACGGCCGGTCCTTGCCCAACTGCACGATCAGCTCGGCGAGATCGGTCTCGTAGGCGCGGATGCCCTCCGCCTCCAGGGCCTCGTTGAGCCCGATCTCCTGGGTGGCCATCGACTTGACCTTGACGACCTCGGACTCGCCGGTCATCTTGACGAGGTGGGCCACGATCTCGTTCGCCTCGTCGGCGTCAGCGGCCCAGTGGACCGTGCCGCCCGCCGCCGTGACCGACTCCTCCAACTGGACGAGATACCGGTCGAGATGACGCAGCGTATGGTCCTTGATCCGCTTCCCGGCCTCCCGCAGCTGAGCCCAGTCGGACACCTCCGCGACCGCCTTGGCCCGCTTGCCGCGGATCGTGTGCGTGGCGTGCCGCAGATTGCCGCGCAGGGTCGTGTCGTGCACGGCCTCGTGCGCGGCCTTCGGAAACGCCGGCATCCCGAGATACGTCCCACTCATGCCGTCGGCTCCTCCTCCGTGCTCGCCAGGATCTCCGCGATGTGCACCGGGCGCATGCCCGTGCGCAGCCGTGCCATGGTCCCGCCGATGTGCATCAGACAGGAGTTGTCCGCCGCGCACAGCACGTCGGCGCCCGTCGACTCGGCGTTGCGCACCTTGTCCGCACCCATCGCCGCCGAGACATCGGAGTTCTTGAGGGCGAAGGTGCCGCCGAACCCGCAGCACTCGTCCGCCCCCGGCAGCTCCGCCAACTCCAGTCCCTTGACGGCCTGGAGGAGTCGCCGGGGCCGGTCGGCGAGGCCCAGCCCGCGCAGACCGTGACAGGTCGGGTGGTACGTCACCCTGTGCGGGTAGTAGGCGCCCACGTCCGTCACCCCCAGCACGTCCACCAGGAACTCCGTCAGTTCGTACGTCTTCGGCACCACCGGTGCCAGGGTCGCGGCAAGGGAGTCCCCGCGCCCCTCGGCGCGGGCCCGCTCACCCATCCTGGGGTAGAGCTCGCGCACCATCGCGCCGCACGAGCCGGACGGGGTGACGATCGCCTCGTACTCCCCGAAGACATCGGAGAAATGCCGGGCGAGCGGCTCGGCCTCATGGCGGTAGCCGGTGTTGTAGTGGGCCTGGCCGCAGCAGGTCTGGGCCATCGGGAAGTCGACGTCGACGCCCAGCCTGGTCAGCAGTTTCACCACGGCGCGCCCGGTGTCCGGATAGAGCGTGTCGTTGACACAGGTCAGGAACAGGGCGACACGCATCGCGGCTCCTTGTGATCGATCATCGGATGAGTGCAGGGTAATGCGGGCACGCGGCCCGGGGGAGACCCCGCTCACCGTGGGGTGAGATTCACCCTCGGGTGAGCCGGGCCTCCGCCTCGTTCCAGCGCGCCGCGTCCCCCCGCGGCTCGTACCGGGTCAGCGGCTGCGTACGAGTGAGAAGGCGCCGTCCGTCGGCCAGGTCGCCGACCAGTCCGTGGGTCCGCGCCTGGACCAGGACGTTCCCCAGCGCTGCGGCCTCCGTCGGGCCCGCCACCACCGGCAGCCCGCACGCGTCGGCGGTCAGCTGGCACAGCAGGGCGTTGCGGGTGCCGCCCCCGACGACATGCACGACGTCGACCGGATGGTCGGCCAGCCGCTGAGCGTCGGCGATCGCCCTGCGGTGGGCGAGGGCGAGCGAGTCGAGGATGCAGCGCGTGATCTCGGCGGGCGAGGCGGGCACCGGCTGCCCCGAGACACGGCACGCCTCGGCGATCCGCTCCGGCATCCGCCCCGGCGCCAGGAACGCCGCGTCCCCCGCGTCCACGACCGACCGCAGCGCCGGCACCTTGGAGGCGTCCAGCAGCAGCCCGCCCAGTTCGGGCTCGCCCCACGCGCGCACGCACTCCTGGAGCAGCCACAGCCCCATGATGTTCCGCAGATACCGGACCGTGCCGTCCAGCCCCAGCTCATTGGTGAAGTTGGCGGCCCGGCTCTCCTCGCTCAGCACGGGGGCGTTCAGCTCAAGGCCCGCCAGCGACCAGGTGCCGGTGCAGATGTACGCGAACCGCTCGCCCTCCGCCGGGACGGCGGCCACCGCCGACGCGGTGTCGTGCGACCCGACCGCCGTCACCGGCACCGGCCCGCTCAGCCCGGTCTCCTCCAGCACCTCACCGCGCAGCACCCCCGCGAAGTCGCCGGGCTGCCGCAGCGGCGCGAACAGGTCCAGGTCGACACCCAGCCGCGAGGCGACCTCGTACGACCAGTGCCGCGTCCGCGGATCGATCAGCTGGGTGGTGGAGGCGTTGGTGAGCTCGGTGCCCTGCTCGCCGGTGAGCCAGTACGTCAGCAGGTCCGGTACGAGCAACACCCGCTTGGCATGAGCCAGTTGAGCGGAGCCTCGGGCGGCCGTCAGCTGGTACAGGGTGTTGAACGGGGCGTACTGCAAACCGGTCGCGGCGTACAGCTCCGCCGCCGGGACGCTCGCCCACACCTTCTCCGCGACCCCCTCCGTGCGGGAGTCGCGGTAGTGCACGGGGTTGCCGAGGAGGGCCCCGTCGGTGTCCAGCAGTCCGTAGTCCACGGCCCAGCTGTCGATGCCGACGGAGTCGAGTCGTCCACCGCAGTGGGCGCCGGCCGCCCGCAGCCCGTCCAGCACCCCCGCGTACAGCCCGAGCACGTCCCAGCGCAGCCCTTCCGGTACGCGCACCGGCCGGTTCGGGAAGCGGTGGGCCTCGCTCAGCTCCAGCGAGTCCGGGCCGACGCGGCCGACCATGACGCGCCCGCTGGAGGCGCCCAGGTCGACCGCGGCGTACGACTTCACGCTCGTGCTCATCGCAGGAAGGCGGCCGCGACGCCGGCGTCGACCGGGATGTGCAGCCCGGTGGTGTGCGTCAGGTCCCCGCCGGTCAGGGCGAACACGGCGTTCGCGACATGGTCCGGGAGCACCTCGCGCTTGAGAATGGTGCGCTGGGCGTAGAACTCACCCAGCTTCTCCTCCTCGACCCCGTACACGGCGGCCCGCTTGGCTCCCCAGCCGCCGGCGAAGATGCCCGACCCGCGCACGACACCGTCGGGGTTGATCCCGTTGACCCGGATGCCGTGCTCACCCAGCTCGGCGGCCAGCAGCCGCACCTGGTGAGCCTGGTCGGCCTTGGTGGCGGAGTAGGCGATGTTGTTGGGACCGGCGAAGACGGCGTTCTTGGAGGCGATGTAGACGATGTCGCCGCCCAGCTCCTGGGCGATCATCACACGCGCCGCTTCCCTCGACACGAGGAACGAACCGCGCGCCATGATGTCGTGCTGCAGGTCCCAGTCCTTGGCCGAGGTCTCCAGCAGCGGCTTGGAGATGGAGATGCCGGCGTTGTTGACGACCAGGTCCACACCGCCGAAGGCGAGCACGGCCGCCTTGAAGGCGTCCGCGATCTGCTCCTCGGACGTGACGTCCACTGCCACCGCGACGGCCTTGTCCGGTCCGCCCAGCTCCTCGGCGACGGCCTGGGCGTTGTCGGCGTTGAGATCGGCGACGACCACACACGCACCTTCGGCGACGAGCCGCTGTGCGATGGCCTTCCCGATCCCGCTGCCGGCCCCGGTCACCAGCGCGACCCGCGTCGCGAGCGGCTTGGGCCTCGGCATCCGCTGAAGCTTGGCCTCCTCCAGCGCCCAGTACTCGATCCGGAACTTCTCGGACTCCTCGATGGGCGCGTAGGTGGAGACGGCCTCGGCCCCGCGCATCACATTGATGGCGTTGACATAGAACTCACCCGCGACCCGCGCGGTCTGCTTGTCCTTGCCGAAGCTGAACATGCCGACGCCCGGAACCAGCACGATCGCCGGGTCGGCGCCCCGCATGGCGGGGGAGTCGGGCAGGGCGTGCCGCTGGTAGTAGGCGGCGTACTCCTCGCGGTACTCGGCGTGCAGTTCCTTGAGCCGGGCGATCACCTCGTCGAGCGGAGCGGTCGGCGGCAGGTCGAGGACGAGCGGCCGCACCTTGGTCCGCAGGAAGTGGTCCGGGCACGAGGTTCCCAGGGCCGCGAGCCGCGGGTGCTCGGCGCTCGCGAGGAAGTCGAGGACGACGTCGGAGTCGGTGAAGTGACCGACCTGCGGGCGGTCCTGGGAGGCGATGGCGCGGACGACCGGCGCCAGCGCCGCGGCCCGCTCCCGCCGCTCGACGGCGCCGAGCGCCGCGTACCCCTCGATCACCGGCCCGAAGGGCTCCGGCTTGCCGCGCTCGGCGAGAAACGCCTCGGCGGTGCGGATGATGTGCAGCGAGTTGCGCTCGCACTCCTCGGAGGTGTCACCCCAGGCGGTGATCCCGTGGCCCCCGAGAATGCACCCGACGGCCTGCGGATTGGCGGCCTTCACAGCGGCGATGTCCAGCCCGAGCTGGAACCCCGGCCGCCGCCACGGCACCCACACCACGCTGTCCCCGAAGCACTCGGCGGTCAGCTTCTCCCCGTCGGCGGCACAGGCGAGCGCGATCCCGGAATCGGGATGCAGATGATCGACATGCGCCGCCTCGACCAGCCCGTGCATCGCGGTGTCGATGGACGGAGCGGCCCCGCCCTTGCCATGCAGGCAGTAGTCGAAGGCGGCGACCATCTCGTCCTCACGCTCGACGCCCGGGTAGACATCGACCAGTGCCCGCATCCGGTCCAGCCGCAGCACCGCCAGCCCCGCCTCGGTGAGCGTCCCGAGGTCACCACCGGACCCCTTGACCCACATCAGCTCGACGTCACCCCCGGTGACGGGGTCGGTGTCGGTGCCCTTGGCGGACGCGTTGCCGCCGGCGTAGTTGGTGTTACGGGGATCGGAGCCGAGCCGATGGGAACGGGCGAGGAGGGCGGCGGCTTCGGGATGGGTTGCCATGAACTTCAATCCTTCTTGAGGAGGGGGAGTGTTCCTACCTGGGGGCGCGGGGCTGTATCGATATGCGGCTCCGCCGCGTGGGCGCGACCAGCCACATACGGCCCGCAGCCCGCGTACGACAGATCAGGGCAGACGCCTACGCCCCCCACCCGGCCTGCTCCCCACCAACCCGCTCGGCCACGATCTTCTCGGCCCACCCGGACCGGCGGTACGCAGCGATGGGATCGGCGTCGAGACCCATCTCGCCCCGAACCTCGGCAAGCAACGGCCGCACATCCGTGTTGTACGCGTCCATCAGCACGGCATTCGCCTCGAGCACATCCCCCGAGGCCTGCGCCGCACCCAGAGCGACCCGGTCGACCAGCAACGCCTTCGCCGTGGCCTCCTGCACATTCATCACCGACCGGATGATCGCCGGAATCTTCGCCTCGATGTTGTGGCACTGGTCGAGCATGAACGCGACGTCGGACGAGAACCCACCCCCGCGCACGACCTCGTACATGATCCGGAACAACTGGAACGGATCCGCGGCCCCGACCATCAGGTCGTCGTCCGCATAGAACCGCGAGTTGAAGTCGAACCCGCCGAGCTTCGCCTCCCGCAGCAGCGTGGCGACGATGAACTCGATGTTGGTCCCCGGCGCATGGTGCCCGGTGTCGACCACGACCTGCGCCTTCTCGCCGAGCTTCAGACAGTGCGCGTACGCCGTCCCCCAGTCCGGGACGTCCGTCGAGTAGAAGGCGGGCTCGAAGAACTTGTACTCCAGCAGCATCCGCTGCCCGTCCCCGAGCCGCTCGTACACCTCGGCCAGCCCCTCGGCCAGCCGGTCCTGTCGCGCCCGGAGATCGTCCTGCCCGGGATAGTTCGTGCCGTCCGCGAACCACAGCTTCAGATCGCGCGAGCCCGTCGCATCCATGATGTCGACGCACTCCAGCAGATGATCGACGGCCTTGCGCCGCACCGCCGCGTCCGGATGGCAGATGCTGCCCAGCTTGTAGTCGTCGTCCTGGAAGGTGTTGGAGTTGATCGCGCCCAGCTTCACGCCACGCTCTTCGGCGAACTTGGCCAGCGCCGCGTAGTCGTCGACCTTGTCCCACGGGATGTGCAGGGCGACGGTCGGCGCTACACCCGTGAACGCGTGCACCTGGGCCGCGTCCTCCAGCTTCTCCCGCGGTGTCCGTGGCACGCCCTGCTGGGCGAACACCTTGAACCGCGTCCCCGAGTTCCCGTACGCCCACGACGGCGTTTCGACTGCCTGGGTCTTGAGTGCGGCCTTCACCGCGGCGAGCTCGGTCACTGAGGGCTCCTGTGACGTCGGGACGGAAGTCGGAAGGTGGTCGGACGGTCACCGTCCGAGTCGCTTCGCTGTGAAACGATTCAAGACGGGAACGTATGAGCCGCCCGCAGGAGTGTCAACCCCTGTGGCCCGGACCGTTTCCCGTGACTCGGCCGTGACCTTTGTTCATCGAAATATTTTCGACACGAACCCATTGACGTGACATGGCGTCCGTGCCTAACGTCCCGGCAACCAAGTTGAAACCTTTCACGACGCCGAGAGGGCCGTCCCGCCGGCGTCGTCGAGGAGCCCTCATGACCCACCCGTCCACCACGGGTCCGGCCCCGGTTCTGGCGCTCAGGGACATCTCGAAGTCCTTCGGCGCGGTCCGCGCCCTGCGGGACGTCTCCCTGGAGCTGTTTCCCGGGGAGGTGCATGCCCTCGCCGGAGAGAACGGCGCGGGCAAGTCGACCCTCATCAAGACCCTCGCCGGAGTGCACCGGCCGGACGCCGGCCAGGTGCTGCTCGACGGTGAGCCGGTCGTCTTCCACGGCCCCGGCGACGCCCGCGACGCCGGCATCGCCGTCATCTACCAGGAGCCGACTCTCTTCCCCGACCTGTCGATCGCCGAGAACATCTTCATGGGCCGCCGCCCACGGCGCGCCCTCGGCCGGATCGACCACAGGGCGACGCACGCCGCGACCCTGGCCCTGATGCAGCGTCTCGGCGTCGACCTCGACCCCGACCGACCCGCGCGCGGCCTGTCCATCGCCGACCAGCAGATCGTCGAGATCGCCAAGGCGCTCTCCTTCGACGCCCGCGTCCTCATCATGGACGAGCCGACCGCCGCCCTCACCGGCAGCGAGGTCGCGCGCCTCTTCGGAGTCGTCCGCACCCTGCGCGAGCAGGGCGCCGCCGTCCTGTTCATCTCGCACCGCCTGGAGGAGATCTTCCAGATCTGCAAGCGGGTCACCACCCTGCGGGACGGCGCCTGGATCGCCAGCGAGCCGCTGGCCGGCATGACCGAGGACGACCTCGTACGCCGGATGGTCGGCCGTGACCTCGACGAGCTCTACCCCAAGCAGGACGTGCAGGCGGGCGAGGTCGCCCTGAGCGTGCGCCGGCTGACCCGCGAGGGCGTCTTCACCGACGTCTCCTTCGACGTACGGCGCGGTGAGATCGTCGGCCTCGCCGGACTGGTCGGCGCCGGCCGCACCGAGGTCGCGAGGGCCGTGTTCGGCATCGACCGCTGGGACGCCGGCGAGGTCGAGGTGGACGGCCGCAGGCTCACCAACGGCGCCCCGTCCACCGCCATGGCCTCCGGCCTCGCCCTGGTCCCCGAGGACCGGCGCGCGCAGGGCCTGGTGATGGACATGTCCATCGAGCGCAACATCGGCCTCACCGGCCTCCGTACGACCGTCAGGGCCGGCCTGATGGACCGCGGCGCCGAACGCAGCCGTTCCCTCGACTGGGCCGTCAAGCTCCAGGTCAAGTACGCGCGGATCGCCGACACGGTGAACACCCTGTCCGGCGGAAACCAGCAGAAGGTCGTCCTCGCCAAGTGGCTCGCCACCGGCCCCAGGGTGCTGATCGTCGACGAGCCCACCCGTGGCATCGACGTCGGCACCAAGGCCGAGGTGCACCGGCTGCTCAGCGAGCTCGCCGCCGACGGAGTGGCCGTCCTGATGATCTCCTCCGACCTGCCCGAGATCCTCGGCATGGCCGACCGCGTGCTCGTGATGCACGAGGGCCGCCTCACCGCCGAGATCCCCCGCTCCGAAGCCACCGAGGAAACCGTGATGGCCGCAGCAACCGGGAGGGCCGCCGCATGACGGTGACCACTCCCAACGAGGCCCCTGTCACCGAGGTGCCCAAGTCCAGCGGCACCCGCCTCGTCGACCGCGTCTTCAAGATGCGCGAACTCGCCATCCTGGCCGTCTTCGTGGTGATGATCGTCGTCACCCAGATCGGCAACAGCCAGTTCCTCACCGAACAGGGCATCAAGGACCTGCTGCTCAACGCGACGATCCTGGTCCTGGTCGCCACGGGCCAGTCCCTGGTGGTGATCACCAGGAACGTCGACCTCTCCGTCGGCTCCACCCTCGGCATCAGCGCCTTCGCCGCCGGCACGTACCTCCAGGGCGGCGGCAACCCGGTGGTCGCCGTGCTGCTGGCGATCCTGATGGGCGTCGCCTTCGGTCTGCTGAACGGTCTGCTCGTCAGCCTCGGCCAGGTGCCCGCGCTCGTCGTCACCCTCGGCACGCTCTACATCATCCGCGGCATCGACTCCATCTGGGTCGGCTCCCGCCAGATCACCGCGGCCGACCTCCCGGACGGATTCGTCGACTTCGGCTCCGGCGGCATCTCCGCCGTGCCCTGGCTGGCCCTGATCGCCGTCGCCGTCCTGGTGGCCACCGCGTACTACCTCAAGCACTACGGCAGCGGCCGCGAGCTGTACGCCCTCGGCTCCAACCCGGAGGCCGCCCGCCTCGCCGGCATCCCCGTCCGCAAGCGGATCCTCGCCGCGTACACCTTCTGCGGCGCCCTCGCCGAACTCGCGGGCGCCATGTACCTGGCCCGCTTCGGCAACGTCGACTCCGGCACCGGCAACGGCTACGAACTCACCGTCGTCAGCGCGGTCGTGGTCGGTGGCGTCGTCTTCACCGGCGGCTCCGGCAGCGTCTACGGCGCCGCGCTCGGCGCGCTGCTGCTGACCTCCATCAACAGCGTGCTGCCCGCCCTCGGCGTCAGCTCCGTCTGGGTCCTCGCCATCAACGGCATCCTGCTCATCCTCGCCATCGCGGTCGACCGGATCGTCGCACTGCGCGTGGCCAACGCCCTGAAGAAGAGGAACGCCCGCCATGGCTGACTCGTCGCTCGCGCGCGCCGTTCGCTGGGACACGGTTGTCGGCGCTCTCCTGATCGTTGTGCTCCTGCTGTCCTTCAGCACGGTCGACGGCTTCGGAAACGCTCTCAACCTGTCGTTCCTGATCGGAAACACCCTTCCGATCGCGATGATCGCCCTGCCGATGACGCTCCTGGTCGTCTCGGGCGAGATCGATCTCTCGGTCGCCTCCACCGCCGGTCTCTCCGGCGCCGTGATGGGCGCCCTGTGGAACCAGGGCATGACGATCGAGACGATCATTCCGATCTGCCTGGTGCTCGGAGTGGTGTGCGGACTGATCAACGGTCTGCTGGTGACCAGGCTGGGACTGCCGTCGCTCGCCGTCACCATCGGCACCCTCGCCGCCTACCGCGGTATCGCGCAGATCGTGCTCGGCTCCGACGCGGTGACCGACTTCCCCACCCAGTACCTGGACTTCGCGGCCGGACGCATCGGCGACACCTTCATCCCGTACGCCTTCCTGCCCTTCCTGGTCCTGCTCGCCATCGCCGTGGTCGCGCTGCACGCCACCCCGTTCGGGCGGTCGCTGTTCGCGATCGGGGCGAGTGAGGAGGCGGCGCGGTTCGCCGGGATCCGGGTGAAGCGGCAGAAGCTGATCCTGTTCACGGTGACGGGGCTGATGGCTTCGCTCACCGGGATCTTCTGGGCGCTGCACTACGCGAGCGCTCGCTATGACAACGCCACCGGGCTCGAACTCTCGGTTGTGGCCGCCGTGTTGCTCGGTGGTATCGACTTCGACGGCGGCAAGGGCACGCTCGGCGGTGCGATCGCGGGAGTCTTCCTGCTCGGCGCGCTGCAGAACGTGATGAGCCTCCAGGACGTCTCCGCCCAGTCGCAGATCGTCGTCACCGGCGTCCTGCTCGTCCTCTCCGTGCTCGGCCCCCGGGTCGCACGGCAGATCTCCGTCGCAAGGGCCGGGCGCAGAGCGCAAGCGCTGCGTTAGCAAGGCGGTCTTCGAGCCTCCGGCCGTATGTGGCTGGTCGCGCCCACGCGGCGACAGCCGCATATCGAAACAGCCCCGCTCCCCTTTCAGGGGCGCTCCACCTCACCTCGTAAAAAGGAACCCAGCATGCGCAAGGCATCCATCCGCCGTACCTGCGCGGCCCTCGCCGCCGTCACCTCACTCGCCCTGGCCGCCACCGCCTGCGGCGGCACCACCAAGGAGGACGTCAAGAACGAGGGCGCCTCCGCCGCCACCGGCGGTAAGGCCGACCCGAACGCCGAGCTGAAGAAGGGGCTGACCGTCGGGTTCCTGCCCAAGCAGGTCAACAACCCCTACTTCACCTCCGCCGACAAGGGCGGCGAGGCGGCCCTGAAGGAACTGGGCTCCAACTACAAGGAGGTCGGTCCCTCCAGCGCCACCGACACCGCCGGGCAGGTCTCGTACGTCAACACGCTCACCCAGCAGCAGGTCGACGCGATGGCCGTCTCCGCGCAGGACCCGGGCGCCCTGTGCACCGCGCTCAAGCAGGCCATGAAGAACGGCATCAAGGTCGTCACCTACGACTCCGACACCACCCCGGACTGCCGCAACGCCTTCGTCTCGCAGGCCTCCGCCGAGGACCTCGGCCGCACCGAGGTGCAGCTGCTCGCCGAGCAGATCGACTACAAGGGCGAGATCGCGATCCTGTCCGCCGCGCAGACGGCGACGAACCAGAACATCTGGATCGACTTCATGAAGCAGGAGCTGAAGGACCCCAAGTACAAGGACATCAAGCTCGTCAAGGTCGCCTACGGTGACGACGACGCCCAGAAGTCCTTCCAGCAGACCCAGGGCCTGCTCCAGGAGTACCCGAACCTGAAGGGGATCATCTCCCCGACCACCGTCGGCATCAAGGCGGCCGCCCAGTACCTGTCGGGCTCCAAGTACAAGGGCAAGGTCAAGCTGACCGGCCTCGGCACCCCCAACGACATGCGCAAGTACGTCAAGAACGGCACCGTCGAGGCGTTCGAGCTGTGGGACCCGGCGAAGCTGGGCGAGCTGGCCGCCCGTACCGCGGTCGCCCTGTCCTCCGGGCAGATCACCGGCAAGGAGGGCGAGACCTTCAAGGCCGGCGACATGGGCGAGTACACCATCGGCAAGGACGGCGTGATCAGCCTCGGCAAGCCGACCGTGTTCGACGCCAAGAACATCGACCAGTTCAACTTCTAGGATCTGGAGGGTTGTTGATGCAACGCGTGTGCTTCCTGCTGAAGGTCCGCCAGGACCGCCTGGACGAGTACCGCGAGCGGCACGCCGCCGTGTGGCCGGAGATGCTCGAAGCACTCTCCGCCACCGGCTGGCACAACTACTCGCTCTTCCTGCGGGAGGACGGCCTCCTGGTCGGCTACCTGGAGACCGAGGACTTCGCCGCCGCACAGGCCGGCATGGAGGCCGCCGAGGTCAACGCCCGCTGGCAGAAGGAGATGGCGCCGTTCTTCGAGTCGCTGGACGGCGCCCGACCCGACGAGGCCATGAAGCCGCTCACCGAAGTGTTCCACCTCGCCTGACCCCCGCGTTCCCCCTCCCCGCCCCTCGCCGACAATGGAGTCCCCCGAGATGAAGAGACGTACGCTGCTGGGCGCCGCCCTGGCCGGAGCCGTGATGACCCCCGCCCTCGGCGCGGGCACCGCCCGTGCCGCTGACCCCGGCCCGTCGGTGACCCTGACCGGCACCACCACGCTCGACACCCAGGCCATCTTCTTCGTGTCGTACGACGGCCTGGTCAACAACAACGCCTTCCAGAAGAACGGCCTGCTGACCTACAAGGGCTACCAGTACGCCGTCTGGTACACCGCCGACCGCAACGCCGTCGTCGGCCGGCGCAAGTTCGGTTCCAGCACCTGGTCCACGGTCAAGGTCGGCCACACGCTCCGCTACAACGACTCCCACAACGTCATCTCGATGGGCCTCTCGAAGGTCGACGGCCGTCTCCACCTCAACATGGACTCGCACAGCGACGGCTTCACCTACGTCAAGTCGGTCGCCGGCCTCATGGACAACCCGGACGGCCTGAGCTGGACCGCGAGCCGCTTCGGCGCACCCCAGTCCACCCTGGACGGACTCGCGCTCACCTCGCAGTTCACCTACCCGCAGTTCGTCTCCACCCCCGACGGCAAGCTCCAGCTCAGCTACCGGGTCGCCATCTCCGGCAACGGCCGCAACGCCCTGGCCGAGTACGACGGTTCGAAGTGGACCAACCTGGGCGAGTGGAGCAGCTCCACCGGCACGTACACCAGCGAGCACGGCTCCTCGACCGCCCGCAACATGTACCTGCACGGCATCGACTACGACCGCAACGGCCGGCTGCACTCGTTCTTCACCTGGCGTGAGCAGAACGGCGCCGTGATGTGCAACGGCGGCGGCATCACCAACCACGACACCGGCTACGTCTACTCCGACGACCGCGGCCGCACCTGGCGCAACAACGCCGGCACCGTCGTCGGCGTCACCGGCGGCTCCGACAAGGTCGCCGTCACCGACAGCGGCCTGGTGATCGACCCGCTCAACCCGGACCACTCCCTGATGAACCAGGAGAGCCAGTTCACCGACTCCGCGGGCCTGCCGCACGCGATCATCAGCTACGTCCCCGGCCGCTTCGGGCAGTGCACCACGAACTACGTCGCCGACCGCACCGCCAACGGCCGCGCCTTCCACGTCCGAAAGAACTCCTCCGGCACCTGGCAGAAGACCGAGATCCCGGTCCCGCTGAACTCCAGCCAGCGCACCAAGCTGATCCTGGACAAGTACGACAACGCGTACGCGATCTTCCCGTTCTGCCGGATAGCCGGAGCCTCCAAGGCCTCCGGATACACGGACTGGACGGTGCTGTACGACGGCGTCACCGCCGGACTCAACGCCTTCGGTGAGGTCGTGATCGACGAGACCCGCGTCGCCCAGGACAACTTCCTGTCGATCATGTATCAGGAGAAGTCCAGCGGTACGACGCCCTCGGCGCTGCGCAACCTCAACTTCCGTCTGCCTGCCTGACCACAGCCGTTGTGGGCGGCATGACGGTAATGTGCCTTCCCGCCGCCCCTCGTCTCCCTGGAGGTCCCTGCCCGATGACCCAGTCGGTGGGTATCAAGGACGTCGCCCGTGCCGCCGGAGTCTCCGTCGGCACGGTCTCGAACGTCATCAACCGCCCGGACGCGGTCGCGGCCGAGACCCGGGCGCGCGTGCAGTCCGCGATAGACCGGCTGGGCTATGTCCGCAGCGAGTCCGCGCGCCAGCTGCGCGCGGGCCGCAGCCGCATCATGGGGCTGCTCGTCCTCGACATGGGCAACCCCTTCTTCGTCGACGTGGCGCGCGGCGCCGAACGCACCGCGCGCGACGCCGGGCTCGGCGTGATGGTCTGCAACAGCGCGCAGAGCGCCGGCGAGGAGGCCGACTACCTGTCGCTCTTCGCCGAGCAGCGGGTACGCGGCGTGCTGCTGACCCCCGCCGACGCCACCGGCCGCAACATCGAAACGTTCCGGCGGCACAACATCCCCTTCGTCCTCGTCGACCGCGTCGCCGAGGGCACCACCGAGTGCTCGGTCTCCGTCGACGACGTCGCGGGCGGCGCGCTGGCCGTGCGCCACCTCGTCGACGCCGGGCACCGCTCCATCGCCTACGTCAGCGGCCCGCCCGGCCTCAACCAGGTCCGCGACCGCCGCACCGGCGCCCTGCACGCGCTGGAGGAGGCGGGCCTCGGCCCCGAGCACCTGCGTGAACTGCCCACCGAGCGGCTCGACGTCGCCGCCGGCCGTGACGCCGGCGCCCGCCTCCTCGGCCTCGCCGACCGCCCCACCGCCGTCTTCTGCGCCAACGACCTCCTCGCCCTCGGCGTCCTCCAGGCCATGTACGCGGCCGGGATAAAGGTCCCCGACGACCTCGCGATCGTCGGCTACGACGACATCGAGTTCGCGGCCGCCGCGGCCGTCCCCCTCACCTCCGTACGGCAGCCGGCCGTCACCATGGGCACCCTCGCGGCGGAGATGCTGCTGGAGGAGACGGAGGAGGAGACCGGGGCGAAGAAGCACGAGCACCGCAGGGTCGTCCTCCAGCCGGAGCTCGTGGTACGGCGATCCAGCCTCGCCGCCCGCTGATCGGCCGTTCAGTACGATTTCATGATCCTGGGGGTCGGTCGACGGACGAACATGTGCTGAACTGGGACGCGGCCCGAAAAACCATCCGTCCCGGGAGCCCTGTTGACCGTCAGCTACCGCCAGCCCGGCGTCGTCCTCACCGACCGCCACTTCACCGTGCCCCTCGACCACGACGCCCCGAAGGGCGAGACGATCGAGCTCTACGCCCGTGAGGTCGTCGCCACCGACAAGGCGAACCAGGACCTGCCGTGGCTGGTCTACCTCCAGGGCGGCCCCGGTTTCGGCGCGAACCGCTTCGTCGGCAAGGGCTCCTGGCTCGGCCGCGCGCTGAAGGAGTACCGCGTCCTGCTGCTCGACCAGCGCGGCACCGGCCACTCCACGCCCGCCAACCGCCAGACGCTCCCACTGCGCGGCGGCCCGGCCGAACAGGCCGACTACCTCACCCACTTCCGCGCCGACTCGATCGTCCGCGACTGCGAGGCGATCCGCCGCGACGTGACCGGCGGCGCCACCTGGACCGTCCTCGGCCAGAGCTTCGGCGGCTTCTGCACCGTCAACTACCTCTCCACCGCCCCCGAGGGCCTGACCGCCGCCGTCGTCACCGGTGGCCTGCCCTCCCTCGACGCCCACGCCGACGACGTCTACCGCGCGGCCTACCCGCGCATCGAGCGCAAGGTCGCCGCGCACTACGCCCGCTACCCGCAGGACGTCGAGCGCGCCCGCCGCATCGCCGACCACCTCCTCGGAGGCGACGTGGTCCTGCCGAACGGCTACCGCCTCACCGCCGAGGCCTTCCAGTCCCTCGGCATCGTCCTCGGCGGCAGCGAGGGCAGCCACCGTCTGCACTACCTGCTGGAGGACGCCTTCGTGCGCACCCCGGGGGGCCAGGCCCTCTCGGACGCCTTCCAGGAGGAGGTCCAGGGCCTGTTGTCGTACGCGAGCCACCCGCTGTACGCCCTGGTCCACGAGGCGATCTACGGCCAGGACACGCGCCCCACCAACTGGTCCGCCGAGCGCGTGCGCGCCGAGTTCCCGCAGTTCGACGCGGCCAAGGCCCTCGCCGGCGACGGGCCGTTGCTGTTCACCGGCGAGACCATCCACCCTTGGATGTTCGACTGCGACCCGGCGCTGCGCCCGCTGCGCGAGACCGCCGAACTCCTCGCCGCCCGCACCGACTGGACCCCGCTGTACGACCCGGCGCGCCTCGCCGCCAACGAGGTGCCGGTCGCGGCGGCCGTCTACCACGACGACATGTACGTCGACACCGCCCACTCCCTCGCCACCGCCCGCACGATCCGCGGGCTGCGCACCTGGGTCACCGACGAGTTCGAGCACGACGGTGTTCGGGCCGGCGGCCCCCGTGTCCTGGACCGGCTGCTGGCACTCACCCGTGACGAGGCCTGACGGGGGCGGGACGGCGGGCAGCAGGGCGCGGGCCGGGCTCATCGCGCGCTGAGCTGCCAGAACAGCCGATTCTCCAGACATTTGGTCAGGTAGGGAACGCCGTCGGTGTAACCGGAGCCGTGCGCATTGCCGAGCATGCGCACGGCAATGCTGCGGTGGGTGGACTTCCAGCGCTGGTGCCTGGTCTCCAGCCTGCCGAGTGCCGCGTCGAGCAGACGCCACTCGTCCTGGCCGAATGCGCCCGCGCAGCGGAGGTCGAGATATGCCTGAGCGACGCTGTCCCGCACAGGATTCTCCGCCTCGTCCCGCACGGCGGGCACGCTCGTGAAGGCGGCCGAATGCAGGCGCGGGGCAGGCGGACGGCCGCACAGAATCTCGAACCGCTTGTACTGTTCGGACTGAATGGCACTGGCCCCCTGCGTGAATTGCCGGAACGTGGAGAACTGATCGGCCCGCATCGTCGCAATGATCCGGAACAGTATCGCGGCGCGCTCGAAAGTCGCGGTCGCGTGATCTATGCGCTCCACGCCCGCTTCCAGTCGCCCGTCACGCAGCGCTCCGATCGCTGCCCGCATGTCGGTCGAGATCGCCGTGAAGAGCATTTCGTGGGTCTGGAGGAGGCGGATGAAGAAATATTCGTCATGCAGCACGTACACGGGATGGACGGTGACGTCGAACCACCGGCCGGCATCGGTCGCCGGAGGCCTGGGCAACCGGTCGACGAAGTCCTCCAGGTCCACGGCGGCCGTCCCGCTGAGATCGGCGCCCAGGAAACGCACGGCATGCCGCAGCCGCTTGGCCAGCGTCAGGGGATCCGGACGGCCGCGGGAAGGCGGCTCGAAGGACCCGCCCGCCGTCTCCAGCTCGAACCGCATGGCGTCGGACACCAGCAGGGTGGACAGGTGGTCGGGGCTCAGCTCGGAGTGCTGGTCGTCCAGGAGGAGCTCCAGGAGCGGCAGCGCAAGATAGGTCCGGTTCCAGTAGCGCCCCTCGTGTTTGTCCAGCAGGCATTCGAGAAATGCGTCGAAAAACGGACAGCGCTTCGCATGCCGACCTCGAATACTGCTCAACTCGGTCAGCATGCGTTCCGACAGGAAATGCTTTCCGGTCTGCCGTACGTGTTCCGTGACCACGCGGGCCATGGAGAGTCCGTCGAAATTATCCCCAGAATTCATTGCCGCTGATCTCCATCCGTGTCGTTGTGGGGTGCTGGGATCAACTAGGCATGATCGAAGTCCCGCACGTCATGTCTCGAAGATTCGGGTCTTGACAAAGCGCGGAGCGCTGAGAACGCACTGAGGAGAGCGCGGATCATGTCCTAGGCTGACCCCATGACGGAGCCGACGATCACTCAGCTGAAGTCCATGCCGGCCGACTGGCAGCGCGCGCTCGCCGTCGTCGCCCACCCGGACGATCTCGAGTACGGCTGCTCGGCGGCGATCGCTGCCTGGACCGACGCCGGTCGTGAGGTCACCTATGTCCTGGCGACCCGCGGCGAGGCCGGCATAGACACCCTGGAACCCGCGAAGTGCGGCCCGCTGCGGGAGCGCGAGCAGCGGGCCAGCGCCGCGGTGGTGGGCGTGTCGGCGGTGGAGTTCCTCGACCACGAGGACGGCGTGATCGAGTACGGCCTCGCCCTGCGCCGCGACATCGCCGCCGCGATCCGCCGGCACCGGCCCGAGCTGGTGATCACGCTCAACCACCGGGACACCTGGGGCGGCGTCGCCTGGAACACCCCGGACCATGTGGCCGTCGGCCGTGCCACGCTGGACGCGGCCGGGGACGCGGGCAACCGCTGGATCTTCCCGGACCTCGTCGAGCAGGGCCTGGAACCCTGGGACGGTGTCCGCTGGGTCGCCGTCGCCGGATCCAGCACACCCACGCACGCCGTGGACGCGACGGCGGGGCTGGAGCGCGGGGTGCGCTCGCTGCTCGAACACCGCACCTACATCGAGGCGTTGACGGACCAGGACCCGGAGACGTACGCCCGCGGCTTCCTCACCGGGAACGCCGAGGCGACGGGGAAGCGGTTCGGCGGGAAGCCGGCCGTGGCGTTCGAACTGTTCAGCCGGTGAGCGACACGAACCTGCTGGCGGACCGCTTCGAGGAGCACCGCGGCCGTCTCCGAGCGGTCGCCTACCGCATGCTCGGCTCGTCGGCCGAGGCGGAGGACGCCGTCCAGGAGGCATGGCTGAAGCTGAGCCGCGGCGACGCGGACACCATCGAGAACCTCGGCGGCTGGCTGACCACGGTGGTGGGCCGGGTCTGCCTGGACCTGCTGCGCTCGCGCACCCGCCGCCACGAGGAGCCGCTGGACGACACCTTCGTCCCGGACCCCGTGATCAGACCGCTGTCGACGATCGACCCGGAGCAGGAGGTGCTCCAGGCGGACTCTGTCGGCCTGGCCCTGCTCGTGGTGCTGGAGACGCTGGAGCCCGCCGAGCGGATCGCGTTCGTGCTGCACGACATGTTCGCGGTGCCGTTCGACGACATCGCGCCGATCGTGGAGCGCTCCTCGGCCGCCACCCGGCAACTGGCCAGCCGCGCCCGGCGCCGGGTGAAGGGCGCCACTCCGTCCACCGAGCCCGACCTCGGCAGACAGCGCCGGGTACTCGACGCCTTCATGGCCGCCTCCCGGGCGGGGGACTTCGAGGCGCTGCTCGCGGTCCTCGACCCCGACATCGTGCTGCGGGTCGACTCCGGACCGCTGATCGGTGGCGCGGCGGCGTCCAAGGTGGTGCGCGGTGCGCGGCCGGTGGCCGAACAGGCCATGCTCTTCCGGCAGTTCGCGCGGTACATGCGGCTCGTGTCCGTCAACGGCACGGTCGGGGTGCTCAACGCCCCCGAAGGCCGACCGCAGTCGGTCATGGGCGTCACCGTCGTCGGCGGCCGGATCACCGAGATGTATATCCTGGCCGACCCCGAGCGGCTGGCCGCCCTCGATCTGCCGGACCTCGCCGGCTGAGGGAGGCAAGCGGAAGGCCGGTCGCCGCGCAGGGCACGCATCGGTACGTCGTCTGTTCCGTATGCTGAACGGTATGCAAGATCAGATGTTCGACCGGGCCGACCTGCGCGGCGACTGCGCCAGCTGCTTCGGACTGTGCTGTGTGGCGCTGCCCTTCGCCGCCTCCGCCGACTTCGCGGTCGACAAGGCGGCCGGGAAGCCCTGCCACAACCTGCGCGACGACCACCGGTGCGGCATCCACGACCGGCTCCGGCAGACCGGCTTCACGGGCTGCACGGTCTACGACTGCTTCGGCGCCGGCCAGAAGGTCGCGCAGGTCACCTTCGGCGGCCAGGACTGGCGGACGGGCTCCCGGGAGCGCGCCCGGCAGATGTTCGACGTCTTCCCGGTCGTCCGTCAGCTCCACGAACTGCTCTGGTACCTCACCGAGGCCCTCACCCTGCCCGCCGCCCGCCCCCTCCACGGCGAGCTGCGTCAGATCCTGGACCGGACCGAGGCGCTCACCCGCCAGGCCCCGGACGAGCTCGCGGCGCTGGACGTGGCCGCACACCGCCAGGACGTCAACGTCCTCCTGCTCAAGGCCAGCGAACTGGCCCGGGCCGGATTCGGCGGCCGCAGGAAGAACCGCCGGGGCGCCGACCTGATGGGCGCCCGACTGGCGGGCGCCGACCTGCGCGGCGCGAACCTGCGCGGTGCCTACCTGATCGCCGCCGACCTCACCGGCGCCGACCTGCGCGGGGCGGACCTCATCGGCGCCGACCTGCGCGACACCGACCTCACGGACGCCGACCTGACGGGTGCCTTCTTCCTGACCCAGCCCCAGCTGAACGGGGCCCGCGGCAGCGCGGGCACCCGGCTGCCCGCCTCAGTCGGTCGCCCGGTGCACTGGACAGCGGACGTCTGACGCAGCCGCCTCGGCGGTGCCGGTCGGGGCAGGCGCCGTAGGGGCCGCGCCGGGCGCCCGCCGCTCCAGACGCAGCCGCAACCCTTCCGGCATCAGTGTCAGCCGCTCCGTCACCCGCAGCCGATAGTCCGGGTCGCTCCCGAACTCGTACCGGCGCAGCAGCAGGCCCAGCACCAGCGTGGCCTCGTGCAGCGCGAACTGGCGCCCGATGCAGGCCCGCGCCCCCGTCCCGAACGGTTTGAAGGTGTGCGGCGGACGCGTCCGTACGGCCTGCGGGTCGAAGCGGTCCGGATCGAACCGCTCGGCGTCCGCGCCCCACACCTCGGGATCACGGTGCAGCATCGCCGTGAGCACCAGCGCCCAGGCGCCCCGCCGCATCGGGTGGGCCCCGCCGAGCACGGTGTCCTCGCGGGCCTCCCGGGCGAAGGCCGGCGCGGTCGGCCACAGCCGCAGCGACTCGTCCAGGATCCGGCGCACATACCGCAGCCGCGCCACCTGGTCGTAGCCGGGCGTCGTCGTGTCGCCCCAGACACGGTCGACCTCGGCGCGGGCGCGCTCGGCGACCTCGGGGTGCCGGGAGAGATGGTGCAGGGCGAAGGAGAGCGCACCCGAGGTGGTCTCGTGGCCGGCCACCAGGAAGGTGATCACCTGCCGGCGGACGTTCTCGGGGGACAGTCGCTCCCCGGTCTCGGGGTGGGCCGTCTCCAGCATCCGGCCCAGCAGGTCACCGCCCCCGCCGCCGCTCGCCGTACGGGCGCGGACGAGATCGTCGACGGTACGGTTGAGGCGGGCGATGTCGTCCTGGTTGCGCCGCGCGGCGCGCCGGAGCAGGAACGGCGTCGGCACGGTGTTGAGGCGCTGGGCGTAGGTGAGCGTGCCGACCATCGCCGTCACGAAGGGATGCGGACGCGCCCGTTCGAAGGAACCGAAGTCATGGCCGAACCCGGTGCGCGCGATGGTCTCCAGGGTCAGCTTGGTCATGTCGCCCGGCACGTCCACTGTCCGGCCCGTCACCACCGCGCGGTCCCAGTGGTCCATGAGCCGGTCGGCCACGGCCAGCATCATCGGGTGGTAGCCCGCCATGGCCTCCCGGCTGAAACCCGGCGCCAGTACGTCGTGCGCCAGCTGCCAGTTCGGCTCGTGGTTGTACGCCGTGAACAGCCCGTCCCCGACCACGGGCCGCAGATTGGCTATGCCGAGCCCCACGTGCTTGGCGAACCGCGCCTCGTCCGCCATGTCGGCGGCGAGTTCGGCGCCCCACACGAACACGAACTCCCGGTTGAACGCCCTGCGCCGGAAGATCGGCCCCAACTGCCGGGCGTACCGCAGGGAGTCCTGGAGCGGCGTACGCCTGCCGGCGCCGAGAACATCGCCGAGCAGCGGCAGCCGGCGCGGGGGATGCGGGATGCGGGACAGCTCCGGCCAGCCCTGCTCGGCGCTGCGGAACCCCTTCGGAAGTCCGGATCCGGTCGTTGCCTGCGCCATGACGCGATCTCCCTTGATCCAGCGGCACGTTGAGCTCGTTGTACGTGAGTTCAATAACGCGTTTCAGTCTGGTCCCGCTGTTGAATCCACGTCAAGTAAAGTGCGGGCATGGCCGCGGACCAGGGTGAGCGCACACGTCGCCGGCTCAGCACCGAGGAGCGCCGTGAGCAGCTCCTCGCCGTCGGGGCGCGGCTGTTCTCGGAGAGCCCGTACGACGAGGTGTGGATCGAGCAGGTCGCCGAGATCGCCGGTGTCTCACGCGGGCTGCTCTACCACTACTTCCCGACGAAGCGGGACTTCTTCGCGGCCGTCGTGGAGCGCGAGAGCGAGCGCATGCTGCGGATGACGGCCGCCGTGCCGGGCCTCCCGGTCCGCGAGCAGCTCGCCGCCGGACTCGACACCTATCTGGAGTACGTCGAGGCCCACGCCCACGGCTACCGGGCCTTTCATCGCGCCGACGCGGCCGGCGACCAGGCCGTGCGCAAGGTCTACCAACGGGCCCTGGCCCGCCAGGAGCGGCAGATCCTGGCGGCGATGGCGGCGGACCCCGAGTTCGGCCCGGTCTTCGAGGGGCGACCCGATGTCCGGCTCGCTGTGCGGGGTTGGCTGGCGTTCACCACCGCCGTCTGCCTGGAGTGGCTGCGCGGCTCGGACCTCTCCCGGGAGCAGGTGCGCGACCTGTGCGCCCGCGCCCTGCTGGGTGTCATCACGCCCTGAGTGCCGGGCGCCCGCAAAGACATCGCGCGGGAAGGGCGTGGCTGGTTGGCGTGCGGCTCGATCTTCGATAGGTTAGGCAAGGCTTACCTAAGGAGGAACGGGATGGGTGACAGCCAAGCCTGGACGGCGGCACCTTCCGCGGCGGAACGGGCCCGGTCGGTGCTCGCCGGTGCGTGGTCCTGCGGGGTGACCGCGGAGAGCTGCCGGGAGGAACTCGTCGGCGCGCACACGGTGACCGAGGACGGCGCTGTCCTGCTGGACGTGCCGGAGGACAGCGTGCTCGTCACGGCGACGATCTGCGCGCCCCGCGGCGAGCCGTCCGCCGTCCTGGAGTTCGCCGATGTCGCACCCGTGCCCGTGCGGGGGCGGATCCGCACGCGGCTCTGGATGTCCGGCTGGTTCACCCCCGAGGACGGCAGACTGGCCTTCCGGGCGACCCGCGTGGTGCTGCGGCAGCCGTCCGGCGCCGTGGTCGTCGGCCTCGACGAGTTCGCCGTCGCCGCGCCCGACCCGCTGGCCACCGCCGAGGCCCGGCTGCTCACCCACCTCGCCGACTGCCATCCGGACGCCGTCGAGCGCCTCACCCGCCTCGTCGACTCCGACAGCCTGCACGGCGCCGTCCGCGTCCAGCCCCTCGCCGTCGACCGGCACGGACTGACCCTTCGCATCGAGCGCGCCCGCTCCGACGGTGACGTACGACTGCCGTTCCACCGGCCCGCCGACGACGTCGCGCAACTCACCGAACGCATGCACGTCCTGCTCGCCCAGGCCAGCGCCGCCTCCTGCCCCCGCGCCCTACAGCGGCAGCGCACAGACGGCGACGGGTGACGCGAACGGATCGCCCGCGAGTCGCAGTTCACCGCTCTTGTCGTCGACGAGGAAGACACTCACGGTGCTCGACCGCTGGTTCGCCGCGAACAGCAGCGCGCCGTCCGGCGAGAGGGCGACCTGCCGGGGGAAGTCCCCGGACACCGGCACCGTGCCGAGCAGTCTGAGCCGGGCGCCCTTCGCCTCCACCGCGTAGCGCGCGAGGCTGTTGTGGCCCCGGTTGGCGAGATAGGCGAACCGGCCGTTCGGCGTCACCACGATCTGCGCCGGATAGCTGGTGCCGGAACCCGTGCCCGTCTCCTGCTCCTCGCCGATGGTCACCCGGCCCGTGCCCGGGTCGTAGGCGCAGACCGCGACGGTGTTGTCGACCTCGTTGGCCAGATACGCGTACCGGCCGCCCGGATGGAAGGTCAGATGGCGCGGGCCCGCGCCCGGCTTCGTCCGCGCCCGCGCGACCTCGGTGAGCGTGCCGGTCTTCTGGTCGAGGCGATAGGTGTACACCGTGTCCGTGCCCAGGTCCACGGCGAGGACGTGGCCGCCGTCGGGGCTGGTGATGATCTGGTGGGCGTGCGGGCCGTCCTGGCCGGGGCCGGGCGCCGGACCGGAGTGCGTGACCAGGTCGGTGCGCTCGCCGAGCGCGCCCGAGGCGTCGATCGGGTGCACGGCCACGCTGCCCGTGCCGTAGTTGGCGCTCAGCAGCCAGCGCCCGCTCGGATGCACCGACAGATGGCAGGGGGCCGCACCCCCGGTGCTCCGGCTCCCGAGCACCTTGCGGTCGGCCAGGCGCACGGCGGTGACGGCACCGTCCTCGCGCTCATTGACCGCGTACAGCGTCCGGCCGTTCGGGTGCGGCGCCAGATAGGACGGGTCGGGGACGTCCGTGATCGTGCCGGTGCCGGTGATTCGGCCCGTCACCGGGTCGTACGTGGCGAGGCCGATGCCCTTGCCGCCGCCCTCGACGGAGGTGTAGGTGCCGAGGTGGAGCGGGCGCGGTCCGGACGGCTCACGGCTCTCGGTCTGGGCGCTCGGACGGGCCTCGGTGCCGGCCTTGGAAGTGGTCGCGTCCGCCGTTTCCGTGGGAGCGGGCGCGGCGTCGCACGCCGTGGCCGCCGGGAGCGTCACCCCCGCGGCCGATCCCGCGAGGGTTCCGACGAATCGGCGCCTGCTCAGCCCACCACTGCCCATGTCCACACCTCAGGTAGTCGGTCGTCGTGGTCGCGACAGCCACCTTGGCGTGGATCACCCGTTGAGCGCAAGAAGAGCAACGGCTATTGCGCAGGATGCAATGGAGGGCTGTCTACCAGTCCCCGTCCGCCACCGGTTCGCCCTGCGCGTCCTTGAGCGGCTTCACCTGGCCCGGCGTGGGCGCCTGCCAGGGCTCATGATCGTCGCCGAGCCAGTCCCCGACCGGCTTCACCGCCCCCAGCGTGTCCGTCGGCGCGAGATCCTCGGCGTCCTGGTCGTAGTAGTCGAACCAGGGCAGCCCCGCCCTGGTGTACGCGGCCCGGTCCACCGGCGACGGCGGGGGAGCCTCACCGGTGATACGGCGCCACTCCGGAGGCGTCACCAGATGGACGAAGACCCGGCCGCCCGGGCGCTCGGCCCAGTCGGAGAGCGGCCGGTCGTCCTCGTAGACCTCCTGCCGCATCGAACCTCCGACGCCCAGGCCCATCGCCGCGGCGGCCCGACGGGCCCGGCCGTCCGGAGCGGCGGCGGGTGCCGGGACCGCGCCCGGTGCGGGCGGTGCGGCCATCGGCATCGCGGCGCCGTAGCCGCCGAACTGCGGCATCGCCCGCGCCCGCTCCGCCCGGAGCCGCTCCTCCTCGCGCCAAGCGGCGAGCAGGGGCTCCCGCAGCGCGAAGGACTGCAACTGGACACCGCCCCAGACCTCCTCGCCGGTGACCTGGCCCTCGACGGTGGCGCCCAGGCCCAGCGGCACCGCCACGAACTGCCGGACCGTGCCCTTCCCGGAGTTGATGCCGTCCAGCCACGGCTGGCGGGGCAGGACGACGTAGTTCTGCGGCTTGCGCGACAGGCGGTCGCTCCAGGGCTTGCCCGAGACGGCACACACCTTGCCCACGCCGACCTGGAGGGCGGCCGGCTCGGTGGTGCCGGCGAAGCTCAGCCACATGGCCTCGCGCAGATACACCGGGAGCATCACTCCGCCGCGCGCCAGCCACTCCTCGGGGACGGTGTCCGGATAGTCCGCCACCCGCCGGACGGGGAACTCGCCGAGCCCCGGCGGCAGCGGATGCGTGCCCTTCTCCGGCAGCCGCAGCGTACGGATGAACCGCACCGCCACCCCGCCCGGCAGCCGCAGCGTGCCCCCGTCGATCCGTACCGTCGCCTCGGCCATCGGCCCGCTCCCTCGCTCAGCGGCGCCGGCCCCGTCCGGCGCTCCCTATCGAGAACGTCCGCCCATCCCCGTACGGTTCCGCCACAGCTGTTCCTGAACGCCCATGCGCTCGCGGATCCGGTTCAGGCGCGGGATCCGTACCCGCTGTTCCTGCGACACCCGGTCCAGTTCCTCCAGCAGACGCCGCGAGCGGTGCTCGGTGTCGAGCTCGTCGATGATGCGGTTCACCTCGGTCAGTACCGCCCCCAGCAACTGCCAGTGCCGGCCCTCGCGCTCGGCCTCCTCGCGCAGCAGCACGGCGAGCCGGTCGCGGGTGCCGGCCGCCGTGCGCAGCTCCGCCGACAGCCGGGACTCCGCCGATTCGGCGTTGCTGCTGACGTGCGTGGTGACCAGCACCGAGAAGCTGACCACCGCGTCGCCGATCTCGGACAGCAACTGCTCGACGACGGCGCCCGTCTCCTTCTCGAACAGCGGCTCCGGCTCACGCTGCTTGGCGAGATCGGTGAGGGTGCGCGCGAGCACCCGCAGCACGACCGTGCAGATCTCCAGCGTGTCCAGCCCGGTGCGCAGCACCACCCGGTGCAGCAGGCTGTCGCGCACCCGCGGATTGAGCCGCAGGCTGTCCTCGGCCTGCCGGAGATCGGCGTCCACCTCCACGATGTCGTGATCGAGCCGGCGCGCCTCGTGCAGCCGGGCCGCCGCCTGCTCGACGGGTTGTCGTCCCGCGGCCTCCTCGCCGATGCGCAGCATCAACTGCCGCAGCCGGCGGGCCAGGGCCTCCATCGACTCACCGGCCTCCTCCACCCACACCGGCGGCGCGAGCAGCAGATTGAAGCCGAGCCCGACCACCGCGCCGATCAGCGTCTCCACGACCCGCGCCCACGCGGTGTCCCCGACGGTCGTGACCCCGAGGACCAGCATCGCGCTGATCGCCACTTCGGGCACGTACTCGTTCACGCGCACCAGATGGCCGACCGCCAGCGAAGCCACGATCAGCAGGGCGAGGCTCCACCAGGTCAGACCGACCAGGAGGCTGAAGGCGATGGCCACCAGGACGCCGGCCACCACCGAGTTCACGCGGCGAATGCCGTTGGTGAGGGTGGCGTAGAAGGTGACCTGGACGACCAGCAGCGCGGTCAGGGGTGCCGTCAGGGGCGCCGCCTCGGGGCTCAGGCGCAGCGCGATGACGTACGCGATCGTCGCCGCGGCCGCCGAACGCAGCGTCTGGACCACCACGGGGTCCCGGCGCAGCTTCGCCAGCCGCTCCCGGACCGGCGTCCCCTCACGTGCCTCTCGCATCCTCGGGCTGTTCCCTTTCCACCGATGCTTCCCACCCACCATGTGCGGAACGTGCCGGTCCGCAAGGAACCCCAGATTGATCGCCACTGCCGTGCTACGGCAAGGGGCTGGGCTGGTGATCGTCGACACCCGCGCGGGACGGAGCGGGCGGGCGGCAGTCCGGGTCCGTGCGGGGGAGACCCCCCGCCGTCACCCCGGGGCTGTCCGCAGCCGGGTACGGAGGACCGCCGGATGGCCCCCGCACACCCGGCACCGCGAGCCTTGGATCATGAAACGGCACCGGACCGGATCAGTACTGACCCTGTTCATCATCCTCGCCGCCCTGACGACCGGCATCCCGGCCACGGCGGCCCAGCCCCCCACCACGGTCGGCGGAGCCCTCGACCGCGCCGCCCACCGGCTGCGCACCGTCGAGCCCGGTGGCGACACCCGCGATCTGCGCCCCCTGGACCGGATGATCGGCGGCGCCGACGTCGTCGGCCTGGGCGAGGCCACTCACAGCTCGCACGAATTCTTCGCCCTCAAGGACCGCGTCTTCCGCCACCTCGTCCAGGAGAAGGGCTTCCGCACCTTCGCCCTGGAGGCCCCCTGGAGCACCGGCCTGCGTCTCGACGACTACGTCCTGTACGGCAAGGGCGACCCGCGGCGCATCATGCGCGAGGAGTTCCAGCGGGACTACCTGTGGTGGAACAACACCGACTACCTGCGGCTCGTCGAGTGGATGCGCGCGTACAACGTCCGCCACCCCGGCGACCCCGTCCGCTTCATGGGCGACGACATCTCCTGGACCGGGCCCGAGGTGTACGACACCGTCGAGGCCTACGTGGCCGCCGGGCACCCGCAGCTGAGCGCCCGGATCGCCGAGTTGTACCGCGGGCTGCGGCCCACCGTGCCGACCGGCGCCTACATCGAGCGGTACCTGAAGCTGCCGTACGCGGAGTGCGTGGAGCGGGCGGAGCGCACGGCTGAGGCGCTGCGGCTGCTGCGGCGGCAGGCTCCGGGCGCCGACCGCGAGGCGTACGACCGGGCCGTCCAGGCGGCCAGGGTGATCGACCAGACCGCCGGACAGTACGCCTTCGACGTGGCGGATCCCGCCGAGATCGCCGCGGCCATGCGCTACCGCGACGCGGCGATGGCCGCGAACGTGGTGTGGTGGCAGCGGCACACCGGCACCAAGGTGCTGCTGTCGGCGCACGACAATCACGTCGGCCATGTGCCGGAGGACCCCGCGCAGTATCCCAAGGTCCAGGGCGCGTTCCTGCGCGACAGTCTCGGCGCGGGCTATGTGAGCGTCGGCCTGACCTTCGGCCGGGGCTCGTTCAACGCCACCGGCCCGGACGGCGGCACCGTCCGCCGCTGGACCCTGGGCCCGGCTGGCCCGGGCACCAACGAGCGGACCCTCGACCGGGTACGGCACCGGGACTACGTGCTCGACCTGCGGACCGTCGGGGCACCGGCCGACGACTGGCTCCGCCGGGCCCGGCCGACACGCACCATCGGCACGGCCTACCCGGACGGTCCGTACGACATCGCGCTCGCCCGGACTCACGACGTCCTGATCCATCTGCACCAGGTGGAGGCGGCGCGCCTGCGGGACCGGTAGGGCGGGCGTCAGGCGTGCAGCTGGTCGAGGAAGGAGGACAGATTGCCCGTCGTCCGGGCGATCTGCTCCTCCGTCGTCAGGCTCTCCTCGAAGCGTCCGCCCGACCGCGCCGTCTTCTTGCCGCGGACGTAGAGGGAGCACGCGAGGTCGGTGCACATGTACAGGCCCACCGAGTTGCCCTCACGCCCCGCCGCGCCCGCCTTCCGCGCCGTCATCAGGGAGACCCCGCCGCCCGGATGGGTCGTCAGACACACCGAGCACATGCTGCGGTGCAGGAACCCGCGCCGCGAGGACGGGAAGCGGAGGCTTATGCCCATCGGGCGCCCGTCCCGCTCGGCCACCAGGTAGCTGCGATCGGGCGCTCCCGGATCCCGCCAGCCCAGGAAGTCGAGGTCGTCCCAGGGGCGTTCGTCGAGATCGCGGGGGAGGGGCAGCCGTCTGGCCTCACCTTTCGAGCAGTTGATAAATGAGTTGCGGATGTCCTGCTCGGCGAGTGGCCTCATGGGGAGCCTCCTGGGAGTCGGTCCGTGAACCCTAGGGATCCTAGGTTCAAAGCTAGAGTAGGCAGGCGGAATGAAGGGGAGCCAGTGGATTTCGGAGATCTCGGGGCACGGGCCCGGGCGGCACTGCGGCACGTCGCGGCCTTCTCCGCGGGGCCGCCCCTCGACCCCGCTGTGCGCATCACCCTCAACTTCCATCCGGACCGGCTGGTGCGGGGCGTGCCGATCCTGCGCGCCCTGGCCGACGACGGCACCTACCACTCGCAGTTCGTCACCGGCACCAGCAACGGCGGCCTCACCGCCCACCTCGGCGGCGACCGCTGGCGCTGGGAGAGCCGGATCTTCGGCGGGGCGTACGACGACGCGAACCCGCCCGAGCGGCCTGTGTACGGCGCGCTGAACTTCCGCGGCCAAGTCGTCGGCGCCGCCCCGCGGTTCGGCTCCTCCCACTTCCGTCTGAGAGGCGAGGCCCTCGCCCGTGCCACCTTCTGCTACCCCGACAGCGCCGCCGAACCGACCGACTTCGGCATCGCCACCGGCCTGCATCTCCTCGCCCTGGCCGAGACCGGGGACCGGGACGCCCTCGACGACTACGTCGAGGCGCAGATCCACGGCGGAGTCGTCCTGGCCCGGGACGTGGAGGCCGTGGTCCTGGACGCCGGATACCGCGGCACCCCGGTCGAGATCGCGGCCCGCCTGCTGCCCTGCCCCGTCGAATGGCACCCCGGCTACCGCCTCAGCGTGTCCGAACTGCGTCGCCACGTCGGCTTCCGGGGGCAGGAGTACGTCGACCTGGGGGCACGGATCGCCGAGGACGGCCATGTCGACCCGCGTGTCATCGGGGAGGCCGCGCGGAGCGGACGTCACGAGCTCCAGGACCTGAAGAAGGTGTGGCACACCCTGGCACGGTTCGGCGCCCCCGAGGGCGCGGGCACGGCCTACGCCGACCCGGCCCCGGCCGTGGACGCCGGCGGCCACACCCCGGCGGCGAGCACGCCCAGCGCATAGGCCCGGGCGACCAGTTCCGTACGGTTCGCCGCCTCCCACCGTGCCGACAGGCGTCGCAGGTGGTAGTTCACGCCGTCCACCGTCAGCCCCGTCTCCCGCGCGGCCCGCGCCGTCGTGGCACCCCCCGCGAGGAGGGCCAGGATGCGGGCCTCGATCGGTGCCACCTGGGCGCGCCTGTGCTCGGGTGCCTCGCGGTCGCCGAGGACGCGCAGCATCACCAGCAGCGTCGGCGTCTCCTCCACCGTGTCGCTCACCGGGTCCGCCGTCAGCTCGCCGTACCGCTCCGTCCCGTCGGGTGCCTGCCAGCGCACCGACACCTGGTACCGCGAGCGGTGCCGCAGCCGCAACGCCTCGGCGATCCGCTCCACCTGGGTCGCCTCCTGCGGCCGGAACAGCTCCAGCACGTCCCGGCCGCGCAGCCGCCCCGGCGTCGTACCGCACTCCGCCGCCATCGCCGGATTGGCCAGCAGGACGGCGCCGTACACGTCGCAGACCGCGATCGGCACGGAGACGCGGTCGAAGACCATCAGCGCGCGGTTGCGCCACACCACCGCCTCCGGGTGCAGCCAGTCCACGAGCACCTCCTCTCCCTCGGCGCAAGAGCGCCGTTCCGCCGGGCACTACACAATCATGTAGTGCCGGGGCGCGGGCGGCCGGTGTCCGTCGATCACGCTTGATCGCAGGAACTCCGTACCGCGAAAGGCAGTTGTCGCGCCATGCCCCCCACCGCGTCGCACCCGCAGACCACGGACACCCTCCCCGGCGTCCCCGTCGTCGACATCACCTCCGTCGGACCCGGCGGTACCCCGATCCAGCAGGCCATGGCGCTGATGCGGGAGCACGGGCCGGTGTTCGTGCGGCGGCTGTACGGGCGGGACACCCTGTTCGTGGGCGACCTGGACATGGTGGCCGAGCTCGCCGACGAGCAGCGGTTCGCCAAGCACATCGGGCCCGGTCTGGAGAACGTCCGCGAGTTCGCCGCCGACGGCCTGTTCACCGCGTACAACGACGAGCCCAACTGGGCCAAGGCGCACGACATCCTGATGCCCGCCTTCGCGCTGGGCTCGATGCGCACCTACCACCCGGTCATGCTGAAGGTGGCCCGTCGGCTCATCGACTCCTGGGACCGCGACGCCCGCGCCGGACGGCCGGTGAACGTCCCCGACGACATGACCCGGATGACCCTGGACACCATCGGGCTCGCCGGATTCGGCTACGACTT
The DNA here is from genome assembly GCA_965653385.1 of uncultured Streptomyces sp. Lineage (GTDB taxonomy): Bacteria > Actinomycetota > Actinomycetes > Streptomycetales > Streptomycetaceae > Streptomyces. The sequence continues at coordinate 10,707 of CBFGZZ010000008.1, read as the reverse complement.
CGGCTCCTTCGAGCGGCCCGAGCCGCACCCCTTCGTCGAGTCGATGGTCCGCTGCCTGGAGTGGAGCATGACCCGGCTCGCCCGGGTCCCCGGCCGGGACTACTCGGCGGCCGACGCGGCCTTCCGCGACGACTCCGCCTATCTCGCGCAGGTCGTCGACGACGTCATCGCCGCCCGCAGCGGCACGGACCAGAGCGCCGCCGAGGACCTCCTCGGCCTGATGCTCACCGCCGAGCACCCGGCGGACGGCACCACCCTCGACACCGCCAACATCCGCAACCAGGTCATCACCTTCCTGATCGCCGGCCACGAGACCACCTCCGGCGCGATGTCCTTCGCCCTGTACTACCTGGCCAAGCACCCGACCGCGCTTCAGCTCGTGCGGCGCGAGGTCGACGAGCTGTGGGGCGACCGGGCCGACCCCGAGCCGACCTACGACGAGGTCGGGAAGCTGGCATACACCCGCCAGGTCCTCAACGAGGCGCTCAGGCTGTGGCCCACGGCGGCCGTGTTCTCCCGGCAGGCCCGCGAGGACACCCTGCTCGGCGGGCGCGTTGCGCTGCGCGCCGGACAGGCCGCCCTGGTGCTGACGCCGATGCTGCACCGGCAGCCGGTCTGGGGCGACAACCCCGAGCTGTTCGACCCCTCGCGGTTCACACCGGAGGCCGAGGAGACCCGGTCCGTGCACGCCTTCAAGCCCTTCGGAACCGGTGAACGGGCCTGCATCGGGCGGCAGTTCGCGCTGCACGAGGCGACCATGCTGCTCGCGATGCTCGTCCACCGCTACCAGCTGCGCGACCACGCCGACTACCGCCTCACGGTCAAGGAGACCCTCACGCTCAAGCCCGAGGGCTTCACCCTCACCCTGACCCCGCGCACCACCGCCGACCGCGCACACACCCCACTGCCGGGCGCCACCCCCGCCGCGCAGGCCGAGTCCGCCACGGCCGCGCTCCCCGCCCGCGTCCGCCCCGGCACCAGCGCCCTGTTCCTGCACGGCAGCAACTACGGCACCTGCCGCGACTTCGCCGCCCAGCTCGCCGACGAGGCCGCCGCGATCGGCTGCGCGACCCAGGTGGCACCCCTCGACGACTACGCCGGCGGCCTGCCCACCGACCGCCCGGTGGTGATCACCGCCGCCTCCTACAACGGCCGCCCCACCGACGACGCCACCGCCTTCGCCGCCTGGCTGGAGAAGGCCCCCGACGCCGAGGACGTCACCTACGCCGTCCTCGGCGTCGGCGACCGCAACTGGGCCGCCACCTACCAGCACGTCCCCACCCGCTTCGACGCACGCCTCGCCGACCTCGGCGCCACCCGCCTCGTCGACCGCGCGGCCGCCGACGCCTCCGGTGATCTCACCGGCGCGGTACGGGACTTCACGCGCCGACTCCGCACGGCGCTGCTGGAGCGGTACGGCGACCCGGACGCCACCGCCCCCGCCGACCCCGAGCCGACCACGGCCTACGAGGTCCGCACGCTGACCGGAGGCCCGCTGGACGCCCTCGCGAAACGGCACGGACTCGTCCCCATGACGGTCACCGAGGCCCACGACCTCACCGCCCTCGGCCACCCCCGCCGCAAGCGTTTCGTCCGCGTCGCCCTGCCGGACGGCGTCACCTACCGCACCGCCGACCACCTCACGGTCCTGCCCGCCAACGCCCCCGCCCTGGTCGAGCGAGCCGCCGCCGCGCTCGGCGTCGACCTCGGCACCGTCCTGGACATCCGCGCCACCCGCCCCCGCCGGGACGGCCTCGCGGTCGACCGCCCGGTGACCGTACGCCAACTCCTCACCCTCCACGTCGAGTTGCAGGAGCGCCCGAGCGCCGCCCAGCTCTCCGCCCTCGCCGCCGCCAACCCGTGCCCACCGGAGCGCACGGCCCTGGTGAACCTGACCGACGACCCCCGCACCCTGGTCGAGGTGATCGAGGACTTCCCGGCCCTGCGCGGCGCCCTCGACTGGCCGCGACTCCTGGAGATCCTCACCCCGCTGCGCCCCCGCCACTACTCCATCTCCTCCTCGCCGGCCGTCCACCCCGGCCACGCGGACCTGATGGTCTCCCTGCTGGAGGCCCCTGCCCGCTCGGGCAATGGCCTCTACCGGGGGACCGGCTCCGGCCACCTCACCCGCGTCGAGCCCGGCGACACGGTGTACGCCCGCGTCCAGCCCTGCCGAGAGGCCTTCCGGATCGACGCCGGCAGGCCCGTCGTCATGGTCGCCGCGGGCACCGGGCTCGCCCCCTTCCGGGGCGCCATAGCCGACCGCACGGCGGCACTCGCGACTGGCGCCGAACTCGCCCCCGCCCTCTGCTACTTCGGCTGCGACGCCCCCGACGCCGACTTCCTGCACGCCGACGAACTGCGCGCCGCCGAGGCAGCCGGCGCCGTCTCGCTCCGCCCCGCCTTCAGCGCCGCCCCGCAGGACGGAGCGGCCTTCGTCCAGCACCGCGTCGCCGCCGAGGCCGACGAGGTCTGGGAACTGCTCGGGGCGGGCGCCCGGGTGTACGTGTGCGGGGACGGTTCGCGGATGGCGCCGGGTGTGCGCGAGGCGTTCCGTACGCTGTACCGGGAGCGCACGCCGGGCGCCGACGACGCGGCGGCCGGGCGGTGGCTCGACGCACTGATCGCGGACGGGCGCTACGTCGAGGACGTGTACGCGGCCGGCTGACCGACGGGGACCGAAGGGGCGGGGTGGGCGCACGGTGGCGGACTCCTGGGAACGGGCCCGGCAGATCCTGGACGCGGCGGGCATGGCGCCGGACCACCTGGCCCACCTCCGTCCGCTGGCGGGCGGCACCTACAACACGGTCGAGGAACTCCTCCTCACCGACGGCCGCCGGTACGTACTGAAGGTGCCGCCGCCGTCCACCGTCCCGGGACTGAGCCACGAGAACCGGCTGCTGGTGTCCGAGGTGGAGTTCTACCGGAGGGCCGCCGAGGCGGACGTGCCCGTACCGCGTGTGGTGGCCGACGGGGACCTGCTGCTGATGACGGCCTGCCCCGGCGAACCCTGGAACGGCGAGCTCACCGACACCGAACGAACCGCCCTGCGCACGGAGTTGGGCCGCCAGGTCGCCCGACTGCACCGGGTGACCGGACCGGCCTTCGGCTATCCCTCCGGCGCCCTCGGCCCGCTCGCCCCCGACTGGCGCACCGCCTTCACCGGAATGCTCGACGCCGTCCTCGACGACGCCCGCCACTACCGGGCCGCGCTGCCCCGCCCCGCCGACGCCGTCGCGGACACCCTCCGGGCCGGCTACGACGCCCTCGACGCGGTCACCGTCCCGTGCCTGGTCCACTTCGACCTGTGGCCGGGCAACATCCTGGTGGACCGGGCGTCGGGCCGGGCCCGGATCGGAGGGCTCATCGACGGGGAGCGCATGTTCTGGGGCGACCCGCTCGCCGACTTCGTCTCCCTGGCGCTGCTCGACGACATCAAGCGGGACGACGCCTTCCTCGCCGGATACCGGGAGGCCGGGGGGCGCGCCGACTTCGACGCCCCGGCCCGTCTCCGCCTGGCCCTCTACCGCTCCTACCTCTACCTGATCATGCTCACGGAGACGGTCCCCCGGGCGGCCGACGCCGCACAGCACCGCTGGGTCCAGGACACCGTCGCCCCGGAGCTCGTGGCGGCACTGGCCGAGATCGAGGACCTGACCTCGTAGACCGGCTCGTGGTCCACAATGGGGAGCGTTCGAGCAGGTGGGGAACAGGCTGGTCGGGAGGGAGCCGCATGGCGGGGCGGAACGGGCGCACGGTACGGGACCTCAGGCGGGGCAACCGTACGGCCGTGCTGCAGCGCCTCTACTTCGACGGCCCCCTCAGCCGCTTCGAACTCGGCCCGGCGACCGGACTGAGCTCCGGTTCCATCAGCAACGTCGTCGCCGAGCTGATCGCCGACGGCCTGGTCGAGGAGGCCGGCAGCGTCGACTCCGACGGCGGCCGCCCCCGCATCCTGCTGCGCGTCGCCCCCACCAGCGGCCACATGATCGGCGTCGACGTGGGGGAGACCCGGGTACGGATCGGGCTCTTCGACCTCACCCTCACCGAACTCGCCCGCGCGGAACGCCCGTTGACACAGCGGCGGTACGAGGTCGAGGGCATCGTCGGCCATGTGCGCGACGGCATCGCCGAGGTGCTCTCGGCCGCCGGCATCGCACCCGAGCGGCTCCTCGGCGTCGGCATCGGAGTCCCCGGGATCGTCGAACACACACCGGGCCCCGGCGCCGTCGTGCACGGACAGACCATCGGCTGGGACGCCGTACCGCTGGAACAGCTCCTGCGTGCCGGCTCACCGCTCCCGGACAGCGTCCCGTACTTCATCGACAACGGCGCCCGGACCCTCGGCCAGGCCGAGATGTGGTTCGGCGGCGGACGCGGCGCCCGCAACGCGCTCGTCGTGCTCTTCGGCTCCGGCGTCGGCGCCTGTCTGGTCACCCCCGAGGTGGAGCACGGGCGGGCCGTCGAGTGGGGGCATCTGACGGTACGGGTCCGGGGGCGCCGTTGCCGCTGTGGTGCCCTCGGCTGCCTGGAGGCCTACGCGGGCGCCGAGTCGCTGCTCGCGCGCTGGCACGAGGAGGGCGGGAGCACGCCGGCGGGCGCCGACGAGGAGACCGCGCTGGCGGCGATGCTGGCCGGCGCGTATCCGCCCGAGGGGCGGGCCGCGGACCCGGTGGCGCTCGCCATGCTGGAGGAGACGGCCGAGTACGTGGGCGCGGGCCTGTCCGACCTGATCAACCTCTTCCAGCCCGAGCGCATCCTGATCGGCGGCTGGGCGGGCCTCCAGCTAGGCGCCCGCTTCCTGCCCGCCGTACGCCGGTACGCCGCCTCGTACGCCCTGCGGCACCCGGCCCAGAAGGTCACCGTCGACCTGGGCCGGCTCGGTCCGGACGCGGTCACCGTGGGCGCCGCGATCCTGCCGCTCGCCGACTTCTTCGCGCGGGGCGGCCGACGCGCCGAACCGGCGGCGCAGGGGCCCGGGCCCGGCTGGCCGACGGCTCCCTCGGAGCGCGTGCCGCACTGAGGTTTCGCCGCTCGCGGTAGCGGTACTCGCGGTGCCCTGACCTAGGGGGTGTTGTGAAAGTCCCGAACAGCACCCGCGGCGCCCGGGACTTTCACTACATCCCTGCACGACGCGCAGGAGGTGCACCATGGCCGACGACCGTCGCGAGGCGCCGGAGCAGAACGGCGGGCCGGTTCCACGAGATCTGCCGGACCAGCAGGCGAACGAGGGGGAGGACCCCTGGGAGGTGTCGGTCGAGCCCGCCGACGAGGCGGGCGAGGACGACGACGTCCCCGACACGGACGAGGCGGGCACCAGCCGGCAGGGCGCGTCCCCGTCGGGTGCGGTCCATCCGGAACATCCGGCACCCGAGGAGCCGCCCGGCTGAGCCGGGCTCAGCCGACCTTGCGGCCCCGCATCGGCTCCGTCGGTGCGCCTTCACCGCGCTGGAGGCCCTGGAGGAACTCCTCCAGCACCTCTGTCGCCGTACGCTCAGGCCGCCAGCCCAGTTCCGTCCGGGCCCGTGTGCAGTCCATCAGCGGCAGCCGCAGCACCGCGTCGAAGAGGTGCGGGGAAGCGGGCAGCAGGTGCAGCCCCCACGCGGCGGCGATCGCCGAGCGGGCCGCCGGACGGGGCAGCCGGACCGGGCGTGCGCCGAGCATCTCGCCCAGCAGCCCCGCGTCGACCGGCGGGTCGGCCGCCAGGTTGAACGCGCCCCGGACATCGGACTTCACGGCGAGCCGATACGCCGCCGCCGCGTCGTCCGTGTGCAGGGCCTGGACCCGCAGTCCCGGAATGTCCGGCAGGACCGGCAGCAGCTCGGGCCGGGCCAGCGGACCCGGCAGGAACCGGCCCCCGAAGATACGGCGCTGCTCGCTCGCCGACTCCCGCTTGAACAGGAACGCCGGCCGCATCCGCACCACCCGCACCCGGGGATGCGCCCGGTCGAAGGTGTCCAGCGTCCGCTCCAGATAGGCCTTCTCCCGGCAGTACGCGGCGTCGGGCCAGCCGTGGGTCGGCCATGACTCGTCCACGGCGTGGTCCTTCGGCCCCGGCGAGTACGCGCCGACCGACGACGCGTGCACCAGCGTGGGCACCTTGGCCGCGGCGACCGCCTCGAAGACCCGGATGCCGCCCAGCACGTTCGTCCGCCAGGTCCGCGCCGGGTCGTGCGTCGGCTGGAACGCCCAGGCCAGATGGACGACGGCGTCGGCACCCGCGAAGATGCCCGCCAGGTCGGCCTGCTCGGAACCCAGGTCGACCGCCGCCCAGTCCGTCTTCGGTGGCGACCAGTCGGGGATCCGGCGGGCCAGCCCCAGCACGGAGCCGACCTCCGGATCCTCCGAGAGCAGCCGCACCACACTCGTACCGACATTGCCCGTGGCACCGGTGACCACGATCCTGCGGGCCGCTTCGCTGCTCACCTGCGGCTCCTTACGAAGAGTGGGGACGCGGAGCGTCCGAGTACCCCCTACGAGGCGCTCGCACGCTCCGGGCCGCCGCACTACGAGGCGAACGCGTCCACCCCGGTGAGCTCCGCCGAGAGGGTCCACAGCCGCGCCGCCTGCTCCGGGTCCACCGCCCAGTCCTTCACGCCGGCGCGCTCACCGTCGGCCGGGGCGGGCTCGGCGATGTCGCAGTCCTCCAGGTAGACGCCGCCCATGCCGGTCAGCTGGGGCGAGGTCGCGGCCCACACCTGGGTCGCGGCGCCCTGCTGGGGCGTCTTGAAGCCGTCCTGCGGGATCGGGTTGCCCTCCTCGTCGATCCAGCCATGGGCCACCATCTCCTCCTTCGGCAGATGCCGCTGGAGAGGGGTGAGGATGCCGCCGGGGTGGAGCGCGAAGGCCCGTACGCCACGGTCCGCCGCGAGCCGGTCGAGCCGGACGGCGAACAGGACGTTCGCGGTCTTCGCCTGACCGTAGGCCTGCCACTTGTCGTAGCCCTGCCGCCAGTGCACGTCGTCCCAGCGGACGCCGGAGAAGTGGTGGCCGCGCGAGGACACGGACACCACCCGGGCGCCGCCGGGCTCGATCGCCGGCCAGAGCCGGTTGACCAGGGCGAAGTGACCGAGGTGGTTGGTCGCGAACTGGGCCTCCCAGCCGGGCCCGACCCGGGTCTCCGGGCAGGCCATGATCCCGGCGTTGTCGATCACGATGTCGATCGTGCGCGCCGTGTCCAGGAAGCGCTCGGCGAAGGAGCGCACGCTCTGAAGGTCTCCGAGGTCGAGCGCGTCCACCTCTGCACCGTCCACGCCGTCGAGGGCCTCCCGCGCGGTGTCCGGCCGACGCGCGGGTACGACGACCCGGGCGCCCGCCTCGGTGAGGGCACGCGTGGTCTCCAGGCCGAGCCCCGAGTAGCCGCCGGTGACGATCGCGAGCTTGCCGGAGAGGTCGATGCCGTCCAGGACGTCGTCGGCGGTGCTGTGGGCGCCGAAGCCCGAGCCGATCTTGTGCTGTGCAGTGCTCATGTCCGGAACGCTACGAATTGGAGTGCTCTCGAAGTCAAGCCGACCCGGCAGGGCGCGCCCACCGGCCGGCTGCGCCCGCAAAAGGAAAGAGCCCCGACCGGGACGGGGGAACCACGGTCGGGGCGGTCTGTGGTGGGTGCGGATGGCGGTCGCCTCTCGGCGAAAGGCTCCACAGGGCTTCAGCCGAACGATCGTCCCTGTGGGCAAAAGGTGAGGCCCGGGGACACTGTCCCATCCGCACCCACGTGTTGTTCAACGGGCAACCACCCTCCGGTGTTCCAGCGTGGAGGCCGATGTCAGGTGATCTGTGTCACCCTCGCTGACCTGCTGAAACGGTCTCGCTCCACACGTTCTCGGCCTGCAGCAGCAGGGTCCCGAGCACCGTCGCGCGAACCGCGCCCTGCCCGGCGTGCTCGCGCAGCCAGTCCTGGAGCTCGCGTTGCAGCCGCAGCATCGTGGCCTCGGCCCGGTCGTCCGGACCCGCCCCGTCCTCGGCGTCCCCCAGCAGACGCCCGCTCTCCACCTGGCACGCGTCGCCGATCAGGTCCAGCAGCCCGGCGTACGCGTGCAGCGCGGGCCCGTCGGGCGGCAGGGGAGTGCGCTCCTCGTCGGCCGCGACGGCCAGCGTCCGGGTGAGCGCCCTGATGTGCCCGGTGACACGGCTCCAGCGCTCGTCCTCCTCCTCAGGCGGCGCCGGCCTCGAAGCGCGCCGCACCCGCAGGGGCCCCGCGGTCAGCCGCAGGCTCTCCCGGCTCCAGCCCCGCGCCGAGCGCAACGTCTCCAGACGGCGCTCCAGTCGCGCCGAGGCACTCGACCACCCGGCCGCGCTCTGCGCGTTCCACTCGGTGTCCCGCAGATCGGCGGCCACGGTGTGCAGGAGATCCCCCGCCTCCTGGGCCAGCGCCGCGAGGTTCTCCCGTACGTCCCGCAGATGGATCGGCGGCAGCACCAGCGCGTTGACGGCGACCCCGATCACCGCACCGAGGGCGGCCTGCCCCACCCGGTGGCCGACGGCGGACGCCCCGGCCGCGCCCGTGGCCAGGGTGAACAGCGCGGTCGTCGCGCCGAAGACGCCCTGGTCGCCGAACCGCCGCCAGTTGGCCAGCAGCATCAGCAGGGGGATCGACAGGGCCAGCGCGCCCAGGGTGCTCCCGGTGAGCGCCAGCGCGGCCGAGGCGAGCACGGTCCCGGCGCAGATCGCCGTGAACTGCCGCGCGGCCTGGAGCAGCGAGCTGTACACGGTGGCCTGCACCAGGATCAGCGCGACCCAGGACGCCATCAGGGCCATCGGGTCGCCCAGCCACACGCTCCCCACCAGCCAGGCCAGCAGCGCCGCGGCCGCCGCCTTGAGCGACTGCACGACCAGGTCCCGCTCCCGGCCGGGCCCGGCCCAGGCGGCTTGGGCGGCCCTGCCGACGGAGTCCGCGTCCCGTCGTAGCGCGTTGATCACGCGGGTGCCCCCGTCGGCCCGATGTCGTGCCGATTCCGTCGCCCGGGTGACCCGGTGTGCGGGCCGAGGTGCCCCCTCCGTCGCTCGCGTCATCCGGTGTGCGTGTGCGTGTGCGTGTCCGGGCCGCCCGGCACGTCGGCCAAAGGGCTGTCCGCCAGCGTCGCCAGCAGATGGGCCGGGTCGTCGTAGACCGCCTGGGCGCCCGCGTCCAGCAGGTCGACGCGGGGGATGCCGCCACACAGGACGCCCACACAGCGCACCCCGGCCCGGGTGCCGGCCCGCATGTCCCACACGGTGTCGCCGACGAAGACCGCCCGCTCGGCGGGCACCCCGGCCAGTTCCAGGGCGTGCTCGACCGGCTCCGGCGCGGGTTTGCCCTCGTCGACGTCGTCGGCGCTCGCGGTGGCGTCGATCGCGTCGTCCGCGGAGATCGCCCGGCGCAGCGCGGAAAGCTCCGCGCCGCCTGCCGAGGTCGCGAGGACGACGCGCCAGCCCTCGCGGGCGAGCCGGCGCAACAGCCGGTCCGCGTCGCGCAGCGGGGGCAGCCGGTCGAAGTACTGGCCGTACAGGGCCTTGTGCGCGGCGCTCAACTCGGCGTCCCGGTCCTTGTCCCGGTCGTCGCCGAGGAGGTGGGCGATCAGATCGGTCGAGCCGAGTCCGACGGCCCGGTGGACGGCGTGCATGGGCACCCGGTGGCCGGCCTGGCGGAAGGCTTCCCACCAGGTCGTCACGTGGAGGTGATTGGTGTCGACAAGGGTGCCGTCGACGTCGAACACCGCCGCCCGTTCCATGGACTGCCCCTTCCTGGCGCGAACCGTTGCTTCGCCGGTCGAGTACCACGTCAGACGCCCGCCACTCGGGCCGGTGTCCGGCCCTCGTGGGTCCAGGCCAGCAGTTCGTCCAGGCTCCAGGTGGTCACCACGCGCTCGGCCGGCACCTCGCACTCCTGCGCGCGGGCGCACCCGAGGATCTGCCAGTCCAGTTGTCCCGGCGCGTGCGCGTCGGTGTCGATCGAGAACAGCACGCCCGCGTCGGCGGCCCGGCGCAGCAGCCGGCGCGGCGGGTCCTGCCGCTCCGGCCGGCTGTTGATCTCCACCGCGGTGCCCGACTCGGCACACGCCGTGAACACCTCGTCCGCGTCGAACTCCGACTCGGGCCGCCCCCGCCCGGTCACCAGCCTGCCCGTGCAGTGCCCCAGCACGTCGGCGTGCGGATCGCGTACGGCGGTCACCATCCGCCGGGTCATCGAGCGGGCGTCCATGCGCAGCTTGGAGTGCACGGACACCACCACGACGTCCAGCCGGTCCAGCAGCTCCGGCTCCTGGTCCAGCGAGCCGTCCTCCAGGATGTCGCACTCGATGCCGGTGAGCAGCCGGAACGGTGCCCAGGTCGCGTTCAGCTCCGCCACCACGTCCAGCTGCCGCAGCAGCCGCTCGGGGGACAGACCGCGCGCCACGGTCAGCCGCGGCGAATGGTCGGTGAGCGCCGCCCACTCGTGGCCCAGCTCCGCCGCGGTCCGGCCCATCTCCTCGATCGGGCTGCCGCCGTCGGACCAGTCGGAGTGCAGATGGCAGTCCCCGCGCAGCAGCGCCCGCAGCCGCCCGCCGGGCCGGTCGTCGGCCCCGGCGGACTCCCCGGCCTCGCTCTCCAGCTTCTCCAGATAGCCCGGCGTCCCACCCGCGAGTGCCTCGCGGACCACCTGGGCCGTCTTCGGGCCGACGCCCTTGAGCGACTCCAGTGACCCGGCCTCCGCGCGCTCGCGCACCTCGCCTTCGGGGAGCGCGGCGA
>CBFGZZ010000007.1:0-61139 GCA_965653385.1 uncultured Streptomyces sp. | reverse complement strand
CACCACACGCAAGGAGAAATCCTGTGAGCACCACCCCCGCAGTCGCCCCCTTGACCACCCAGGACGCCGACGTCCTCGTCGAGGCCGCCCACCGGGCGGCCGAGGCCGCCGGGGTGGCGGTCAGCGTCACGTTTCTGGACGCCGGAGGCCAGCTGCTCGCCTTCCGGCGGGACGACCGAGCCGTGCTGATCTCCGGGGAGACCAGCACGCGCAAGGCCTACACGGCACTCCAGCTCGACGCCCCCACCGCCGATCTCGTCGACGCCGTACAGCCAGGAGGCCCCTTCCACACCCTGCCCACCGCGCTCGACCGGCCGCTGCTCTTCATCGCGGGCGGTGCGCCGATCCATCGGGACGGCCGGCTGATCGGAGCGATCGGGGTGGGCGGCGGCGCACCGCACCAGGACCACGAGTTCGCGACCGCCGCGATCGAGACACTCGCCTGACGGCACATCTCCGTGTCGCCCGCTCGACCAGCACCCCGCCGCGTCGATGCCGAAACGCCGGCCCCCGACGGGGGACCGGCGTTTCCCACGTGTGCCGCAGTCCGGCAGCCGAGGACGTCAGCCCGCTGCAACCGTCAGGGGAGCGAATCGCCGGGTCCAGTCGCCGGGGAGTTCCGAGAGACCGGACGTCATGACCGAGTTGAAGGCGACAGAGGCCAAGCCGTGTTCCTTCGCCCAGGTCAGCAGTTCCTCATGACGCACGTCGACATCTGTGCGCAGTGGTCGGTCTGTCTGGGCGGCGAGGGAGGCGACGAGTGCCTTGGCGGTCTCCGTGTCGCGAGCGATCAGCGGTCCCACGACCTGCGTCGCCATGTTGGGCCAGGCTCCCGCGTAGCCGATGATCCGGCCGTTCTCCTCGGCGACTCGCAGCTGGTCGAGGAAAGCGGGCAGCCGCGTGATGATGTGCGTGCGATCGGCGCCGAACACCTCCTCGTCGAGGCGGAGAATCGCGCTGAGATCCTCGGCGGTGGCCGCACGCGTGGCGACCGGAGACTTCCAGGTGCCGGGCGTGAAGGTCCCCAGGAGCATCTCCGCTCGGCCGGTGGCCTTGAAGCCGAGTTCTTCGTAGAGCGGTCGTCCGTACGGCGTCGCGTGCAACGTCAGCGGTGTCGTGCCCATCGCGGAAATGACGTGCCGCATCAAGCGGCGTCCGATGCCCTGGCGGGCGTGGCGCTCGGCGACCAGGACCATGCCGATGGCCGCCAGGTCGGGGTGGTCCCGCGGTCCGTACTCCGTGATGACGCAGGCGCTGACGAGTCCGCCGGCGGGGTCGTCGATCCCGTAGCCCTTCCCGGCTGTCAGAAGGAAGCTCCACTTGTGTTCCTCACGGGGCCAGCCCCGATCCTCGGACAAGTCGGCGCAGGCGGTGAGGTCGCGAGGCGACAGACGACGGATGGGCAGAGCGGCGAGGGAAGGAGTCGGCACGCAGGTCAGGCTGTCTGACGACTGCACTGGTCGTCCAGCGGTTTCCGGGGAGACGTACGAGCTTTTGGCCATGTCATGGTCCACTGCGTTGCGCGCCGATGGACGTCGGGTGTTTCACGTGAAACACGGGCGAACGTGGGGCGTCATCACGGCAACTCGGCCTGGAATCGGAGACCCTCGCGTCTGAGGTGTATGCAACCCGCTGTTCCATGGTGATGGATCTGTGGGAAGCCCATGAATTGGTGCCCAGCCGCCGGTAATTGAAGGAATTGCGTCGCGTTCGCCCTTCGACCCATTCGTGAGGAAGGAAGGGGGGACTTGTGATCGGCGCGGCTGCCGGTATGGTCGACTCCGGTTCGTGTCCGAGCTGTGATCGAGGCTCAGAGCGGCGACCGAGCGCAAGGCAATGCAGCCTATCGGGGCGGAGAGATCGAAGACCCGCGTTCTCGGTTATGCGGCCGAGCGTCCACGCGCGATGGGATGCTGCGGTGAGAGTGCTGCGGCCGATATCACACTCTCGCCTTACTTGTCCGTACCGGGTGTGAATACTGGTTGAATGTCGCCGTATTGGTTGTGGCAACGAACGGGGAATGCAAGCCGTCGCGGGGGAAGCAGGCACCTTCCGATCGAGGAAGTGCGCAGACCGATCGAAAGATGTTCGAGGCGAGGCACACCATGGACGCTCCGACCACCACGCCGGCTGACAACGGCACTTCCGGCGGCGGGGACGGCTGGTTCACGCCGCGCAAGCAGCCGGCGACGGCTTCGGGCAGCGAACAGGAGACGGCCGAGGGCAGCCGCCTGGCGGCGATGCGCCCGGTGGGCAGGACCACGACAGCCGATGACCCGACATCGCCGCCCCAGGACGGCGCAGAGTCCACCACGACGGTCACTCCGGCAGGACCCACTCCGGCGGACGCCGGCTCCTTCTCCGCCACCCCACCGCCCACTGCACCCCAGACCTCGGAGCGGGAGACACCGGCGGCGATATCACCCCTCGGCACACCCGCCCCGAGCCATATATCGCCCGGTGCGCCACGGCCGGAGGCATCAAGCCTCACCTCCCTCGCCCCGCCCGCCCCACACGTACGCGTGCCGCCCCAGCGCCCGGCAACGGCACCCACCGCCTCCACCGCCTCCACCGCCTCCCCCGACGCCATCCTGATCCGCCGGACGATGGCAGAGATCGGGCCCGTGGCCGACAAGGTCACCTCCTACTTCTACGCGCTGCTCTTCGTACGCCACCCCGATCTGCGCTCCCTGTTCCCTGCCGCGATGGACACCCAGCGCGACCGGCTGCTGAAGGCGCTGCTCACCGCGGCCGAGCACATCGACAACACCCCGGTTCTCGTCGACTACCTTCAGAACCTGGGCCGCGGCCATCGCAAGTACGGGACCCGGGCCGAGCACTACCCAGCCGTCGGCGAGTGCCTCATCGGCGCGCTCAGCAAGTACGCCACCGGCGTCTGGGGCGGGGAGACGGAGGCCGCCTGGGTCCGGACGTACACGACGATCTCGCAGGTCATGATCGACGCGGCGGCGGCAGATGAACTACGCGCCCCCGCCTGGTGGTACGCGGAGGTCGTCGCACACGACCTGAGAACCGCCGACGTCGCGGTCATCACCGTCCGCCCCGACCAGCCCTACCCCTTTCTCGCCGGGCAGTACACGAGCCTTGAGACGCCCTGGTGGCCCCGGATCTGGCGGCACTACTCCTTCGCCTCGGCGCCCCGCTCGGACGGACTGCTGACGTTCCATGTGAAGGCGGTGCCCGCGGGCTGGGTCTCCAACGCGCTGGTGCATCGCGCCCGGCCGGGCGACATCGTCCGGCTCGGCCCGCCTTCCGGTTCGATGACCGTGGACCACACCAGCGACAGCGGCCTGCTCTGCCTGGGCGGAGGCACCGGCATTGCACCCATCAAGGCGCTGGTCGAGGACGTCGCCGAGCACGGCGAACGGCGAACAGTCGAGGTCTTCTACGGTGCCCGCACCGACCAGGACCTGTACGACATCGACACGATGCTCAGGCTCCAGCAGTCCCATCCTTGGCTGGCGGTCCGCCCCGTGGTCGACCGGCACGGACTACTGCAGCTCCCCGACGCCATACGCGAGTACGGGCCCTGGGCCGAGACCGACGCCTATGTGTCTGGACCGCCCGGCATGATCCGCAGCGGCGTGGACGCACTGCGAGGCGTCGGCATCCCGTCCGAGCGCATACGGCATGACTCGGTGGAGGAAGTCGTCGTCACCGGGGACTGACCGGACGTCGTCGAGGGCGAAGCCGATGGTGTCGAGGGCGAACCGACGGTCGGTATCAGCCCAAGTCAGGGGCGTGCATGGCGCGGACACCCTCGATGTTCCCGTCGAGGTAGTGCCGCAGCGACAGCGGTACGAGATGGACGGACGCGATCCCGACCCGGGTGAACGGCACCCGCACGATCTCGTACTCACCGAGCGGTTCGTCCACCTCGGGTCCATGCCGCAAGGACGGGTCCATGGACTCGAGGTGGCAGACGAAGAAGTGCTGCACCTTCACGCCGGTCGCTCCGCCGTCCTCGCCGATGTGCTCGACGGTGTCGACGAAGCAGGGCACCACATCGGTGATCTTGGCGCCGAGCTCCTCGTACACCTCTCGATGCAGGGCGTCGACGACAGTCGTGTCCGTCGGCTCGACCCCGCCACCGGGGGTGAGCCAGTAAGGATCCATGCCGGGCTTGGTGCGCTTGATCAGGATCAGGTCGTCACCGTCCAGCAGAACGGCGCGGGCGGTGCGCTTGACCACGGGTCGGACGGTCATGGAGGAAATGTGGCCCGGCTGGTTCCACGTGAAACATCGCGAGACGTCACTGGTCGATCTCTTGGTGTGACGGCCATGGAAGGCATGGTGAGGCCCGGTTGAAAGGCCCTGATCAGGCCTGGGCGAAGTCACTGCTCGGGCTCGGTCGGCAGGCACTGTTCAGGCCCAGTCGGCAGCAGCCCGCAGCAGCCACTCATGGGCCCGTGCGATGTGTGGCATCGCGAGCGTCCCGGTGCGGGCCACCAGGAAGTACGTCCGCAGCGGTGGCACCGGCGGATCGTGCAGGGGGACGACATCACCGCGCTCCAGGGCGGCCGCGCACAGATAGCGGGGCAGCACCGCAAGCCCCGCCCCCGCGACCGCACAGGCGAGGACCGCGCGCAGGTCGGGAACGATCACGGTGCCGGGGGCGGCGGGACGGGAGTCGTAGACCGAAGCCCAGTAGCGTGAGACGAAGGGCAAGGACTCGTGCACCTCGACCACCGGGATGTCCTCCAGCGCATGCGCCCCCTTGCTGCGCAGCGTCGCCGAGCCGATCCGTTCCTTCCAGCGGGGGGCGGCCACGAGGACGTGCTCCTCGTCGCAGAGCGGAGTCGCCGTGAGCAGGGCGCCCCGCGGACGGGCCGTGGTGATGGCCAGATCGTGATGCCCGGCGGCCAGCCCTTCCAGAGTCTCCTCGGCATTGCCGAAGGACGCGCGCAGCGCGAAGCCCTGTCCGTCCTCGCCGGTCAGTTCGGTGAGCGCGGGCAGCGCCCGCTCGGCGGTGAACTCAGGAGGACCGGCGAGGTGCAGCGTGCGTAAGGACGACTCGTCGTCGAGGCCGGTCTCGGTGATCTCCACCAGGGCGTCGAGATGCGGGGCTGCCTTGTGCGCGAGTTCGTCGCCGATGGTCGTGGGCGTCACGCCGCGGGCCTGCCGCAGGAACAGGGGGCGGCCCAGCTGCCGTTCCAGGGTGCGGATCTGCGAGGTCACGGCAGGCTGCGACAGCCCGAGCAACGCGGCGGCGCGGGTGAAGGAGCCGGCCCGGTGCACGGTCACAAAAGTGCGCAACAAGGCCAGATCCATGCCACACCCTCCCCTTCCCCGCCCTTCTCCCCACCCTCAGGGCAGGGCCCAACTATAAATATGTCGATAGGTCGCTGTCGCTACTGTGATTGGACACTGACAGAGAGTCAACTAGCCTTGTTCGCGCGGTTCTTCGCGCGCGGAACCGAGGGCGGTCCGAGCCACGAGGGGGGAGGTTCGGACCGCCCGTCCTCCGCGGTCACCGATCCGATTCGTCCAGCGCACGCAGCACATCCGCCACCAGGTCCTCGGGATCCTCGGCACCGACGGACATACGGATGAAGCCCTCCGGCACGGCGTCGCCGCCCCAGCGTCCGCGCCGCTCGGCCGTGGAGCGCACCCCACCGAAGCTGGTCGCGTCGTCGACCAGCCGCAGCGCCTCAAGGAAACGCTCGGCACGCGCGCGCGTGGGCAACGTGAAGGACACCACGCAGCCATGGCGCCGCATCTGCTGCGCGGCGATCTTGTGCGAAGGGTCGCCCGCCAGCCCCGGATAACGCACCCCGAGCGCCTCCGGTCGGTCCCGCAGCGCCTCGGCGAGCGCGAGGGCGGTGGCGTTCTGCCGCTCCACCCGCAGCTGGAGCGTGGCGAGGGAACGGTGCGCGAGCCAGGCCTCCATGGGCCCCGGAATCGCCCCGACGATCTTGCGCCAGCGCCGTACGGCAGCCATGGCCTCGGCGTCGCGACCGCTGACGTATCCCAGCAGCACGTCGCCATGTCCCGTCAGCTGCTTGGTGCCGCTGGCCACCGAGAAGTCGGCGCCGAGTTCCAGCGGGCGCTGCCCGAGCGGCGTCGCGAGCGTGTTGTCGACGGCGACGCGGGCACCACGCGCGTGTGCCGCCTCGACGAGCCGCCGGATGTCGCACACGTCGAGGCCGGGGTTGGACGGTGTCTCGATCCACAGCAGCTTCGCGCCGTCCAGGACGCCGAGCTGGGCGTCCCCGCCGGTCGGCGCCGTGCGTACCTCGATGCCGTACGCCTCCAGTTGCGCGCGCACCAGGGGCAGCGCCTGGTAGCCGTCGCTGGGCAGCACGACCGCGTCCCCCGCCCGCAGCTGCGAGAACAACACCGACGACGTGGCGGCCATGCCCGACGCGAAGACCAGCGTCTCGACGCCGTCCTCCCCCGGCGCCTCCAGCTCGCCGATGGCGCGCTCCAGATGCGTCCAGGTCGGGTTCTCGTCCCGGCCGTAGGTGTACGGCCCCGTGGGCTCGCCCGGCAGGTGGAAGTGGGCGGCGAAGACCGGGCCCGGCAGGGTCGGCTCGTACGCCACCGGCTCGGGCAGCCCGGCCCGCACCGCGCGCGTGCCGTCTCCGATGCCCGGCGCCCGCCCCTGGTCCTCCGTACCGCTCATGCCGCCTGTCCCTCCACCTGTTCGCGGACCGCCGTGAGGAGGCCCGTACTTGCCGCCTCCACCATCGCAAGACACTCCTCGAACCCGTCCAGGCCCCCGTAGTACGGGTCGGGCACATCGAGGTCGTCACCCGCGGCGGGGTCGTACGAACGCAGCAGCCGTACCTTCGCCGCGTCCTCCGCCGTGGGTGCGAGGCGGCGCAGGGCCTTGAGATGGCCGGTGTCGAGCGCGATCACGAGGTCGACGCGCTCGAACCAGGACGTCTGGAACTGCCGGGCCGTGTGGCCGCTGTCGTAACCGTTCTCCTCGAGGACGGAGACGGTTCGCGGATCGGCCGTGTCGCCCTCGTGCCAGCCACCGGTGCCGGCGCTGTCGACCTCCACCCGTCCGTCGAGCCCGGCCTCCGCCACGCGGGCGCGGAAGACGGACTCGGCCATCGGAGAGCGGCAGATGTTGCCGGTGCAGACGAAGCAGACGCGGTAGGTCATCGGATGCTCAGTCCCCGTCGGGCATGACGACATGCAGCGCCCAGGAGACGATCGAGATGATCAGGCCACCGAGCACAGCCGTCCAGAAGCCCTCGACATGGAAGCTCAGATCGAACCTGTCGGCGAGCCACGAGGTCAGCAGCAGCATCAGCGCGTTGACGACCAGGGTGAACAGGCCGAGCGTCAGGATGAGCAGCGGGAGGCTCAGGAGCTTCACGATCGGCTTGACCACGAAGTTCACCAGGCCGAAGATCAGCGCGACGAGGAGCAGGGTGCCGATCTTCTTGCCCGTGCTGTCACCGGTGAGGGTGATCTTGTCTATCAGCCAGACGGCGACCGCCAGGGCACCCGCGTTGGCGATCGTCTTGACTACGAAATTCTTCATGTGTCTGATCGTGGCAGACGAAATCGGCCATGAGCACGGGGACGAGGGCGGACAAGAGCGATGAAGGCTTTCCGGCTGGACGAACTGGAGGCGGAGCGCGCCGCCAACGAGGGCGCCTACCTGCAGTTTCTGCGGGAGCGCAATATGTCGGTGGGTCTGTACGCGCTCAATGCCGGAGAGCACGATCCACAGAAGCCGCACAACCAGGACGAGGTCTACTTCGTTGTGAGCGGCCGCGCCCACATCACGGTCGGAATGGAGACCACACAGGTGGCGCGCGGCAGCGTGGTGTACGTTCCGGCCGGAGTCGCCCACAAGTTCCACCACATCAGCGAGGACCTGAGGGTGCTCGTGGTGTTCTCTCCACCCGAGAGCTGACCCGAGGCCTCGGGGTTCCCTAGGGGATCGATCAGGGGAGGACAAGGGCTGCGAGGCCCCCGCCGGGGCACCTGCCGGACCTAGCATCGAGGGCAGGGAATCAGCGGATTCGACTCGATGGACTCGAGTCGGCGGATTCGAAGGATCAGAACCCGGCACAGAGACGGGCGGAGAGGTAAGGACGAGGGCGATGCGTGAGATCTTCGCAGGACTGCCGTGGTGGGTTAAGTGGATCGCGGTGCCCGTCATCGCCCTGGTCGTGTTCGGCGGGCTGATAGCCAGCGTCGTCGGATTCGTCATCGGACTGCTCTTCAAGGTGCTGGTCTTCGTGGCACTGGTCGGTGGACTGATCTACGTCGTACGGAAGTTCACGTCGAGCTCCTCGTCACGCAGCGACTGGTGAGGTCCATGAGGGTCTTGGGGACCGGTGGGCGGTAACAGGAATCACCGGTTCCCTCGGGCGGGGGAAGTTTCCCGGGCAGGGCGTCGGCGAGCGGTGGCCGACGAATAGAGTCCGGAAATCGACGCGGGGGGACGCCCCCGCGAGCGGCGTGCACCCCACCCGTGTTCCCCGCACGGGCTCCCCCCTCGCGCTCCGGGAGTGACCCATGGCCACGGTTGACACCGCACCTTCAGACCCCCACCCACCCCTCGGGCGACCGCGTTCCGCTGTGCCCCAGGTACCGCGGCAGGCTTCCTCGCCCTCCACCGAGCAGCCGCAGTCCGCGACGCTCATCGGATCCGTCCAGCGTGCGATGCGCCTGCTGGAATGCGTCGCCGAGCACGAGTACGGCGCCCCCGCCAAGCAACTCGCCCGCGAGACGGGCCTGGCGCTGCCCACCGCTTACCACCTGTTGCGCACCCTGGTGCACGAGGGCTATCTGCGCCGTGACAAAGGGCTGTTCTTCCTCGGCGAGGCAGCTGTACGGCTGAGCAGCAGCGCGGCCCAGCAGAAACGTCGCAGCACGGTTGCCGACGCGCTCGCTCAATGGCGTGATGTCATCGGTGTCCCCGTTTACTACGCCCAGTACCGTGACGGCGAGATCGAGGTCATGTGCGTCTCGGACACCCCGGGCAATCCCGCGGTGGAGGAATGGGCCGACTTCCGGGAGACCGGCCATGCGCACGCCATCGGTCAGTGCCTGCTGTCCCAGCTCGACGACGAAGCCCGCCGCGATCACCTCGACCGCCATCCCGTGCAGGCCATCACCCCGTACACCGTGCGAGACAGCCGCACCCTGCTGCGACGCCTCGAACGCACCCGTCGGATGGAGCCGGTGACCGAGCGTCAGGAGTACGCGCTGGGCACGGTGTGCGCGGCGGTTCCGATCACGGTCGGCACCACGGCCGCGACGATGGCCATTTCCCTGCCCGCCCATCAGGCCGACCGACTGCTGTCCGCGGCTCGGCAACTGCAGGACGAGATCGGGCGGCTGCTGGGGTCACTCGCGATCTCTATCAGTATCTGAAAACTCACTCCTTGTGATCTCTCGTGTACGTTCAGCAAGATTCCACCAGTGTCGGGCTCCGGTCCCGGCCAGTCGACGGCAACCGACGGGGTAGGCGATGCGCGAGTCCGTAGAGGCAGAGGTCATGATGAGCTTTCTCGTGTCCGAGGAGCTCTCCTTCCGCATCCCGGTGGAGTTGCGCTACGAGACCTGTGATCCCTATGCCGTACGGCTGACCTTCCACCTGCCCGGCGATGCCCCGGTGACCTGGGCATTCGGCCGGGAACTGCTGGTCGACGGGGTGGGCAGACCGTGCGGGGAGGGAGATGTACGGGTCTCGCCGGCCGGTTCCGAGACGCTGGGCGATGTGTTGATCCGCCTTCAGGTCGGTGCCGACCAGGCACTGTTCCGCTCCTCGGTGGCGCCGCTCGTGGCCTTCCTCGATCGCACCGACAAGCTGGTGCCGCTCGGCCAGGAGGGCGCGCTCGCCGACTTCGACGCCCACCTCGACGAGGCCCTGGACCGCATCCTGGCGGAAGAGCAGAGCGCGGGCTGAAGCGTTACGGCAGCCCGGGGCGGGAGTGGCGTAACGCTTCAGCGGGCGCAAGGGGCGCAAGGGGCACAAGGGGCGCGTGGGAGCGCTTCCTCACGCCGGGTGTGCTTCACGCTCCGCCGGACGGGCGGAGCGATCGCCCCGCGTCGCCGGACGGGCTGGGAGCCTTCGCCCGTCACCGCTTCCGCCGACGCCCCCGTCCACCGCGCCCCGAAGCCGACTGTGCGCCGGCCGAAGCCGACGACGCCCCGGCCGGAGCCGGCTGGGTGCCCGCCGACGCAGTCTCCTTCTCCGGACGGTCGGCCGAGACGACCAGGGCCGCGAGGGCCGTAGTGACCGGCACCGACGCGACCAGGCCGATGGAGCCCACCAGTGTGCGCACGATCTCCTCCGCCACCAGCTCACTGTTGGCGACCGTCCCCACACCGCTCTGCGCGATCGAGAAGAGCAGCAGCAGCGGCAGCGCGGCACCCGCGTAAGCCAGGACGAGGGTGTTGACGACGGACGCGATGTGGTCGCGGCCGATGCGGATACCCGCCCGGTACAGCCCGCGCCAGCCCATCGTCGGGTTGGCCTCGTGCAGCTCCCAGACCGCGGACGTCTGGGTGACCGTCACGTCGTCGAGGACACCGAGCGAACCGATGATGACGCCGGCGAGCAGCAGACCGCTCATGTCGATCGACGGATAGAGCCCGTGGATCAGTCCGGTGTTGTCGTCGGTGTTGCCCGTGAGCGCGGCCCAGTCGATGAAGCCCGAACCGAGGAAACCGATCAGCAGCAGCGAGAGCAGCGTGCCGAGCACCGCCACGGAGGTGCGGGCCGACAGGCCGTGGCACAGGTAGAGGGCGATCAGCATGATGGCGCTCGCCCCCACCACCGCGACGACCAGCGGGTTCGAGCCCTGAAGGATCGCCGGCAGGATGAAGAAGGTCAGCACCAGGAAACTGATGGCCAGGGCGACCAGCGCCATGACACCGCGCATCCGTCCCACCACCACGACCGCGAGCGCGAAGATTCCGGCGAGCAGCGCCATCGGGAACTTGCGGTTCACGTCGGTGACCGAGTACTGAAGATCCTTCGGCGCCGAGGGCTCGTACGCGACCACGACCTCCTGGCCCTCGTACAGCTGGCGTGACTGGTCGGGCTGCACGATCTCCGTGAACGTACGGCCCTTGTCCTGGCCCGTGTCGACGCGGATCGTCGCCTTCTTGCAGGTTCCGCTCTCCTGCTGCACGGCAGAGGAACCCTCGGCGGTGGAGGTGTCGCCGGTCGGGGGCACCCCAGAGGCGTTGACCTCCTTGCAGCTCAGCTCGACCACCTTGGTGACCGTGGCCTGCTGGGTCTGCCGGTCGAAGCCGACCCCGGTGCGCTCGTGCGGTGGGGCACCGCCCGGCCACAGCACCGCGAGCCCCACCACCACCGCCGCGGCGAACGGGATCAGGATCGCCGCGATGACCTTGCGCAGATGCCGGGACACGGGTGCCGCCGGGCCGTGGGCGTGACTGTGCGAGTGCCCGTGGCCATGGCCGTCGCCCCCGCCACCACCTCCCGGCCGCCCGCCGGATCCGGAGCCGTGACCATGGCCGCCGCCGGCATCGTGGCCGGACCGGTCGCCCGGACCGTGCGCCTGCCCCTGACCCGCCGAGCCACCGGCATGGGCACCGTGGTCGTACGGACTGCCGGACCCGGGCCCGCGCTCCTGCCGGTCATCGACGCGGCCCCCCTGCGCGGGCATCCCATCCCGCCCGGGCCCGCGCTCCTGCCAGTCACCGGCCCCGCCTTCGCGCTCACCCATCCCACCTGGCCCGGTGCCGTGTTCGTGCCACCCCCCGGTTCCAGCCGCGTGATCCTCGTGGCCGCCTCCCGAAGCACGGCCGTACTCACCGTCGAATCTGCCTCCGGGCACGCCCGAACCCCGGCCGTCCATACGGCCGTTGCCCCGCATGGGGCCGATTCCGGAGCCGGAGCCGCGCCGCGGCTCGGGCGGTGGGTACGGAGGTTCATGCGTCGTGGTCACCGACCGATCATCGCAAGAACGACCGGGGCCCTCTGTTCACCGCGCCCGAATTGACGCTAGCGTGGTGCCACCTTTGTACACGCGGGAGCTCGGAGCACCGGGCTGAGAGGGCGCTGACCTCCGTCCCAGCGATGTTTCACATGAAACATCACCCATCGCGAGTGATGTTTCACACGAAACGTCGGCAGACGGAAGCCGCTGCGTCGACCGCCGAACCTGTTACCGGGTAATGCCGGCGTAGGGAGTAGGTCTCATGACCATCAAGGACGCGCGCACGCCTGCCTCCGTTCAGGACGACAAGTCCGAGGAGGCCGGGAAGTCCATCGGCTGGCACAAGGCGTATGTCGAGGGCTCACGCCCCGATCTGCGGGTGCCGGTCCGCCAGGTGCACCTCACCAACGGGCAGTCCGTCACGCTGTACGACACCTCCGGCCCGTACACCGATCCACTCGCCGACACCGACGTCCGCAGGGGGCTGCCCCCGCTGCGGGAGAACTGGATCATCGCCCGCGGCGACACCGAGGAGTACGCAGGCCGTCCCGTCCGTCCCGAGGACGACGGGATCAAGCACACCTCGCCGCGTGGCGGCCTGCGCAACCTCGACGCGGTCTTCCCCGGACGTCCGCGCCAGCCCCGGCGCGGCCGTGACGGCAAGGCGGTGACACAGCTCGCCTACGCCCGCCGCGGTGAGATCACCCCGGAGATGGAGTACGTCGCCATCCGGGAGAGCGTCTCCCCCGAAGTGGTCCGCGAGGAGATCGCCGCGGGACGGGCCGTGCTGCCCGCGAACGTCAACCACCCGGAGATCGAGCCGATGATCATCGGCAAGCGGTTCCTGGTGAAGGTCAACGCCAACATCGGCAACTCCGCGGTCACCTCCTCCATCGAGGAGGAGGTCGAGAAGATGACCTGGGCGACCCGCTGGGGCGCCGACACGGTCATGGACCTGTCGACCGGCCGCAACATCCACACGACCCGCGAGTGGGTGCTGCGCAACTCCCCCGTCCCCATCGGCACGGTGCCGCTCTACCAGGCGCTGGAGAAGGTCGACGGCCGCGCCGAGGAGCTGACCTGGGAGATCTACAAGGACACGGTCATCGAACAGGCCGAGCAGGGCGTGGACTACATGACCGTCCACGCGGGCGTGCGCCTGCCGTATGTCCCGCTCACCGCCAACCGCAAGACCGGCATCGTCTCGCGCGGCGGCTCGATCATGGCGGCGTGGTGCCTGGCGCACCACAAGGAGAGCTTCCTGTACGAGAACTTCGAGGAACTCTGCGAGATCCTCGCCGCGTACGACGTCACGTACTCGCTCGGCGACGGCCTTCGGCCCGGTTCGATCGCGGACGCCAACGACGAGGCACAGTTCGCGGAGTTGCGGACGCTCGGGGAACTCAACACGATCGCCAAGCGTTTCAACGTACAGACCATGATCGAGGGCCCGGGACACGTCCCGATGCACAAGATCAAGGAGAACATCGACCTTCAGCAGGAGATCTGCGATGAAGCTCCGTTCTATACGCTCGGCCCGCTGACGACCGACGTCGCTCCGGCGTACGACCACATCACCTCCGGCATCGGTGCCGCGATGATCGCCTGGTGGGGCACGGCCATGCTCTGCTACGTCACGCCCAAGGAGCACCTGGGCCTGCCCAACCGGGACGACGTCAAGACCGGTGTCATCACCTACAAGATCGCCGCCCACGCGGCCGATCTCGCCAAGGGGCACCCAGGTGCGCAGGAGTGGGACGACGCGCTGTCCGACGCCCGCTTCGAGTTCCGCTGGGAGGACCAGTTCAACCTGGCGCTCGACCCGGACACGGCACGGGAGTTCCACGACGAGACGCTGCCGGCCGAGCCCGCCAAGACGGCTCACTTCTGCTCGATGTGCGGGCCGAAGTTCTGCTCGATGAAGATCTCCCAGGACATCCGCCGCCAACACGGCGGGTCCCAGCAGGAGATCGAGGAGGGCATGGCTCAGAAGTCGAAGGAGTTCGCGGCGGCGGGCAACCGCGTGTACCTGCCGATGGCGGACTGAGCGCGTGACGGCCGGGCAGGGGGAAGGGCACGCACACCGCGTCACCCCTGCCCGCCGCACGCGGCAAGGCGGCCGCCCGTAACGGAACGGGCACGACGCCGCTCCGCCTGATCAAGATCCTTAGGGTTTCTCGTGTGAGTGGGATCGATGTCACCAACGGAGTGGTCGGCGCCTTCATCGGCATGCTGTTCGCGGTGCTGTTCCAGCAGCCCCTGCAGAACGGCTGGTACCGGTTGCGAAGGCGGTCGGCCAGTGCGCTGCGCAGCATGCGGCGCAAGGAGGAATCCGGTCCTGCCTGGAGTACGTTCTCGCTCGGGCCGCTGCAGACGTCCGCGCTGATCGTCGAGGGAGACGGCGACAAGCCGATACCTCCGGAAGCGGTGTACATCCATGTGCTGGACGGTGAGGTGGAGTTGCCGTCGGACATGGCCGGGTGGCGTGCGGAGATCGCCGAGGAGAGCGAGCGGCTGAGGGCCGAGGGGCGTACCCCGCTGTGGAACGGGCCTCGGTACGCGGTCGAGTCGGTCGACATCTCACGTACCGCCCTTGAGGAGTCACCCGAAGTACATCTGCGGTTGCGGCCGACGGATTACCACACGTTCCTGGCCGCTCAGCAACTCGACCGTCGGCTGCCCGACGGCACGACTCCCCGCTCCCGCTACCTGGATCCGGAGAAGCCGCTCCAGGCACCGGACTTCCTCCAGTGCAGCTTCGCCGTCAACGTCGCGGTCGTCACCGCCGACGACATGCTGGTGGTCAGCCGACGCAGCGACCGGGTGCGCATGGCGCCGGGCGTATGGAACTCCTCCGTCAACGAGGGCCTGTCGCGGCACATCGACTCCTCCGGCAGAAGCGCACCGGATCTGCACGCGGTGGCCCGCCGCGGCATGCGGGAGGAACTGGCCCTGGAGCCGCACGAGTACACCCTCGAACTACTGGCGTTCGTGCTGGACGTCCACAAACGCCACTGGAGCGGACACTTCCACGCCAGGCTCAAGGACCTGAAGAGCTCCGATCTCCAGGCGCGGATGAGCCGGGGCGTCGCGGACCGGTGGGAGCACGAGACCATCGAGTACGTGCCCTTCCGGCCGGCCACCGTGGTCAAGTACCTGCTGCGTGAGGACCGGGTCCATCGGTGGGCTCCCCTGGCTCCGGCTCTGTTCCATCTGTCCCTGGTGCATGCCTTCAGCAGGACGCTCGTGGAACGCGTGGAAGCGCAGTGCCTACGGCGCCTGTAGCACCGGGCAAGGCCACGCCCCAGGGCATAGTCGACCGCAACCTCCGGTTCATCGCAGGCCACATCCGCGCGGCTGCTGCCCCGGTGTGTCCGCTCTCGCGCTTGCGCTCCCCAAGACGGGGGCGCAAGCCGAGGGCATTTTCGGCCGACGTCACTCCGGCTGGTGTTCCGGCCCTCCGAAGTCCGGGCTCGTGTAGTCCGGGCTGGTGTAGCTCGGCCGTGAGCCACGGGAGGCGCCGTCGTCCGGGCTGCTGAAGCCCGGGCGGTCGTAGCCGAGGTTCGGGATGCGGCCGGCCGGCGTCGACGGTGGCGTGCGGTGCAGGACCGAGGCCGTGCCGGGGTCGGCGAGTGCCTCCCGGAGGAAGGGCAGGATGCCGCGCTCCAGCAGGGCCTCGCGCCAGGCTTCCTGGGCTCGGGTGACCTCCTCGCTCAGTTCGCCGTACGGGCCGCCGTCGAACGCCGGCCGATTGCGCAGGGCGGTGAGCAGGAGTCCGACGGCGGCGACCAGGATCGCGGCCGCCGCGACGGCGCCGAACACCCATCCGGTGGTGAGCATCGTCTGGGCGAACGCCGGCTCGGGGTCGAACATCTTCAGGATGTAACCGACGAGCAGGAAGATCGCCGCGGCGGTGCCGGCGAGGACGGGTGCCAGGACGGCGAGCACGGCGACCACGCCGGGCCCGGCCGTCTCGGCGACTTCTCCGACGGTGGTGGCGAGCCCCATCGCGCCCGTGCCCGACTCGGAGGAGCCGGACTCGCGGGCGGACGACGGGGTGGACGGCGTCGGCTGGCGCAGTTCCTCGCGGACCTTCACATAGTGCTGGTACTCGGTCGCCGCGGCCGCCGTGATGAGTGCGGTGGCGTTCAGCGCCATGGTGCGCAGCTGTTCGGGGTTGAGCCGCTGTCCGACAGCGGCCAGTTCCGGGCGGTGTGGTGCGGAGCGCAGCGCCTCATCGAGGATCCGCTCGTATTCCTGGCGGTCCTCGCTGTGCAGGTGCTGCGGAACGCTGTTCATGTGCATCCCCCGATGCTCCGTAGGGCTTGGGGCTCGCATGCCAACGAGCCGTCGGGCAGAAACGGAGGGGAGCCTGCTACGGATAAGCCGATGGTAGAGCGGTGACGGCACACGGTGACAGGGGGTTTGCCAAAATTGGGCCCTGGCCTGCGCCGTCTTCCGTCACTGCGCTATGAGGGGGCGTCTGCCCCGTGAACGCTCAGATATCCAGGGGAAGTTGCTGGACCAGCAGCTTTCCGGCCATGGTCACGCCGCCGTCCATCGCGATGGCGAGGCGTTCGGCGTAGACGTGCGGTCCATCGACCAGGGGCCCGCCGCTGTCCTCGCCCTCCTCGGAGCCGACCTCGCCCTTCAGATACGGAATGGGGCTGTGGCCGTGAACGATGCGGGTGCCGCCGTACGTATCGAGCAGGGAGCGCACATGGTCGGCGCCGCCCTCGTCGCGGAAGGAGAAGCGCTTGGTGAACTTGCGGAAGAGATCCCAGACCTCGTCGGCGTCGTTGCGCGTGAGTGTCTCGCGGACGGTGTCGTTGACGGCCTCGATCGAGTCGCCGTAGTCGAGATAGGCGGTGGTGTCCGAGTGCACGAGCAGGTGACCGTCGACCTCTTCCATGGCGTCCAGCCGGGACATCCACTGCAGGTGGTGGTCCTGGAGGCGGTCCATGTCGGTCTTCTGGCCGCCGTTGA
This sequence comes from uncultured Streptomyces sp., assembly GCA_965653385.1. GTDB lineage: Bacteria > Actinomycetota > Actinomycetes > Streptomycetales > Streptomycetaceae > Streptomyces. The sequence continues at coordinate 44,247 of CBFGZZ010000007.1, read as the reverse complement.
GCAACCACGCGGCCTGGAAGGTGGCGGTGCCCGCACCGGAGTTGACGGGCGTGTCGCCGAAGCGCTTGGCGCCGATCAGCAGCAGCTCGTGGTTGCCCATCAGTGCTTTGCAGTACCCGCCGGCCGCGGCGGCCTCCGCGGACAGCCGCATCACGAGGTCGATGACGCCGATGCCGTCGGGGCCGCGGTCGGTGAAGTCGCCGAGGAACCACAGGCGGGCGGTGCCGGCGCACCAGTTCGCCGCCGCGTCGATGAGGCCCTTCTCCTGGAGGGCGGCCACCAGCTCGTCGAGGTAGCCGTGCACATCGCCGACGACGAACAGCGGGCCGGGACCGTCCACCGGCTGCGGGGCCGGCAGGGAGGCGGGGTCGACGTGCACCTGGACCGTGTCGCCGCGATTGATCACGGGCAGGTCCCGCTGGGTGGGCGTGTACCCCTCCGGGTAGGCCTCGTCGGCGGGCGGGGCGACCTCGCCCGTGTGTGTGCTGTGGGCGTACGGACCGGTCTCGTGCACGTAAGCGGGCACCCGGAAGTCGCGCAACGTCGCCGTCCGCTCCACCTCGGGTCCCTGACCGGCCCCCTGAGTCATCAGACCCCTCCACCATCGCGCCGCAGCTGCACCGCATCGGACTGCCTGGTCGCAGCGGCCCGCGGGTGTCGTCCGCCCATCATAGGAATGCCGATCGCGCCATGTGATGACCCAGGGGTGGTGAATCGGAGCAGGACTCCTGTTCACCGCGGCTTTCGCCCCGATTGGGCCGGGCTTAGGCCGCTCGATGGCCTCGATCCCGCCGCCCCTCGCCCTCGCTCGCGCTGCCCCTCGACCTGGGTTCAGCCGCCCCGCGGGGCCCGCTCCTACCGTTCCTCGGGCGACCGGGGCGGGCTGACCGTCGTTCGCGGAGGGCGTCGCTGGGACGAGGTACGCACGATCAGTTCGGTCGGTATCACCTGCTCGACCGGGTGGTCCGAGTCGACCCCCTCGATGGCGTCGATGAGGAGCTGGACCACGGCCGTGCCGATACGGCGCGGCTTGAGGGAGAGCGTGGTGATGGGCGGCTCGGTGTTGGCGTACACCGTGGACTCGCTGCAGCACACCAGAAGCAGGTCGTCCGGTACGCGCAGGCCGTAGCGGCGCGCGGCGGCGAGCAGGTCGGTGCCGTTCGGGTCGAACAGGCCGTAGACCGCGTCGGGCCGGTCGGGGCGGGCGAGCAGCCGGTCGGCGGCGACGGCGCCCGCGCACGGGTCGTGCGCCGGGTAGGCCTCGTACACCGGGTCCTGGCCGACCCGCTCGCACCAGCGCAGATAAGCGGTGGTCGACAGATGGGTGTACGTGTCGGTAGTGGTGCCCGTCAGCAGTCCGATCCGTCGGGCGCCGGCGTCGGCCAGGTGGTCGAGGATGCCGAGTACGGCGGCCTCGTGGTCGTTGTCGACCCAGGCGGTGACCGGGAGCGAGCCGGCCGGGCGGCCGTCGGAAACGACTGGGAGGCCCTGTCTGACCAGCTCGCTGACGACGGGGTCCTGGTCGGACGGGTCGATGACGACCGTGCCGTCGAGGGCGACGTTCGACCAGACGTCGTGCCGCGAGGTCGCGGGGAGGATCACGAGGGCGTAGCCGCGGGCGAGCGCGGCCGAGGTGGCGGCGCGGGCCATTTCGGCGAAGTACGCGAACTCGGTGAAGGTGAAAGGTTCATCCCCGTAGGTCGTCACGGTCAGGCCGATGAGTCCTGACTTGCCGGTACGGAGTGTCCGGGCGGCGGCCGAGGGGCGGTAGCCCAGCCGGTCGGCGACTTCGCGGACATGGCGTCGGGTGGCGTCGGGGAGCCGGCCCTTTCCGTTGAGGGCGTCGGAGACGGTCGTGATGGAGACCCCGGCGGCGGCCGCCACGTCTCTGATGCCCGCCCGACCGGGCCGACTGCCTCGACGTGAGGTTTCCGCGCGGCTCACCTGGTGCTTCCCTGCTGCTGTCATGGCGAGCCGATAGTAGGGCTCATTCGGTGGGGTAGTGCGGACGCATATGCAGCCGTTGACAGGCACGTTTCTGCAAGGTCATCAGGCGTCAAAAACCGTGGAATGCAAGGGAGTTGAACGATCCAATGGCAAGACGTGACTTGTCGGCACGCATGGGCCTGCCAAGTGCCCGATGTTTCGAAGAGGTCTCAACTCACCTTCACGGGTGATGCGCGCCACGGCGTGAGCCACCGGCGCATAGATATATGTGTGATGCGCCCCCTAATTCGTACGCCTTCGTACGCCGATGCCCCTGATGCAGGTGTGACAGCTGGGATCCGCAGGCTCAATACGACTGAGCAGGGGTCGGCACGAGGTCAGCAGACGGGCGCCCGCACCTGTACGCATCGGCGCCGAATCCTCATAAGGTGAGAAGTATTGGAGCCGGCGGTGGTGATGGGCCGCCGGTGGTCGCGAGGAGGACTGCGGTGAGCGAGACGAGCCCCAAGCTGCGCGCCGAGCTGGAGGGTATCCCCACCTACAAGCCGGGCAAGCCCGCCGCGGCCGGTGGGCCGGTGGCCTACAAGCTGTCCTCCAACGAGAACCCCTATCCGCCGCTGCCCGGCGTGATGGAGACCGTGACGGCCGCGGCCTCGTCCTTCAACCGCTACCCGGACATGATGTGCACGGGGCTGATGAACGAGCTGTCCGAGCGCTTCGGCGTCCCGGCCGCCCACCTGGCGACCGGCACCGGCTCGGTCGGCGTCGCCCAGCAGCTGATCCAGTCCACCGCCGGCCCCGGCGACGAGGTCATCTACGCCTGGCGGTCCTTCGAGGCGTACCCGATCATCACGCAGATCAGCGGCGCCACGTCCGTCCAGGTGCCGCTGACGCCGGGCGATGTGCACGACCTGGACGCGATGGCCGCCGCCATCACCGACCGCACCCGGCTGATTTTCGTCTGCAACCCCAACAACCCGACGGGCACGGTGGTCAGGCGGGCCGAGCTGGAGCGGTTCCTCGACCGGGTGCCCGGCGATGTGCTGGTGGTGCTGGACGAGGCGTACCGCGAGTTCATCCGTGACCCCGAGGTGCCGGACGGTGTGGAGATCTACCGTGAGCGGCCCAACGTCTGTGTCCTGCGGACGTTCTCCAAGGCGTACGGCCTCGCCGGCCTCCGTGTCGGCTTCGCGATCGCCCAGGAGCCGGTCGCGGCGGCGCTGCGCAAGACGGCCGTTCCTTTCGGCGTGAGCCAGATCGCGCAGGAAGCGGCCATCGCCTCGCTGCGTGCGGAGGACGAACTGATCGGCCGGGTCGGCTCGTTGGTGTGCGAGCGCAACCGCGTGGTCGACGGGCTGCGCGCTCAGGGCTGGACGGTGCCCGAGACCCAGGCCAACTTCGTGTGGCTGCGGCTGGGGGAGCGCACGGTCGCCTTCGCTCAGGCCTGTGAGCAGGCGGGCGTGGTGATCCGACCGTTCCCGGGCGAGGGTGTGCGGGTAACGGTCGGGGAGGCCGAGGCGAACGACATCTTCCTGAAGGTGGCGGAAGGGTTCCGCAAGGAGCTGTAGGGCTCGGTCAGAAGGAGCGGTAGGGCCTGTCAGGAGGAGCTGTAGGGCTCCGTCGGCAGGTTATGCGTCCACGAGTTCCACGCGCACGGGGTCGCCGGCGCGGACGGTGGCCAGCAGTCGGGGGTCGCCGTCGAGGTGGCCGAGGACATTGCACGGGCTCGCGAGGCGGCACTCGTCGTCTCGCGAGATCGGTGTGGGTCCGTAGGGGAGGGCGAGCGCGTCGCCGTCCGTCCAGAAGGCGACCGTGCCCGGCTCGACGACCTGCCGGGCGTTGGTTTCACGTGGAACGGCGATGCCCGTGTCGAAGTAGACCTCCTCGCCCCATGTGCACGCGGTGGATACGAGGGGCAGGGCCTTGGCGAGGGCCTGTGTGGTCGGGGTGTCGTCGAGGGTCGCGGTGAGGTGGCCTGCGGGCCAGGAGATCCGTATGTGTGTCGGCGTAGGTGTCTGCATGCTGCTGATTCAACAATATGTTGAAGTTCGCGCCAAGGGGGCGAGATGGAGGAGGGACCCCCCTTTGAGGGGCTGGAGGAGGGTGCTGCATAATTGCTTGTGAATGTGAACGCTTTCACAAGCGGTAGTAAGGAGCGGCGACGTGGACCTGGCTTTGGCGCCGGAGACTCTGGCGCGCTGGCAGTTCGGTATCACCACCGTCTACCACTTTCTGTTCGTCCCCCTGACGATCTCGCTGGCCGCCCTCACGGCCGGTCTGCAGACCGCCTGGGTGCGCACGGAGAAGGAGAAGTACCTCAGGGCGACGAAGTTCTGGGGCAAGCTCTTCCTGATCAACATCGCGATGGGTGTGGTCACCGGCATCGTGCAGGAGTTCCAGTTCGGCATGAATTGGTCCGACTACTCCCGTTTCGTCGGTGACGTCTTCGGTGCGCCGCTGGCCTTCGAGGCTCTGATCGCCTTCTTCTTCGAGTCGACCTTCATCGGCCTGTGGATCTTCGGCTGGGACAAGCTGCCGAAGAAGATCCATCTGGCCTGTATGTGGATGGTCTCCATCGGCACGATCCTGTCGGCGTACTTCATCCTCGCGGCCAACTCCTGGATGCAGCACCCGGTCGGCTACCGGATCAACGAGGCGAAGGGGCGGGCCGAGCTCACCGACTTCTGGCTCGTACTGACCCAGAACACCGCGCTCGCCCAGGCCTTCCACACCCTCTCGGCGGCGTTCCTCACCGGCGGGGCGTTCATGGTCGGCATCTCCGCCTTCCATCTGCTGCGCAAGAAGCACATCCGCGAGATGAAGACCTCGCTGCGGCTCGGCCTGGTCACCGTCGTCATAGGCGGCATGTTCACCGCGATCAGCGGCGACGTCCTCGGCAAGATCATGTACGAGCAGCAGCCGATGAAGATGGCCGCCGCCGAGGCCCTGTGGGACGGTGAGGCGCCGGCGCCCTTCTCCGTCTTCGCCTACGGCGATGTCGACAAGGGCCACAACAAGGTCGCCATCGAGATCCCCGGCCTGCTGTCCTTCCTGGCCAAGGACGACTTCAGCTCGTACGTCCCCGGCATCAACGACGTCAACAAGGCCGAGCAGGAGAAGTACGGCCCCGGCGACTACCGGCCCAACATCCCCGTCGCCTACTGGGGCTTCCGCTGGATGATCGGCTTCGGCATGACGTCGTTCGCCATCGGCCTGCTCGGACTCTGGCTCACCCGCAAGAAGTTCATGCTGCCGCAGCACCTGAGGGTCGGCGATGACGAGGTGCCGCATCTCGTGCTGCTGCCGAAGAAGGCCCTCGGCCCGAAGCTCACCAAGTGGTACTGGCGCATCGCCGTCCTGACCCTGGGCTTCCCGCTGATCGCCAACTCCTGGGGCTGGATCTTCACCGAGATGGGCCGTCAGCCATGGGTCGTCTACGGGGTCCTGCGCACTCGCGACGCGGTCTCCCCCGGTGTCTCCCAGGGCGAGGTCCTCACCTCGATGATCGTCTTCACCGCGCTCTACGCCATCCTCGCCGTCGTCGAGGTCAAGCTGCTCGTGAAGTACGTCAAGGCCGGCCCGCCCGAGCTCACCGAGGCCGACCTGAACCCGCCCACGAAGATCGGCGGCGACTCCCGTGACGCCGACAAGCCGATGGCCTTCTCGTACTAGGCCGAGGGAGCTGCACAAGTCATGGAACTGCACGACGTCTGGTTCGTCCTGATCGCCGTCCTGTGGATCGGCTACTTCTTCCTGGAGGGCTTCGACTTCGGGGTCGGTGTCCTCACCAAGCTGCTCGCCCGCAACCGGCCCGAGCGGCGGGTGCTGATCAACACCATCGGCCCCGTCTGGGACGGCAACGAGGTGTGGCTGCTCTCGGCGGGCGGCGCCACCTTCGCCGCCTTCCCCGAGTGGTACGCCACGCTCTTCTCGGGCTTCTACCTTCCGCTGCTGGTCATCCTGGTCTCCCTGATCGTCCGGGGTGTCGCCTTCGAATACCGGGCCAAGCGACCCGAGGAGAACTGGCAGCGCAACTGGGAGCACGCCATCTTCTGGTGCTCGCTGATCCCGGCGTTCTTGTGGGGCGTCGCCTTCGGCAACATCGTGCGGGGCGTGAAGCTCGATCAGAACCATGAGTACGTCGGCAACGTCCTGGACCTGCTCAACCCGTACGCGCTCATCGGCGGTCTGGTGACGCTGACGCTGTTCACCTTCCACGGTGCGGTGTTCACCGCGCTCAAGACCGTCGGGGAGATCCGGGAGCGGGCGCGGAAGCTGGCTCTGTGGGTCGGCCTGGTCGCGGCCGTGTTCGCGCTGATCTTCATGCTCTGGACGCAGATCGAGAACGGCGACGGCAAGAGTCTCGTCGCGCTGGCCGTGGCCGTTGCCGCGCTGGTGGCGGCACTGGTGGCGAACCAAGCCGGGCGTGAGGGATGGTCGTTCGCCTTCTCCGGCGTCACCATCGTGGCCGCCGTGGCGATGCTCTTCCTGACGCTCTTCCCGAACGTCATGCCGTCCTCGCTCAATGACGAGTGGAGCCTCACGGTCACGAACGCCTCGTCGAGCCCCTACACCCTGAAGATCATGACCTGGTGCGCGGTGATCGCCACGCCGATCGTCATGCTCTACCAGGGCTGGACCTACTGGGTCTTCCGCAAGCGGATCGGTACGCAGCACATTGCTGAAACCGTGCACTGAGGTGTGTTTCACGTGAAACCAATCGACCCGCGTCTCCTCCGATACGCCCACGCCACCCGGCTCTTCCTGATCGCGGTCGTCGGCCTGGGCGCCGTCGGCGCGGCACTGGTCATCGCTCAGGCCATGCTTATCGCCGAGGCGGTGGTCGGGGCGTTCCAGCACGGGATGTCCCCAGCCGAACTGCGCACTCCCCTGCTGCTGTTGCTGGCTGTCGCCGTCGGCCGCGCGGTGATCGCGTGGCTCACCGAGCTCGCCGCTCACCGTGCGAGCGCGGCGGTGAAGTCGGAGCTGCGGGGGCGGCTGCTGGAGCGGGCGGCCGCGCTTGGGCCCGGCTGGCTGAGCGGACAGCGGACGGGATCGCTGGTCGCCCTGGCCACACGTGGGGTCGACGCCCTCGACGACTACTTCTCCCGCTACCTCCCGCAGTTGGGGCTCGCGGTCGTCGTGCCGGTGGCGGTGCTGGCGAGGATCGTGACCGAGGACTGGGTCTCGGCGGCGATCATCGTCGGCACCCTTCCGCTCATCCCGATCTTCATGATGCTGATCGGCTGGGCCACCCAGTCCCGGATGGACCGTCAGTGGCAGCTGCTGTCCCGGCTGTCCGGGCACTTCCTGGACGTCGTCGCCGGACTGCCCACCCTGAAGGTGTTCGGGCGGGCCAAGGCACAGGCCGAGTCGATCCGGCGCATCACCGGCGAATACCGCAGGGCGACCATGCGGACCCTGCGGATCGCCTTCATCTCCTCCTTCGCGCTGGAGCTGCTCTCGACGCTCTCGGTGGCCCTGGTCGCGGTGACGATCGGCATGCGGCTCGTGCATGGCGAGATGCATCTGTACGACGGCCTGGTCATCCTCGTCCTGGCGCCGGAGGCCTATCTGCCGCTGCGCCAGGTGGGCGCGCAGTACCACGCGGCCGCCGAGGGGCTGTCGGCGGCCGAGGAGATCTTCGAGGTGCTGGAGACTCCGGCGCCGGCGACGGGGACCGCTGCGGTGCCGACGGGGGCGGTGTCCTTCGAAGGCGTCGCGGTCCGTTACCCCGGGCGGTCCTCCGATGCCGTGTCGGGCGCGTCCTTCGCCGTCGAACCCGGTGAGACGGTCGCGCTCGTGGGGCCGAGCGGCGTGGGCAAGTCGACGCTGCTGAATGTGCTGTTGGGGTTCGTACGGCCGACCGAGGGGCGCGTCCTGGTCGGTGGCGCCGATCTCGCCGAGCTGGACCTCGAGGAGTGGCGCTCGCGCATCGCCTGGGTTCCGCAGCGGCCGCATCTGTACGCCGGGACGATCGCCGAGAACGTACGGCTGGCGCGTCCCGACGCGGACGACGCCGCGGTACGTCAGGCGCTGGTGGACGCCGGGGCACTCGAGTTCGTGGGCGGCCTGCCCCAGGGCACCGACACCGTGCTGGGCGAGGACGGGGCCGGGCTGTCCGCAGGGCAGCGGCAGCGGCTGGCGCTGGCACGGGCGTTCCTCGCTGACCGGCCCGTCCTGCTCCTGGACGAGCCGACGGCCGCTCTCGACGGGGCGACCGAGGCCGAGGTCGTGGCGGCCGTACGGAGGCTGGCGGTCGGGCGGACAGTGCTGCTCGTGGTGCATCGGCCGGCGCTGCTGGGCGTGGCCGACCGGGTGGTGCGGCTGACGGAGGCGGAGTCGCCCGGGCGGGCGAGCGCATCGCCCGAGACGTCCGTGTCCGCCGGCCGCCCGATCGAACCGGAAGGGAACGACGGCGCCGCTGAGGACAGGGCCCGGACCGCTCCGGTCGACGTTGAGATCGTGTCCCCCACGGCGGACCCGCGAGGCGCCCTCGCCCGTGTCCGTGCCATGTCCGGTCCCCGGCGCGGCCGCCTCGTGCTCGCGCTGCTGCTCGGGAGCCTCGCGCTCGGCAGCGCCGTCGGGCTCATGGCCACCTCCGGGTGGCTCATCTCGAGGGCCTCGCAGCAGCCGCCCGTGCTCTATCTGATGGTGGCCGTCACGGCGACGCGGGCCTTCGGTATCGGGCGGGCCGTGTTCCGGTACGCCGAACGCCTGGTGTCGCATGACGCGGTGCTGCGGATGCTGGCCGACACCAGGGTCGCCGTGTACCGGAGGCTGGAGCGGCTAGCACCGGCAGGACTGCGCCGCACCCGGCGGGGCGATCTGCTGGCGAGGCTCGTCACCGACGTGGACGCGCTCCAGGACTACTGGCTGCGCTGGCTGTTGCCCGCGGCTTCCGCGACCGTCGTGTCAGCCGCGGCCGTCGGCTTCACCGCCTGGCTGCTGCCCGAGGCCGGTGCCGTACTCGCGGCCGGGCTGCTCGTCGCCGGCGCCGGAGTCCCGTTCGTCACGGGCACCGTCGCCCGACGCGCCGAACGCAGGCTGGCCCCCGCCCGAGGTCTGCTCGCGACCCGTGTGACGGATCTGCTCACCGGCACCGCGGAGCTGACCGTCGCCGGCGCCCTGCCCAGCCGTACCGCCGAAGCACGGCGGGCCGACGGGACGCTCACCCGGATCGCCTCGCGGGCCGCCACCGCTACCGCGCTCGGCGACGGACTCACCGCGCTGATCTCCGGGTTCACCGTCACCGCCACCGCTCTCGTGGGCGCCCAGGCGGTCGCCGACGGACGGCTTGGCGGCGTCACGATGGCCGTCGTCGTCCTCACCCCCTTGGCCGCCTTCGAGGCCGTCCTGGGCCTGCCGCTCGCCGTGCAGTACCGGCAGCGGGTGCGCAAGAGCGCCGAGCGCGTGTACGAGGTGCTGGACGCGCCCGAGCCCGTACGGGAACCGGAGCAGCCCCGGCAGGCGCCCGCGTCGCCGTTCCCGGTCGCCGTCAGGGGTCTGACCGCCCGCCACGCGGGCCAGGGCCGGGACGCGCTCGTCGGCCTCGACCTGACCCTGGAGGAGGGCCGTCGGATCGCCGTCGTCGGATCGTCCGGATCCGGCAAGACGACGCTGGCGCAGGTGCTGCTGCGCTTCCTGGACGCCGACGCGGGCTCGTACACGCTGGGCGGCGTGGACGCGTACGCGCTGGACGGCGACGACGTACGGCGGCTCGTCGGGCTGTGCGCGCAGGACGCGCACCTCTTCGACAGCTCCGTGCGCGAGAACCTGCTCCTCGCCAAGAAGGACGCCACCGAGACCGAACTGCGCGACGCGCTGAAACGCGCCCGGCTGCTCGACTGGGCCGACGGGCTGCCCGACGGGCTGGACACGCTCGTGGGCGAGCACGGGGCACGGCTTTCGGGCGGCCAGCGGCAGCGGCTCGCGCTGGCCCGTGCCCTGCTCGCCGACTTCCCCGTCCTCGTCCTCGACGAGCCCGCCGAGCATCTCGACCTGCCGACCGCCGACGCCCTCACCGCCGACCTGCTGGCCGCCACCGAGGGCCGTACGACACTGCTCATCACCCACCGGCTGGCCGGGCTGGACGCCGTGGACGAGGTGGTCGTGCTGGAGCAGGGGCGGGTGGCACAGCGGGGGGCGTTCGCGGAGCTGGCCGTGGTGGAGGGGCCGTTGCGGACGATGGTGGCGCGGGAGGAGGAGGCCGACCTGCTGGTGGGGGCGCCGTAGCGCCCGCACTTCGGTGCTCCGGCGGTTTCGCGCTTCTGCCGGAGTCCGCGTCAACGGCCGTACTGACCCATCCGCAGCAACCCGTCCCCCGGGCGTACGACCTGAACAAGGCCCAGACCCGATCCGCGAGCCAGGATCGCTGGCATGCGCTCACATCGCCGTCGCCTCCTGGTCGTTCCGGCGCTCCTGTGCGCGATCACCTCCATCGTCGCCCGGCCCGTCGACGCCGTCGGCGACGGCAAGGGCGGACCGAACCGCAACGGCTCCGGAACGGGCGGTGACTCGGCTCTCAGCGCGCAGGTGGTGCAGCTGTACGAGGACGCGGCGCAGGCGGCGGAGCGGTACCAGGCGGGACGCCAGGCGGCCGAGGCACAGCGGGCGGAGGCATTGCGGATCGAGAAGCTGCTCGAACGGGAGCGACGGGAGATCGGCGTCCTGCGCGAGGACCTGGGCCGGCTCGCGCGTGCCCAGTACCGCAGCGGTGGCGGGATGCCGCTCACCGCGCAGATCATCCTCGCGACGAGCCCGGACCAGCTGATGCGCGGCCAGCACGTGCTCTCGCAGACGAATCTGGCCGTCGGCAACGCCATCGAGAAGAGCCGCCGCGCCGAGGCCCGGCTCTCCCGGGACGAGGCCAGGTCTGCGGCGGCCTGGCAATCGCTGGAGAAGCGCAACACCGAGCTCGCCCGGCTGAAGCAGGGCATCGAGGACAAGCTCGAACAGGCGCGGTGGCAGTTGCAGGGACAGGCCGACGCCTCTGTGGCGGCGGGCTCCTGCCCGGGTGCCGTGCGGCTCGACCAGAAGAAGACGGACCGCGCGAGCGCATGGGTCACTCCGGTGGAGAAGTACGAACTGTCCGCCGCGTTCGGCACCGGCGGGCTGCGGTGGGCGCACCGGCACACCGGACAGGACTTCGCGGTGCCGATCGGTACGCCCGTGCGCGCGGTCGGGGACGGCCGGGTGGTCAAGGTGGCGTGCGGAGGCGCCTTCGGCATGGAGATCGTCGTCCGGCACGCGGACGGCTACTTCACGCAGTACGCCCATCTCGCGTCCGTCGCGGTGGACCAGGGCGAGCGGGTCGACACCGGGCAGTGGATCGGTCAGTCGGGCACGACCGGCAACTCCACCGGCCCGCACCTGCACTTCGAGGTGCGGGTCACGCCGGAGATGGGCTCGGCGGTCGATCCGGTGCCGTGGCTGACGGAGCGGGAGGCGCCGGTCGGCTAGGCCCAGGCCTACTGCCGTTCCGCCAGCAGCTGTTCGATCACGACCGCCACACCGTCGTCGTTGTTGGCGACCGTCCGCCCCGACGCGGCGGCGATCACATCCGGGTGTGCGTTGCCCATCGCGTACGACTGGCCCGCCCAGGTCAGCATCTCGACGTCGTTGGGCATGTCGCCGAAGGCCACGACCTCCTCGTGCGAGATCCCCCGCTCGGCGCAGCACAGGGCGAGCGTGCTGGCCTTGGAGACGCCGGGGCCGCTGATCTCCAGCAGGGCGCTGGGACTGGACCGGGTGACGTCGGCGCGGTCGCCGATGGCGAGCCGGGCGAGGGTGAGGAAGACGTCGGGATCGAGGGAGGGGTGGTAGGCGAGGATCTTGAGCACCGGTTCGCCGGCCCCGGGAGCGTCCGGCGCCAGGAGGTCCTCGGCCGGCGCGAGACTGTCCGGTATCTCCATGTGCAGCTTGGGATAGTCCGGCTCCTGGTAGAAGCCGTACGTCTGCTCCACCGCGTACACCGTGCCCGGAGCCGCGTCGCGCAGCAGCCGTACGGCGTCCAGCGCGTTCTCCCGGGCCAGCTCCCGCACCTTCACGAACCGGTGGGTGCCGGGGCCGCCGTGCAGGTCGACGACGGCGGCGCCGTTGCCGCAGATCGCCAGACCGTGACCGTGGACGTGGTCGCTGACGACGTTCATCCAGCGGGCCGGGCGGCCGGTGACGAAGAACACCTCGATGCCCGCCTCCTCGGCGGCGGCCAGCGCGGCGATCGTGCGGGGGGAGACGGACTTGTCGTCCCGCAGCAGGGTGCCGTCCAGGTCGGTGGCGATGAGCCGCGGGCGGACAGCGGCCGCCGGGGTCTGGGGCTGTCGAGTCGCTGAGGTCACCGGCTCATTCTCCCGCATATGCCTGCACGACCGTGCGGGAGTCCGCACATCTGAGGGGCCGGCTGAGGAGAAACCGCCCCTGACCACACTGCTCCCGGGGCCCTGACCAGCACTGTCACACCAGTCGATCTCACCGCAGCTGCGCCGCCGCCTCCATCGCGATCTGTTCGAAGACCTTCTCGTCGGCCGCGAAGTCCGAGTCGGGGATCGGCCAGTGGACCACGATCTCGGTGAACCCCAGCTCCTGATGGCGCCCCGCGAAGTCCACGAACGCGTCGAGGGACTCCAGCGGCCGGGCACGATCCGGGGTGAATCCGGTGAGCAGGACCTTGTCGAGTCCAGCCGCGTCCCGGCCGATCGCGGCGCACGCGTCGGCCAGCTTCTCGACCTGTCCGCGAATGGCTTGAACCGACTGTTCAGGAGTGCCGTTCTCGTACAGCTTGGGGTCGCCCGTGGTCACCCAGGCCTGCCCGTACTGCGCCGCGAGCCGCAGCCCGCGCGGCCCGGTCGCGGCCACCGCGAACGGCAGCCGGGGGCGCTGCACACAGCCCGGGATGTTGCGCGCCTCGTGCGCCGAGTAGAAGTCGCCCTCGTAGGACACCGAGTCCGCGGTCAGCAGTCGGTCCAGGAGCTGCACGAACTCGGCGAACCGGTCGGCCCGCTCGCGCGGCGACCAAGGGTCCTGGCCGAGCACGGTGGCGTCGAAGCCGGAGCCGCCCGCGCCCACACCGAGCGTGAAACGGCCGCCGGAGATGTCGTCCAGAGAGATCAGTTCCTTGGCGTAGGGCACCGGATGCCGGAAGTTCGGCGAGGTGACCAGCGTGCCCAGCCGCAGACGATCGGTGACGGCAGCGGCTGCGGTCAGCGTCGGCACCGCACCGAACCAGGGACCGTCACGGAAGCTCCGCCAGGACAGGTGGTCGTAGGTGTACGCGGCGTGGAAGCCGAGCTGCTCCGCGCGCTGCCATGCCTCGCGGCCCCCCTCGGACCAGCGGCGGTACGGGAGGATCACGGTGCTCAGGCGCAGACTCATATGGTCGAGCCTATGCGGCCGAACGGGTTTCACGTGAAACAGTCACCGCGCGCGGCCGCCCCGCCACGGAGCGAGGCCGCGGGGGAGCCGGGGGCACTCCCGTTGCCGCGGTGGGCCCGGAGGCAGATCAGTGCGACTCGGGAAAGCGCAGGTACTCCGGTGGCACGGCCTTCGTCAGCCACACACCGTTCGCGCTGAGGTGGAAGACATGGCCGTCGCGGTGCATGGCGCCGGCGTCCGCGGAGAGCACCACGGGGCGCCCGCGCCGGGCACCGACCCGCGTCGCGGTCTCGCGATCGGCCGAGAGGTGCACATCGTGCCTGTTCATCGGCTTGAGGCCGACGCTGCGAATCGCGTCCAGGTTGCGGGCCACGGTGCCGTGGTAGAGGTACGGCGGCGGCGTCGCGGGGGCCAGTCCGAGGTCGACGTCGATGCTGTGGCCCTGACTGGCGCGGATCCGGGAGCCTTCGATCGCGAAGCGCCGCTTGTCGTTGGCGGCCACCACATGGTCCAGCTCTTCCCGGGTGAACCGGAATCCGTGCGCGGCGGCGGCGATCAGCGTGTCGATCTCGACCCAGCCGCCGTCGTCGAGAGTGAGCCCGATGCTCCCCCACTGCCTTAATGGCGTGGGAGGGCCCCCACGGGCTGGTGGCGAAGGTGCTTCGAGAGGTACTTCGACACCTTCACAGTGCGTCTTTCGTCCATGTCACTTTCGTCCATGCCACCAGCCTGCCGGGAGCGGCACGAATCACGCGAACGATTTCGCTCCGGATGTTTGATCCACAAGCAAGTAACGTTTTCCACAGGGGAATTGGTGATTCTGTGGACAACGAGCCGTCCACTCAAGGGGTTTCGTCAAGATCAGCTGATGAGCTGTGATTTGAGGCCAGGCGGTCCAAGGTGCGGGCGCGTACCTCCCGTTCGGCGGCAAGCGCGACGAATGTCGCGACATGCTGCGGGCCAACCAGGGCCTCAACGGCCCGCATTGTCTCCTCAGGAACGAGCACCGCTCTAGTTCGGTTTCGAGGAAGCGGCGCCTCTGGATCCCCCAGTTGCTGCCGTAGATGGCGTACGGCCAACGTCCGCATTGCGCGGGCCAGTTCGGCGTCCACCGTGTGCTGGGCGAGTGGGCGCAGCCGTCGTACGAGAGAGGCCGCCTCGGCCGCTTCCGCGTCTGTCGGACGGTGCGCTCCGTCGAGGTAGCGGGCGAAGACATGTTCGGTGGTGAACTCCAGGAAACGGGCGGCGATGTGCTCGACCTGGCCCCTCAACTCCCTTAGGTGGGACGAGATAGCGGACAACGGGACTCCTGCCGCGTGCAACTCGACTGCCACGGCCAGCTCTTGAGGACTCGGCACGACGAAGGTGTCCTGGTCGTCGGGGGCCGGCTCCAGCACGCCGAGCTCCACGGCCTCGGCCACCGCCGCGTCGTCGGGCTTGCCGCCGAAGCGCCGGTCCAGCTCTGCGCGCGAGATCCGTACCGCCTCCTCGTCGGTCCAGGGCCCGTCGACCTCGGCGACGAGCCCGAGTACCCCGCCGAGGCCTCGACCGGCGTCCCAGGCCTCCAGGAGCTCCTTGATGGAGGCCAGGGTGTAGCCACGGTCGAGGAGGTCGGCGATCTGGCGCAGACGGACGAGATGGGCGTCGGAGTAGAGGTTGGCGCGGCCACGGCGCTCGGGGCGGGGGAGCAGGCCCCGGTCCTGGTAGGCGCGGATGGTGCGGACGGTGGCGCCGCTGAGGTGGGCGAGGTCCTCGATCCGGTAGGCGGGCGGGGGCGCCCCCTCGGCCATGCGGCCGCCCTCACCGCGCTGTTCGGCCGGGCGGCCGCCCTCGCTCACAGGGGTGGCTCCAGCCGCGCGATCCTGCGCAGCGCCCTCGGCGTGAACCTCGACATCAGATACGAGCCCCGTGCCTCCGGCGTCACCGGAACCACTGCCTCATCGCGCACCACCGCCCGCAGGATCGCGTCGGCGACCTTCTCCGGCGGATAGTTCCGCAACCCGTACAGCCGGGCGGACTTCTTCTGGCGCCGCTTCTCCTCCTCGGCGTCGACCCCGGCGAAGTGCGCGGTCGAGGTGATGTTGGTGTTGACGAGGCCGGGGCATATCGCGGTCACGCCGATGCCCTGTCCCGCCAGCTCCGCGCGCAGGCACTCGCTCAGCATCAGCACGGCCGCCTTGGAGGTGCTGTAGGCGGGCAGCGCCTTGGAGGGCTGATACGCCGCCGCCGACGCGGTGTTGACGATGTGGCCGCCCTGTCCACGCTCGGCCATCTGCTTGCCGAACAGCCGGCAGCCGTGGATGACGCCCCACAGGTTGACGTCGAGAACCTTCTTCCAGTCCTCGCAAGTCGTGTCGAAGAAGGAGCCCGACAGTCCGATCCCGGCGTTGTTCACCAGGACGTCCACCACGCCGTACTCGGTGGCGACCTTCGCGGCGAGCTTCTCCATGGCCTGCTCGTCGGATACGTCGACGGTCTCCGCCCAGGCTTCGGGTGCGCCGATCAGACGTGACATCTCGGCGGTGCGGATCGCGGCCTCGGCGTCGCGGTCGACGGCCACCACGCGCGCGCCTGCCTCGGCGAACGCGTATGCCGTCGCCCGGCCGATGCCGCTGCCCGCGCCCGTGACCAGCACGAGCTGCCCGCCGAAACGGTCGGCGTACTTCCCGGTCGTCGTCACCCCCTCCGGTCGGCCGCCCTCCACGGAGGTCACGAACTCGGTGACCCAGGAGGCGAGTTGGTCGGGGCGGGAGCGCGGGATCCAGTGCTTCCCCGGCAGTGTGCGCCGGGTCAACTGCGGAACCCAAAGCTCCAGTTCGTCGTAGAGCCGCTCCGAGAGGAAGGTGTCTCCGAGGGGCGTGATGAGCTGCACGGGCGCGTGGGCGTACGCGTCCGGGCGCGGACGGCGCAGCCGGGCCCGGACGTTGTCCCGGTACAGCCACGCCCCGTGCGCCGCGTCCGTCGGCAGGGACGAGGTCGGGTAGCCGTCACCGGGGACCTTCTCGACGCGCTCCAGGATGCGCGGCCAGGTCTTGCCGAGGGGGCCGCGCCAGGCCAGCTCGGGCAGCACGGGCGTGTGCAGCAGATACACGTACCAGGACTTGGCGCCCTGCCCGAGGAGCTGGCCGACCCGGCGCGGAGTGGGGCGCCTGAGGCGGCTGCTGATCCAGTGGCCGAAGTGGTCCAGGGAAGGTCCGGACATCGAGGTGAAGGAGGCGATCCGGCCCTCGGTGCGCTTGACCGTGGCGAACTCCCAAGCCTGCACCGAGCCCCAGTCGTGCCCCACCAGGTGCACGGGCCGGTCCGGACTGACCGTGTCGGCGACGGCCAGGAAGTCGTCCGTCAGCTTCTCCAGCGTGAACCCGCCGCGCAGCGGCTTCGGTGCCGTCGACCGGCCATGGCCCCGGACGTCGTACAGCACGACATGGAAGCGGCCGGCCAGTCGCGTCGCGACCTCGTACCAGACCTCCTTGCTGTCCGGATAGCCGTGGATCAGGATCACCGTCGGCTGCCCGGGATCGCCCAGCTCGGCGACGCACAGCTCGACCCCGCCGGTCCGCACCCGACGCTCACGCGCGCCTTCAAGAGTCACCGGCACCGTCACTTCTCCTCCGCCCAGCGCCGCACGTGCGGCAGATCGTCGTCCAGCCAGAAGGCGCTCTGCTCGGGATCCCTGGAGTCGGTGACGACGAGGATCTCCTCGAACTTCGCACCCGTCCCCCGGAATCCGAGGTGCGGTTCGACCGCCCACAGGCCCGGCTGCGGCGGGTGGTCGGAGAAGCGGTACGGCGACCACAGCGGGGACCAGCCGTCCCGGTGGCCGTGCAGCGCGTCGCCCGCCAGGCCCTTCAGGGACTGCGTGCCGAACCCGAAGACATGCGGTGACCAGCGGCGTTCCTTGACGCGGTCGACCTTGTGGGCGATCACACCGAAGGGATAGGCGCGGTGCCGGTTGGCGTAGCCCTGGCGGACCATGAGCCGGTCGACGTCCTCGTAGATCTCCCGCAGCGGCCGCCGTTCGCGCACCTCGCGCAGGATCACCTCCCGGTGGGCCTCCAGGTCGGCCATCAGCTTGTCCTGCACGGGGTTGATGCCGAGCGAGCCGGAGTAGCCGATGTCGGCCGTGTAGCCGTCGTAGACCGGGGCCATGTCGAGGATGAACGGCATTCCGGGCTCCAGCCGGCGGTTCGTGGGGAAGAACTGCAGCGGGATCCGGAAGTTCACGAACGCCGTGCGGTCGCCGAACCAGGCGAAGGGCAGATGGAACCAGTCGCGTACGCCGCGCTCGCGCAGCCACTCGCGCTGCATCCGCGCCGCCTCACGCTCGGTGATGCCCGGCTCCAGCCGCGCCGCGACGGCCTCCGCGCATTCGTAGGCCAGCTGCTGGACCCGCCTGAACCCGCGCAATTGCGCCGAGTCCACGGAGAGTTCGCCTGTCACCGCCGTAGTCATGCCACCGCCCCACTTTGTCCACGCTGACTGCGGTACGTGCCCGTAACTTGACACTGGCGAATGTGACAGTTGTTAGAGGCTGCGTCAATAGGGCTGCCGAAGGGCTGTGGAAAACTCCGCCGACGCCCCCGCCGGCTCCCCGTCGATGTGGAAAATCAGGGGCGCGGTGTTCGACTCGGGGGTGACCCCTAGGGCCCCGTAGTCCTGGAGTCTGACTTCAATACAGCTCTGCGGGGTGACGACCGGCGTGGTCCGTGTCACTACCTTCGAAGCGTGACTGTGATCGCGACCGAAAGCCTGAGCAAGCGGTTCCCGAGGGTGACCGCGCTTGACCGGCTCTCCGTGGACGTCGGGCCCGGTGTGACCGGACTCGTCGGAGCCAATGGAGCCGGCAAGTCCACACTGATCAAGATCCTGCTGGGTCTGTCCCCCGCCACCGAGGGCCGAGCCGAAGTGCTCGGACTCGATGTCGCCACCCACGGCGCCGCCATCCGCGAGCGGGTCGGGTACATGCCGGAGCACGACTGTCTGCCGCCCGACGTCTCGGCCACCGAGTTCGTCGTGCACATGGCACGCATGTCCGGCCTGCCGCCCACCGCCGCGCGCGAGCGGACCGCCGACACGCTGCGCCACGTCGGTCTGTACGAGGAGCGCTACCGCCCCATCGGCGGCTACTCGACCGGCATGAAGCAGCGCGTGAAGCTGGCCCAGGCCCTGGTGCACGACCCGCAGCTGGTCTTCCTGGACGAGCCGACCAACGGCCTCGACCCGGTCGGCCGCGACGAGATGCTCGGCCTGATCCGCCGCATCCACACCGACTTCGGCATCTCGGTCCTGGTCACCTCCCACCTGCTGGGAGAACTGGAGCGCACCTGCGACCACGTGGTCGTCGTCGACGGCGGCAAGCTGCTGCGCTCCAGCTCCACAACCGACTTCACGCAGACCACGACGACCCTCGCCATCGAGGTCACCGACAGCGACGACCACCCGGACGGCACCCGCGCGGTGCGCGACGCGCTCCACGCGCGCGGGGTGGACGTCCTCGACGGCAGCGGCGGCCTCCCCGGCGCCGGTCACATCCTGCTGCTCACCGCGCAGGGCGACGAGACGTACGACCTGGTGCGCGACGTCGTCGCCGACCTCGGTCTCGGCCTGGTCCGCATGGAACAGCGCCGGCACCACATCTCGGAGGTCTTCACCGACAGCGACCAGGGCGGCGAGCAGAGTACCGAAGCACAGCGGAAGGAGGCGGTCGGCCATGGCAGTTGAGCACCCCGTAGCCGCACAGCCGGGTGACCAGACCCGCATCCACAACATCGGCTACCGCAGCTACGACGGCCCCCGCCTCGGCCGCTCGTATGCCACGCGGTCCCTCTACTCGCAGTCCCTGCGCGGCGCCTACGGCCTCGGCCGTTCGGTGAAGTCCAAGGTGCTGCCGATGCTGCTGTTCGTGGTGATGTGCGTGCCCGCGGCCATCATGGTCGCCGTGGCGGTCGCCACCAAGGCGAACGACCTCCCCGTCGACTACACGCGCTACGCGATCGTCATGCAGGCCGTGATCAGCCTGTACATCGCCTCGCAGGCACCCCAGTCCGTCTCCCGCGACCTGCGCTTCAAGACCGTGCCGCTGTACTTCTCGCGGCCCATCGAGACCGCCGACTACGTCCGCGCGAAGTTCGCGGCGCTGGCCTCCGCGATGTTCATCCTCACCGCGGCACCGCTGATCGTGCTCTACGTGGGCGCGCTGCTGGCCAAGCTCGACTTCGCCGACCAGACCAAGGGATTCGCGCAGGGACTGGTCTCCGTGGCACTGCTCTCGCTGCTCTTCGCCGGCATCGGCCTGGTCATCGCGTCGGTCACCCCCCGCCGCGGCTTCGGCATCGCGGCCGTGATCGCCGTGCTGACCATCTCCTACGGTGCCGTGTCCACGCTCCAGGCCATCGCCGAGGTGCAGAACAGCTCGGGCGCCATCGCCTGGATCGGCCTGTTCTCGCCGGTCACACTGATCGACGGCGTGCAGTCCGCCTTCCTGGGAGCCACCTCCGCCTTCCCGGGGGGAGTCGGCCCCACCAATGGGGAAGGCGCGGTCTACGTCCTCGTCACGCTCGGCCTGATCGCCGCCAGCTACGGCCTCCTGATGCGCCGCTACAAGAAGGTGGGACTGTGACCACGCTCCAGATCGACCATGTCTCCCGCTGGTTCGGCAACGTGGTCGCCGTCAACGACATCACCATGACGATCGGCCCCGGCGTCACCGGCCTCCTCGGCCCCAACGGCGCCGGAAAGTCCACCCTCATCAACATGATGGGCGGCTTCCTGGCCCCCTCCACCGGCACGGTCACCCTCGACGGCCAGCAGGTGTGGCGCAACGAGTCCATCTACAAGCACATCGGCATCGTCCCCGAGCGCGAGGCGATGTACGACTTCCTCACCGGGCGCGAATTCGTCGTCGCCAACGCCGAGTTGCACGGCCTGGGCGCCAAGGCGGCCCAAAAGGCCCTGGCCACGGTCGAGATGGAGTACGCGCAGGACCGCAAGATCCAGACGTACTCCAAGGGCATGCGCCAGCGCGTCAAGATGGCGAGCGCCCTCGTCCACAACCCCTCGCTGCTGCTGCTCGACGAGCCCTTCAACGGCATGGACCCGCGCCAGCGCATGCAGCTGATGGACCTGCTGCGGAAGATGGGCGACGAGGGCCGCACGGTCCTCTTCTCCTCCCACATCCTCGAAGAGGTCGAGCAACTCGCCTGGCACATCGAGGTCGTGGTCGCCGGACGGCACGCCGCGAGCGGCGACTTCCGCAAGATCCGCCGTCTGATGACCGACCGCCCGCACCGCTACCTGGTGCGCTCCAGCGACGACCGCACCCTCGCGGCCGCGCTGATCGCCGACCCGTCGACCTCCGGCATCGAGGTCGACCTGGCGGAGGGCGCGCTGCACATCCAGGCCGTCGACTTCGGCCGCTTCACCACGCTGCTGCCGAAGGTGGCGCGTGACCACGGCATCCGACTGCTCACGGTCTCGCCGTCGGACGAGTCCCTCGAGTCCGTCTTCTCGTATCTGGTCGCGGCGTAGGAGGCCGAAGATGTACGACCCCACAGTCGCCCGGCTCACCTATCGAGCCCTGCTCGGCCGCCGCCGAGCCCTCATCCTAGGCGCGTTGCCGCTGCTGCTCATCGGCATCTCCGTAGTCGTGCGCGGCCTCGCCGGAGCCGACGACCAGACCGCGTCCGACCTGCTCGGCGGGCTGGCGCTGGCCACCATGGTGCCGATCATCGGCGTCATCGCCGGCACCGGCGCGATCGGGCCCGAGATCGACGACGGCTCGGTGGTGTACCTGCTGTCCAAGCCGGTGAAGCGGCCGACGATCATCTTCACCAAGTTGATCGTCGCGATCGCCGTGACGATGGTGTTCTCGGCGCTGCCCATCTTCATCGCGGGCCTCATCCTCAACGGCAACGGCCAGCAGATCGCCGTCGCCTACACGGTGGCGGCACTCGTCGCCTCCATCGCCTACGCCGCGATCTTCCTGCTGCTCGGCACGGTGTCCCGGCACGCGGTGGTCTTCGGCCTCGTCTACGCGCTCGTCTGGGAGGCCCTGTTCGGCTCCCTGGTGTCCGGTGCGCGCACGCTGAGCGTCCAGCAGTGGGCGCTGGCCGTGGCTCAGAAGGTCGCGGGAGGGGACCTGGTGACGTCGGACGTCGCCCTGCCCACGGCGACGGTGCTGCTGGCCGTGGTCACCGTCCTCGCGACCTGGTACGCGGGACAGAAGCTGCGGTCGCTGACGCTGGCCGGTGAGGAGTAAGGCGGGCGAGGAGTAGGGGGCGGGGAGTGGAGCGGGCGAGGAGATAAGGAGCCGGGCCCTTGAACGGGCCCGCTCTTGACGGGGGCTTCACCTCCGCCCGGGCACACTGGGCAAAGGGGATGCACGGCACGAACTGGAGGATGGCGATGGCAGGCGGCATGGCGCAGCACGAGGATCGCGAACAGTCCGGGGACGACACCTGGAGCAACCTGGTCCTGGACGACGACTTCATACGCGCGGCCGAGACCGCCGAGCCGTCCGCCCGCGCCCGCATGCTGGCCGCGCGCTGGCGCCGTGAGGACCCCGAGCCGCAGCCGTGGCGGGCCGACGAGCCGCCTGCCGGATGGTTCTTCAGCAAGGGGCGCCGGCGCAAGTGGCGCCGCCGGTAAGGGGTGTGCGCAGGAGGCGTGCGGAGGGGCGTGCGAGGCCTTTCACCGGCCCTTAAATCGGTGGCACTCAACTCGGCGTACAGGCACAGTGGTTGTGTCCACACCGCCGGACGACGAGTTCGGCGCCACGTTCTGGGAGAGGAGCGCGACGATGTCCATGCACGGCAGTACGTCGAGCTCCCGACAGGGCAGCCGGCGGCGGACTCCGGAGTAATCGCTACCCCTCCGCAGAGTCCGTACCGCACGGGGAGCTGCCCGGGGCGGCCGCTTCGAGCACGCGATGTCGCTCTCGCGTGGGTCGCCCACCCGGAGGATTGGCCGAGTGGTAAGGCACTGGCTTGCTAAGCCAAGGTCGGGTCTGAAGGCCCGCGCACGTTCGATTCGTGCATCCTCCGCAAGACGTTGCCACCGGGGCTGGGCCGTGGTCCAGGAGCTGGGGCGCGTCGAGAAGGCGCCCGGCGCCGCGGCCGAGAGGTCGGCTGTGCGGCCCGGCGTTCCGGGTTGCCGCCCGCGCCCACCCGTGCCGTCCCGGGAGGCACGCATGCCCGCGGGTGTCGACGGCGTGGTTGCCGTACGCGGCTGGGACGCTGCTGTCCTCAGCCACCGCGGGACCGGGACGCGGCTGTCCCTCGGCCACGCGCGCCTCTAGGCGCCCAGCAACCGCTCCACCACCACCGCGATCCCGTCCTCCTCATTGGAGGACGTCACCTCGTCCGACACCGCCTTCAGCTCCGCGTGGGCGTTGGCCATCGCCACGCTGTGGGCCGACCACGCGAACATCGGGATGTCGTTCGGCATGTCGCCGAAGGCGATCGTGTCCGCGGCCTTGAGGCCCAGGCGGCGGGCGGCCAGGGACAGGCCTGTTGCCTTGGACAGGCCCAGGGGCAGCAGTTCCACTATGCCCTCGCCCGCCATCGCCACCGTGACGAAGCCGCCCGCGGCCTGGCGGGCGGCCTCGGCCAGCTCGTCGTCAGAGAGCTCCGGATGCTGTATGTAGATCTTGTTCAGCGGGGCGCTCCACAGATCCGACGCGTCCGTGAAAGGGACCGACGGGAGGTGGCCCGTCACCGCGTAGCCGGGGCCGACCAGGACGTCGCCGTCCAGGCCGTCGCGGCTCGCCGCCAGGAACAGCGGCCCGACCTCCGCCTCGATCTTGGCCAGGGCCACGCCCGCCAGCTGCCGGTCCAGGGTCACCGACGTCAGCAGGCGCTGCTCCCCGGCGTGGTACACCTGGGCGCCCTGGCCGCAGACGGCGAGGCCCTCGTAGCCGAGGTCGTCGAGGATGGGGCGGGTCCAGGGGACCGCCCGGCCCGTGACGACGATGTGCGCCGCGCCCGCCGCGGTGGCGGCGGCGAGGGCGTCCCGGGTGCGGCGGGACACCGACCCGTCGGAGCGCAGGAGCGTTCCGTCGAGGTCGGTCGCGATCAGCTTGTACGGGAACCCGGCGATGGGCGAGGCGGAGCTCACTTGGCGACCGGCTCCAGGACCTCTCGGCCGCCCAGGTACGGGCGCAGCACCTCGGGCACCCGGACGGAGCCGTCGGCCTGCTGGTGGTTCTCCAGGATCGCCACGATCGTGCGCGGTACGGCGCACAGCGTGCCGTTGAGCGTCGCGAGCGGCTGCACCTTCTTCCCGTCGCGCATGCGCACGGACAGCCGGCGTGCCTGGAAGCCGTCGCAGTTGGAGGCCGAGGTCAGCTCGCGGTACTTGCCCTGGGTCGGGATCCACGCCTCGCAGTCGTACTTACGGGAGGCCGACGCGCCCAGGTCGCCCGAGGCCACGTCGATGACCTGGAAGGGCAGCTCCAGGCCGGTGAGCCACTGCTTCTCCCACTCCAGGAGCCGCTTGTGCTCGTTCTCCGCGTCCTCGGGGGCGACGTACGAGAACATCTCGACCTTGTCGAACTGGTGCACGCGGAAGATGCCGCGCGTGTCCTTGCCGTAGGTGCCGGCCTCGCGTCGGAAGCACGGCGAGAAGCCCGCGTAGCGCAGCGGCAGCTTGTCGGCGTCGAGGATCTCGTCCATGTGGTACGCGGCGAGCGGGACCTCGGAGGTGCCGACCAGGTAGTAGTCGTCCTTCTCCAGGTGGTAGACGTTCTCCGCGGCCTGGCCGAGGAAGCCCGTGCCCTCCATGGCGCGCGGACGGACCAGCGCCGGGGTCAGCATCGGGGTGAACCCGGCCTCGGTGGCCTGGGCGATCGCCGCGTTGACCAGGGCCAGCTCCAGCAGGGCGCCGACGCCGGTGAGGTAGTAGAAGCGCGAGCCGGAGACCTTGGCGCCGCGCTCGACGTCGATGGCGCCCAGCGCCTCGCCGAGCTCCAGGTGGTCCTTGGGCTCGAAGCCCTCGGCGCCGAAGTCGCGGATGGTGCCGTGCGTCTCCAGGACGACGAAGTCCTCCTCGCCGCCGACCGGGACATCGGGGTGGACGAGGTTGCCGAGCTGCAGCGCGAGGCGCTTGGTCTCCTCATCGGCGTCGTTCTGCGCGGCCTCGGCCGCCTTGACGTCGGCCTTGAGCTGCTCCGCCTTCTGCAGGAGCTCCGCGCGCTCCTCGGGGGAGGCCTTGGGGATGAGCTTGCCGAGCGACTTCTGCTCGGAACGCAGCTCGTCGAAGCGGACGCCGGACGACCTGCGCCGCTCGTCGGCAGACAGGAGGGAGTCGACGAGCGCGACGTCCTCTCCACGGGCGCGCTGCGAGGCGCGCACTCGGTCGGGGTCCTCACGAAGCAGGCGAAGGTCAATCACGCGCTCAAGGCTACCGGGGCAGGGTGACAGCGAACGACTCACTATTCCGAGCTGCGGCTTAGATGGCTTACGTTCCGTCGTGGGGGAATTGCCAATCGTGTCAATAAAAGGCGTCTCACTCCCTGGAACGGGGCAGGCGCGAGGCGGCAGGTTGACTCGATTCCCTTGTGGGGAACGGGACTTGGGCTTCGGTTGTCCACAGGGATCCCCAGCCTCCCGAGAGTTATCCACAGGGTGTGTGGATGGACTGTGGACTTCGGAATTGATCACTCCGTGACGTGCCGAGCAAGTCGAGGATTCCCAGGACAAACCCCCCTCATCCCCACGTTCGAGTGGAAAGCGGTCGCCCCAAAGGATTGCTCAAAGGAAAAGAATGGACGAAGGGTGACTTGCGCGGCGGTGGACACAGAGGGGCTCCAGGGACCGATTTGTCGACAGACTCACCCTTGCTTGTCGACTTGTCCCCAGGTCGAGATGAGCACCTGTGGATAACTTCTGTGGATAACGACAATCAGCTGGTAGTACCGGCCGCAACAGCATGCCGGATCCGGTCCCAGACGCTCGTCGGAGCCGCCCGGAACCGCCTGTCAGAGTCGCCTGTCAGTGGCGCCTGTCAGGGTCTCCCGGAACCGCCTGCCACGGCCTCACGGCCCGCTCAGAACCGCCCGTCCTGGCACCGGGCCACCCAGTCCGCCGCCGACACGAACTCCTCGTCCGACGTCCCGAGGCGCGGCCGCTCCGCGTCCGCCGGCTTGATGTCCGCGCGCGGATACGAACCCAGGAAGCGCACCTCCAGGCAGATCCGCTTGAGCCCCATCAGCGCCTCGGCCACCCGGCGGTCGGAGATATGGCCCTCGGCGTCGATGCAGAAGCAGTAGTTGCCGATGCCCGCGCCGGTCGGCCGGGACTGGAGCAGCATCAGGTTGATGCCACGCGTGGCGAACTCGCCCAGCAGGTCGCGCAGCCCACCGGGATGGTCGTCGCGCTGCCACAGCACGACCGACGTCTTGTCCCCGCCGGTCGGCGCCGCGGGCCGGGCCGGCCGGCCCACCAATACGAACCGCGTCTGGGCGTTCTCCGCGTCGTGGATCCCCGTCTCCAGGGCCTCCAGGCCGTACAGCGCGGCGGCGAACTCGCCCGCGAAAGCGGCGTCGTACTGGCCCTCCTGGACCAGGCGGGCGGCGTCCGCGTTCGAGGCGGCCGACTCCCAGTGGGCGTCGGGAAGGTTGTTCTTGAGCCAGTTGCGCACCTGCGGCTGTGCGGCCGGGTGCGCGGAGACCGTCTTGATGTCCGAGAGCTTCGTGCCCGGCCGGACCAGCAGCGCGAAGGTGATCGACAGCAGCACCTCGCGGTAGATCATCAACGGTGCGCCGGCGACCAGCTCGTCGAGCGTGGTCGTGATGCCGCCCTCGACGGAGTTCTCGATCGGCACGAACGCGGCCTCGGCCTCGCCGACGCGCACCGCGTCCAGCGCGGACTGCACGGACACGTAGGGGATCAGTTCCCGGGTCGCGGCCTCGGGGAGGGTGCGCAGGGCGGCCTCGGTGAAGGTGCCTTCGGGGCCTAGATAGGCATAGCTCGCTGGCATGACCTCACCCTAATGGGCCTGGCGTGGAGCGGCGCACGACTCTCGACCGAGGGCCACTCCCCAGGGCGACCTCACCGTCGTACACCTGTGCACCACCGTACGACCCTCCCGTCACCGTCACCCCTCCAGCAGCCGCTGCCCCACGTACTCCCCCTCCGCCGCTCCGCCCGGCACGGCGAACAGTCCGCTCGCCTCGTGGCGGATGTACTTCGAGAGCGCGTCGCCCCGGTCGAGCTTGCGTTGGACGGTGACGAAGCCGCGCAGCGGGTCGGCCTGCCAGCAGATGAAGAGGAGCCCGGCGTCGGGGGCGCCGTCCGCGTCGATGCCGTCGTGGTACGAGAACGGGCGCCGCAGCATCGCCGCGCCGCCGTTCTGGTCGGGCCGGGTGATGCGCGCGTGGGCGTTGAGGGGGACGACCAGGTTTCCGGCCCTGTCCGTCTTCTCCAGGTCCATCTCGGTGGTCTCCGTGCCCCCGGACAGCGGTGCCCCGTCGGACTTGCGGCGGCCGATGACGTCCTCCTGCTCCTTGACCGAGAGCTGCTCCCAGTCGTCGAGGAGCATGCGGATGCGGCGTACGACGGCGTAGGAGCCGCCCGCCATCCACGCGGGGTCCTTCGTGCCGGACTCCGGCACGAAGATCCGCTCGTCGAAGTCGGACTCGGTCGGCTTCGGATTGCGCGTGCCGTCCATCTGGCCCATCAGGTTGCGCGCAGTCATCGGGTGCGCGGTGGCGCCCGGCGACCGGTTGAAGCCGTTCATCTGCCACCGCACCTTGGCGGCGTTGCCCGCGTCCGTCTGGATCGCGCGCAGGGCGTGGAAGGCCACCAGGGCGTCGTTCGCGCCGATCTGCACCCACAGGTCGCCGTTGCTGCGCGTCTTGTCGAGCTGGTCGGAGGAGAAGTCGGGCAGCGGGTCCAGGGCGACAGGACGCTGCTTCTCCAGGCCTGTCCGTGCGAAGAAGCTGTGCCCGAAGCCGAAGGTGATCGTCAGCGCCGAGGGCCCGGCGTCCCGGGCGACATCCGTGTCGTCCTGCTGGGCCGGCTCACCCGCCATCAGTCGCCGAGCCGTCTCCGACCAGCGGCGCAGCAACGCGGCCGCCTCCTTGCGGCCCGCGCCCGCCGCCAGGTCGAAGGCGACGACGTGGCCGCGTGCCTGGAGGCCCTGGAGGATGCCGGGCTGATGTTTCCCGTGAAACATCACCTGATCGGCGCCCAGCGAGGTGAGCGGCGTCGCCTCGGCCGGCCGAGCGGCGTATCCCACGGCAGCGCCGGCCGCACCGAGCACCAGCCCGGTTGCACCGGCGGTCCCGAGCAGCCGCCGCCGCGACAGGCCCTCCTTGCGTGAAGGGTCCTTCCTCGAGGAGGCGCCTTCGGAAACGCCGTCATTAAGTGCCGTTTCGGCCGTGGCGGGAGTACGGGCCTCCGGAATGGACTGGTCAGCCATGGTGTCGTTCAGCCGATCTGCGCGTTCTTGGAGACGGTGGTCTGGTCGATGTCGGAGGTCCGCACGGTCACGGCGATCTTCCACTCGCCCGCCATGGGGATCTGCACTCCGCTCGCCGACCAGTGTCCGGTGGAGATGTGGTCGGGGACGACGGGCAGTGGCCCGATGTCCTGGGACTCCAGGGTGAAGGCCACCTTCACCTCGGGGATGTCGAAGGCACGGCCGTTGGGCCGCTGTACGTAGACGTGCATCTCGTTGCCGCCCACGCGCGCGGGATCGATGTCGATCCGTACGACGCCCTTGCCGTCCTGGCCACCGGTGTCGAAGGACATGTCCAGCGTCAGTGCCCCGGTCGAGGACGCCTCGGCGGACGACGCGGCCGTGGCGGCCTTGGCCTCCTCCTCCGTACGTCCCGGTTCGGTCGACGTCAGCATCGTGGTGACGGCGAGCAGGACGACGGCGACGCCCGCCTCGGCGAGCACGGAGCGGCGCAGCCCGAAGCGGTTCGGGTCGGCGTCGCGCCGCTGCTTCTGCCGTGCCGTGTCGATCGCGGCCTGCTGCCGGGCGAGCTGGGCGGCGCGCTGCGAGCCACCGCCCTTGGAGGCGCCGCCCTTTTGGCCGCCGGCTGAGGCGGAGGAGGAGACGGATGCTGCCGAGGAGGCGGAGGCGGAGGCTGCGGAGGCTGCGGAGGCCGAGGTGCCGCCCCGGGCGGCTGCGTGCTCCTTGTCGCTCTCGACCGCCCTGTCCTTGGCCGCCTTGCTCGCCCCTGCCTCTTGCTCGGCTGTCCCGTCCTCGTTCTCGGCCAGCCGCCCCGTCCAGCGCCGGGAGATCCACGCGATCCCCACCAGCAGCACCACGAGCCCGATCTTGATCAGCAGCAGCTGTCCGTACCGCGTGCCGGTGAACGCCGACCACGAGCCGAGCTGGCGCCAGGACTGGTAGATCCCGGTCGCGACCAGCGCGATCACACTGCCGAAGGCCAGGCGCGAGAACCGTCGTACGGCGGTCCCGTCGACCGGCGTGTCCACGGGCGCCCGGTAGAGGGCGACAAGGAGCGCGGCGAGCCCGCCGAGCCAGCCGGCGACGGCCAGCAGGTGGACGACGTCGACCGGCATGGCGATCCCGGCCTGGAGCCCGGTCGAGGCGTGCTCGGACATCGCCCAGCTGGCCGCGAGCCCCGCCGAGACCACGGTCCCGCCGATGGCGAGCCCGAAGGTGAGGTCCCGCTTCTCGTCGTCCTCGCGCTTGTCGTACGCGCCGAAGAGCACGGCGATGAACAGGGCCGCCGCGGCGAGCAGCAGCAGCCGGGACACCAGCGCGGCACCCGTCTTGGTCTGGAGAACCTGCCCCAGCAGCTCCAGGTCGAAGATGTCCCCGACCTTCCCGGTGCTGGTGTAGGAGCCGCGCAGGAGCAGCAGTCCGAGCGTGGCGGCGGTGAGGGCCAGCCAGCCGGAGACGACGAGCCGCTGCAGGACCCGCACACCCGACCCGCGCTGCCAGCAGGCGAGCACGAAGGCGGCGCCGCCGACCATGACGATGAAGCCGGCGTACGACACGTACCGGCCGAAGCCGTAGAGCGCGCCGACGACCCCGCCGCCCGCGGTCTGGTCGGAGACGGAGACGGTGGTCTGGGAGGGCGCGCCGATGGAGAAGGTGTAGGCGCCGGCGACGGGATGGCTGTCCTCGGACACCACCTGGTAGGTGACGGTGTACGTGCCGTCGGGCAGGCCGCTGTGGAGTTTCACGGCGTACGTCGTGCCGCTGACGTTGGCCGGGTCGCCGCGGTCGATGCGCTTGCCCTTGGGGTCGAGCACGCGCAGGGAGTCGTCGGACAGGGCGACCTTCTCGGAGAAGGTCAGCGAGACCTGCGTGGGCGCCTTGTCGACCACCGCCCCCTGCCGGGGGTCGCTGCCGGTCAGCGCGGCGTGCGCGGAGACCGGCCCGGCACCGGCGAGAAGCAGGCCGGTGGCGGCCAGGAGCAGCAGCACCAGGGTCCGGACGCTCGGCAGTACCCGGGGCCGGACGTGGGGGACGATGGTCTGGGTCAAGGCGATCTCTCCCTCAGTGTCCGGTCTTCGGGCTGTACGTCGCCGACTTCACCGGCATCTCGACCGTGACCGTGCCGGACTCGGCGAAGTGGAGCCTGACGGTCACCTTCTCGCCCTGTTCGGGCTTGTGCTTCAGCTTCTCGAACATCAGATGGCTGCCGCCGCTCTTGAAGACGAGTTGACCGTGGGCGGGGACGGCGAGGTCCGTGGCCTCCTGCATCGACGAACCGACGGTCTCGTGCGCGGTCACCTCGCCGACGTCGCTGGTGACCGAGGTCAACTCGTCCTTCGTACCGCCCTTGTTGGTGACCGTCAGGAAGCCGGCCGCCATGGAGTCGGAGACGGGCTGCGGCATGTAGGCGCCGCTGACGGACAGTTCCGCCTTGGAGTCGGCCGGGGAGTCCTCGGATCCGCAGCCGGCCAGGACGAGCGCTCCGGCCAGTGCCGCGGCCGCGGTCACCGGGGCGGACCGCCTCACGGCTTTGCTCCCTTGATGAGCTTGGGGAGGTCCTTGATGTAGTCGTCGACGGTCGCGTCCTCGGTGTACAGGACGTACCCGGCGTCGGTCTTCGGAGAGAACGCGACGACCTGGGTGCCGTGGGTGGAGACCATCTTGCCGTTCTTGTCCTTGTGCGGCGGCTCGATGGAGATGCCGAGGGTGCGGGCGCCGGCCTGGATGGTGTCGAAGTCGCCGGTCAGGCCGACGACCTGCGGGTCGATGCCCTTGAGCCACTCGCCGAGGGCGGACGCGGTGTCGCGCTCCGGGTCGGTGGTGACGAACACCACGCTCAGCTTGTCCTGTTCGGCCTTGGGCAGCTGCTTCTTGGCGACGGCGATGTTGTTCATCGTCAGCGGGCAGACATCGGGGCAGTTGGTGTAGCCGAAGTAGATCAGCGTCGGCCGGCCCTCGGTCTCCTTGCGGAGGTCGTACTTCTTGCCGTTCGTGTCGGTGAGGACCAGGTCCGGCTTCTCGAACGGCTTGTCGAGGACGATGGCGGCCTTGTCCGAGCCGGCCTCCTCGGAGACCACGGTCACCGGCGAGGCGCTGTCGTCGCCGTTGCCGCAGGCGGACAGGGTCAGGGTGGCGGCGGCGAGCAGTGCGGCCGCGGCGAAGGTCTTCTTACGCATGGCAGTTCTTCTTACGCATGAAAAAACATCCCAGTGGTGAGTGCTCCGGCGCGCACCGGGGGCGTGCCCCGGCGCGCGCCGTGAACAGAGGGGCTTGTCAGGCCTCGGTGCGCCGACGGCCGGCGAGCACGCCGTACGCCACGCCCAGCGCGCCCACGACGATGCCGACCACACCCAGGACGCGGGCGGTGGTGTCAGTGCTGTCGGCCGGCTCGGCGGCGTCGGTCTTGGCCGAGGCGGCCTCGGCATCGTCGGAGTCGGAGGCCTTGCCGGCGGAGGACGAGCCGTGGTGGTCGTCCTCGGCGGCGGA
The DNA here is from genome assembly GCA_965653385.1 of uncultured Streptomyces sp. Lineage (GTDB taxonomy): Bacteria > Actinomycetota > Actinomycetes > Streptomycetales > Streptomycetaceae > Streptomyces. The sequence goes on along the minus strand of CBFGZZ010000007.1, from coordinate 13,023 downwards.
CAGCGCGAGCACCGGCGCCGGGTTCTCGGGCTCCTCCTGGCCTTCCTGCGGCACCTCGATCCAGCGGACGACCTCCTTGTTGGAGTACGTCTGGATCGCCTTGAAGACGAGTTCGTCGGCGTCCTCGGGGAGCTGGCCGATGGAGACCGGGAACTTCTCGAAGTAGCCGGGCTCGACGCCCTTGCCGTCGGCGGTCCAGGTGATCTTGGAGACCGCCTCGGAGATCTTCTCGCCGTGCATCTCGATCGGCTTGTCGAGCTTGGACTTGGTGACCTCGATCTTCCAGCCGGCCATGGGCTCCGGCATCGCGGAGGCCAGCGGGTGGTCGGTCGGGAAGCTGACCTCGAGCTTGGTGGTCGACGCGTTGTCGCGCTCGTTGGGGACCTTGAAGTCGACGACCGCGTAACCGCCCTTGGCGGCGGTGCCCTCCGGCTGCACGCTGACATGGGCGAAGGCGGGGGCGGACAGGGCGAGCACGGCCGTGCCGGCGAGGACGCCGGCGGTGGCGAGGCGAGAGGCCTTCATTCGGAGCACTCCACTGTGAGTGAGATTCGGATTCCGGTGGTGAAGAGGAGTACGCGTGCGTGGGGGTGCCCGATCAGGCGGGACCGACGGAAAAGACGGCAAGGAGTCGTCCCTCGATCGAGAACACGGGTACGCGCGCGTGCCGCACGACGGCGGCCCTCAACCCACGTAAGTGGAGTGGCGGTCGCGTCGTGTCAGGCGGCGAGGATGAGCGCCGTGGCCGGCGGCCCGCGCCTGATCACCGTGTGCTGGAGGGCGACGGTACGGGGCGCGGGGCGCGCGAGTGACTCGGTGCGCAGGAAGCGCGGGCCCGCCTCGGGCGCGCCCGGCAGCCCGGCACACAGAGCGCGCACCAGCGCGAGCGCCCCGCGCAGGGATCGTACGAACGTGCCCTCGGCGACCGAATGCGCCGACAGCGTGGACATCTCGGCGATCCGCAGCAGGGCCAGATCCCCGCGGCGCAGCAGCCACCCCGCGACCACCGCCGCGAGTACGTGGGCGAGCAGCATCGGCAGGGACGGCAGCAGTGCGACGGAGGAGGCGGAGGAGTCGGCGGCGACGGACATGGCGTCGGCCGACCGGTGCGCGACATGCGCCCCCGCTCCCGCGCCCGTGCCGGTCCCCGTGCCGATCCGTGCCTCGGTGAGGATCCGCTGGGCCTGGGCCGGGCTGATCGCCGCCGCTGCGGTCCCGCACAGGAGCCGCGCGGCCTGTTCGACCAGGGCGGCGTCGGAGGCGGTTGCGGACGCGGAGGACGCGGCGGACGCACCGGCGACCGCCCCGTGCTGTCCGAGTCCGAACAGCGTGTGCAGGACGGTCTGGCCGGCCGCGAGCAGCGCGGCTATCCCGGGCAGCGAGCGTTCGCGACCCGTGAACGGCACCGTGACCAGCAGGACTCCCAGGAACCCCGCGCCCAGCGTCCACAGCGGGATCGCGGCGCAGGAGCCCAGCACATGCCCGACCCCGGCCAGCACGACGCAGACCGCGGCGAACACCGCGGCCCGCAGTATCCGGAGATCACGTCCGGAGCGCGTCGTGCGCGGGTGGGGGGCACTCATGGCGGGCTCATCATCGCACTGGCCTTATGGCCGCCATACGGCAGGTCCGCAAGATGACGAACGAGCGCTTGGGGACGTACGGGGGCATAGGGGTTGTACGACCGGAAGGTCACTCTCTGGTGTGGCCCGACCCCACATACACCGATTCCCTCGTAGGCGCATCGACCATATGGGCGGCATCACGTCAATGATGTGCTTACAGCCGGGCACTCGCGGCAATACGTAACGGTATGTCGAGCCGCAGCCAGGAGGCTGGAGCATGAGCATCTGGTGGTCACTCCATCTGCGGCGGGAAGCCGCGAGCGTGCCGCTCGCCCGGCGCTTGCTGATCGGCACCATGGAGACCGCGGGCGTGGACCCCGACGTGTCCTACGACCTCTCCGTCGCCCTCAGCGAGGCCTGCGCCAACGCCGTCGAACACGGCGGTGACACCACGCTCGACGGCTCCCCACCGGCGTACCGCGTCACGGCGTACCTGGACGGCGAGAAGTGCCACATCGAGGTCACCGACTCGGGCCCCGGCTTCACCGCACCGCACCGCCCGCCCCGCCCGGCGACCTCCGACGCCGAGCACGGCCGGGGGCTCTGTCTCATCCAGGAACTCGCCGACCACGTCTCGATCGGCAACAAGCCGGGCCGCAGCGGTGCGGTGGTGAGCTTCGACAAGATCCTCAAGTGGAAGAAGGACCCGTCGCTGATGGCGGTGTAGCGCCGACGGACCGCCCGCCCGACCCGCCCGTAGGGCACGGCACGCACGGCAGGCGCCGCCGGATTCAGCTTTCCCAGGACTCACAGCCCCCGCACAGCGCCACCCCATGGTCCTGACGGCCGACGTTCCTAATTTCCTGGCCATGACGGGAAACCACAAGGACAAGTCGATCACCCGGCGCCGCGCCATCGCGGTGACCGGCGGCACGGTCGCGGCGGGCGGGCTCGCCGTCGCGGGCTACCAGGCGGCCTTCGCCGACGCCGGCACGACCGCGACCGGCATGGCGGCGACGGCCACCACGACGGCCTCGGAGAGCACCGGCTGCATGACGCTGACGTCCAGCGTCACCGAGGGCCCGTACTACCTCGACGGCGCCCTGGTGCGAAAGGACATCACCGAGGGCAAGAGCGGCGTCCCGCTGACGCTGCGCCTCACCGTCGTCGACGCCGCCGACGGCTGCACCCCGGTCAAGGGCGCCGCCGTCGAGATCTGGCACTGCGACGCCTGGGGCTACTACTCCGGCTACACCACCGCCAACCCCGGCGGCTCCGCGCCCGCCGAGAGCGAGGACGGCTCGACCGCGAACGACAACACATATCTGCGTGGCTACCAGATCGCCAACGCCAACGGGGTCGTCAAGTTCGAGACGATCTTCCCCGGCTGGTACACGCCCCGCACCTGCCACATCCACCTCAAGGTGCACACGGGCGGCCAGAAGGAGGACGGCACCTACGAGGGCGGCAAGGTCAACTACACCGGCCAGCTGTTCTTCGCCGACGACATCGCCGAGGAGATCTTCACGCTGGAGCCCTACTCGAAGCACTCCGGCAGCTACACCACCCTCGACAACGACATGGTCTACGACGGCGGCGGCGCCTCCAGCGGTCTGCTCACCCTGAAGCCGGTCAAGAAGGCCGACCCGTCCAGGGGTTACAAGGGCTTCCTCACGGTCGCCGTCGACCCCGACGCCGAGAACACGGGCGCGGGCAGCGGCGGCGGGGGAGGCGAGGGCGGCACCCCGCCGAGCGGCGCCCCGACGGGCACCCCGCCCAGCGACGCCCCGTCGGCCTCGGCCTCAACCTCCTCGTAGGGGATACGGCCATGAGCAGCCGCGAGGACGAGGCGCTCGCGCAGACCGCCGTGACCGCGCTCGTCGGGCAGTTGGCCCTGGCTCCCAAGCCGGGCCTGCCCGACCCGCGCGACCTGGGCGCCCGTGTCAGCCGCCGGGACCACCGGATGCTGCGCTGGTCGGCCAAGGCGCTCGCGCCCGGCCTCGCGGCGATGGCCGCTGCCGCCCGCCGCACTGGCGAGCCGACGCCCTCGCTCCGCGCGGAGCTCGGCGCGATCGGCAGGTGCACCGAGCACTCGGTGCACCTCGCGGGCGGCGGCCACCGGGGCGCACTGTGGTCGCTGGGTCTGCTGGTCGCCGCGGCCGCGCTCGACCCCCGGGCCGGCGCGCGGGACGTCGCGGCGACCGCCAAGCGCATCGCCGCCCACACCGACAAGCGCGCCCCGCGCAGGCCCTCCCGGGGCTCCTCGGTGTCCGTGAAGTACGGCGCCGCCGGGGCGCGGGGCGAGGCACGGGCCGGCTTCCCGCACGTACGCCGTGCGTTGGACACCCTCGCCACAGTCCGCTCGGCCGGCGCCACCGAGGAACAGGCCCGGCTGGACGCCCTGCTCACCGTGATGTCCACCCTCCAGGACACCGAACTCCTCTACACGGCGGGCCCCATCGGGCTGCGGCACGTCCAGGCGGGCGCCCGGGGAGTCATGGAAGCGGGCGGCACGGCGACGGAGGCGGGCGCGGCGGCCCTGACGGCACTCGACGCCGACCTGCACGCGCGCGCGTGGAGCCCACGGGGGAGTGCGGGCCTCCTGGCAGGCGCGCTCTTCCTGGACGCATTGCCGGTCATGGGACTGGCGACGGCTGTCTGACGCCCTCAGGGGCGCGGGACAGCGCTGAATCTGCGGCTACCGCCGCGCGGGCGCGACCAGCCCCCACCGGCCGGCACCCCGCAACGATGGCCGGACACCACTTCGGTATCCGGCCATCAGTCCAACGTCAGCCCTTCAGAGAGGCCATCCAGCTCTCGACCTCGTCCGACCGCCGAGGCAGCGCAGCGCTCAGGTTCCGGTTCCCGTCCCCCGTCACGAGGATGTCGTCCTCGATCCGCACCCCGATCCCCCGGTACTCCTCCGGCACGGTCAGGTCATCGGCCTGGAAGTACAACCCGGGCTCGACGGTCAGCACCATCCCGGGCTCCAGCACACCCTCGACGTACGTCTCGGTCCGCGCGGCAGCGCAGTCGTGCACGTCCATGCCGAGCATGTGCCCGGTCCCGTGCAGCGTCCATCGCCGCTGCAGCCCGAGCTCCAGCACCCGCTCCACCGGCCCCTCGACGAGCCCCCACTCCACCAGCTTCTCGGCGAGCACCCGCTGCGAGGCGTCATGGAAGTCCCGGTACTTCGCGCCAGGCTTCACCGCCGCGATACCGGCCTCCTGGGCCTCGTACACGGCGTCGTAGATCTTCTTCTGGATCTCGCTGTAGCGGCCGTTGATCGGCAGCGTGCGCGTGACGTCGGCGGTGTAGTACGTGTGCGTCTCGACGCCCGCGTCGAGCAGCAGCAGGTCACCGGAGCGAACGGGCCCGTCGTTGCGCACCCAGTGCAGCGTGCAGGCGTGCGGGCCGGCGGCGCAGATCGAGCCGTAGCCGACGTCGTTGCCCTCGACACGCGCGCGGAGGAAGAACGTGCCCTCGATATAGCGCTCGCTCGTCGCCTCGGCCTTGTCGAGGACCTTCACCACGTCCTCGAAGCCGCGCACGGTCGAGTCGACGGCCTTCTGGAGCTCGCCGATCTCGAAGTCGTCCTTGACCAGCCGCGCCTCGGACAGGAAGACCCGCAGCTCGTCGTCCCGCTCGGCGGTGACCTTGTCGGTCAGCGCGGCCTCGATGCCGGCGTCGTAGCCACGCACGACCCGCACGGGACCGGTGGCCTCGCGCAGCTTGTCCGCGAGCTCGCGCACGTCGGAGGCGGGGATGCCGTACAGCGTCTGCGCCTCGGTGAGCGAGTGCCGGCGGCCGACCCACAGCTCGCCTTGGCCGGAGAGCCAGAACTCGCCGTTCTCCCGGTCGGAGCGCGGCAGGAGGTAGATCGTGGCCTCGTGGCCCTCGCCCCTGGGCTCCAGGACGAGCACGCCGTCCTCGGTCTGGTTGCCGGTGAGGTACGCGTACTCCACGGACGCGCGGAAGGCGTACTCGGTGTCGTTCGACCGGGTCTTCAGATTGCCCGCGGGGATCACCAGACGCTCACCCGGGAACCGCGCCGACAGCGCGGCACGGCGGGCAGCGGTCTCGGCGGCCTGGGCGATCGGCCGCAGGTCGCGCAGCTCCGTGTCGGCCCAGCCGGACTTCATGTTCTCGGCGAGCTCTTCGGACACGCCCGGGTACAGGCCGTTCTTGCGCTGCTTGATCGGCTCCTCAGACTCAGCTTCCGGGGTCTCCGGGGTGAGCTCGTCCGCCACGGTCATCCTCCTCGATACGGCATTCGACCCCGTCCATCGTACGGTCGCGCAGAGGAGCGCCCAGGGTGGAGGACCGCTCGCCCACCGCTGCTATGGCGCAGGCCACGCGCCTGTTATGGGTGGGTCACCGAGGGCCACGAACCGCTACTCGAAGCGCGCCGCCAGCAGGACGACGTCCTCCTCGCTGTCCGCCCGGTCCATCCCGTCGGGCAGCACGGTCCGCAGGACGTGGTCGACGACGGCGTCCGGGTCGTGCCGGATCGCCCTGGGTGCGCCGGCCGCCGCCGCGTGCAGCCGGGCGAAGGCGCGGTCGGTGGGGTCGCCGGTGCGGTGCAGCAGCCCGTCGGTGTACAGCAGAACCGTCTCTCCGGGTTCCGTCATCAGCTCCACGCTCGGCGCCTCCCAGCAGGCCAGCATGCCCAGCGGCGCGGACACGGAGGTCTCCACGAACTCGGTGCGCCGTTCGCCGATCAGCAGCGGCGGGGTGTGGCCGGCCCCGGCGAGCGTGATCTTGCGCAGGGAGGGCTCGCAGTAGGCGAACAGGGCGGTGGCGCAGCGGGCGGGCTCGGTGAGTCTGAGCAGCAGCTCCAGATCGGACAGGACCGCGACCGGGTCCTCGCCCTCCATCACGGCGTACGCCCGCAGGCTGGCCCGCAGCCGTCCCATCGCGGCGATGGCGCTGGGCCCGGACCCGGTCACCGAGCCGACCGCCAGGCCGAGCGCGGCGTCCGGCAGCGGCAGCGCGTCGTACCAGTCGCCGCCCCCGCGCGGACCGGTGCGGTGACGCACGGCGAGCTGGACACCGGCCATCCGCGGCAGCCGGGACGGGAGCAGCTCCTCGGCCATCGTCTTCATGCACGCGCGCGTGCGCTCGATCTCCAGCAGCCGGGACAGGTGCTCGGTGGCGTAGCGGGTGTACAGGCCGACGAGGTGGCGCTGGCGCTCGGCCGGTTCGGCGGGCTCGTCGTACAGCCAGACGGCGGCGCCGAGGCGGCCGGCGGCCTCGGTGGACAGGGGCAGGGCGTAACTGGCGGCGTAGCCGAGGCGGGCGGCGACCTCGCGGTGGCGGGGGTCGAGTCCGTCCTCGGAGAGCAGGTCCGGCTGGGCGATCTCGCCGTCGCCGCCGGGCAGTCCGTCGAGGATCCTGCCGTACGACATCGCGCTGCGCGGCACGGTCTCGATGTGCCCGAGGTCGGCGCGGGCGAGGCCCAGCCCGATGGTGGTGTCCGGGCCCAGTCCGTCCGCCGGTTCCAGTACGACAAGGCCGCGCCGGGCGCCCACGAGGGCGGATCCGGCGCGCAGCAGTTCCTGGAGTGCGTCGGCGAGTGCGTCCGTACGGGCCAGGCGCTCGGTGAGTTCGTGGAGGGTCGTGAGGTCCGAGACCCAGCCGGCGAGGCGGTCCTGGAGCACCGCGCCGGGTGCGTTCGGCGGGGGGACCGCCGGGGTTCCCGGGGCCGCGGGCGCGGGCGCGACAGTGTGTGCGGGCGAGGGAACCGTGGAATCGATTCCGGCCACTTTCGAAGAGTGAGGGGCGTTCATGGCGTCCGGCTTTCCGACCGGTGCGTATTGCTCAAAAGCATCGCAAACCCCCATGTCATTCTGCGCCGCTAGCAGTGTCTCCACATGTACACGCACTCGTAAGGGGATGTCCAGCATTGTCCTGCTGGGATTCCTGGTGTCCGTGGGTAACCTGAGCACTCGTCGTAGACCTCTTGCGTAAAGGCAAAGTTGGCTTAAAACTGCCTCAGGGAACGGGGTATTGCGGTCGACTGGTTTCGCTCCACAGAGCGTCACAGCGGTCGTGATGGGTACGTACTCGGTGAAGGCCAGGGGTGGTTGACAACCACCCGGAACCTGGTGACGGACCCGGGCGTCTTAGCCACCGACGATCGTGCCCCATCCTCCCGTGGCGGAGGCGAAGAGAAATACGCGCGACGGCAAACGCCATACTTCGCCACCCCACGCACGTGCTTTTGATGGACGACGTATGGACGAGGCTGCCGCTGAAGCAGCCAACGCTCGGCCCATAGGGGATCCCCTTGCTCGCGGCAGGGGTGTGATGCGCCTACAGGTACGCACAGTGAAGTGATCGACACATGGTGTGATGTGACCACGGTGTTGCCAGCGGTGCAACGGAAAGGAACGAGCGCTCATGCGCGAGATCCTCGGAAGGCGACGCAGGCTTCTGCGCGGCGACGGGAAGTCTGAGTTGATCAGCGCGGCCCTGACCTTCGCGACGGAATGGCGCTGGCCCGTACTCCCGGGCGTGACGACGCACCCGCAGGGACACTCCCGCTGCGGCTGCCCCGACCCTGACTGCACGGTGCCCGGCGCGCACCCCTTCGATCCCGGACTCCTCGCGGCCTCGACCGACGAGCGCATGGTGCGCTGGTGGTGGGCCAACCGGCCGGCGGCGCCGATCATCCTCGCCACCGGCGGTACGGCGCCCTGCGCGGTCAGCCTGCCCGCCCTGCCGGCCGCGCACGCTCTCACCGCACTCGACCGCATGGGCATGCGCCTCGGCCCGGTCGTCGCCTCGCCCGCCCGCTGGTCGATCCTGGTGAAGCCGTACTCCATGGAACAGCTGGGCGAACTGCTGTACGCCAAGGACTTCGTCCCCGGCTCCCTGCGCTTCCACGGCGAAGGCGGCTACATCGCCCTCCCTCCGTCCGAGACCGGCCAGGGCCCCATCACCTGGCAGCGCGCCCCCCTCCCCGGCTCGGCCTCCCCGTGGGTGCCCGATGTCGAGGCCGTGGTCGACGCCGTGGTCGAGGCCCTCACTCGTACGGGTGTGAGCGCGCCCGAGTTGTAGGGCCATCCGGCGTGCGCGGAACGGCACATGCCCGTGCGGTCGTTACATTCCGCTGTATGCCGCGTCATACCAGGGGAAATAGGGCACCGTCGTCGCATCGCCGCGGGCCGAACCACCGAAGAGTCCGTCTGATCGCCCTCGCGTCCGTCGCGGCGGCCGCGGTCGCCCTGCCACTGGCCTGGGCGGCCGCCGGCCAGGTCGTCGACGCGGGCCGGGCCGCCGTGGGGGCAAGCGATCGAGAGGCCGTACGGCCCTCCTCGCCCGCCCCGAAGGGCGGCGCCGTTCGTCCGTCGCCGCGCGGCGACGCCAAGGCGCCCTCCGCCGACCCGACCGGCACCGCGCTGCTGCTCGACCTCGGCCTGTCCACCGCCGTGCGCTGCGGTCCCGAACTCACCTCACCCGAGGGCATCGAGGCGCAGACCTGTGTCCTCACCCAGGGCGAGGAGACCTGGGCGCGCACGTACTTCCGCAATGCGACGGGCGGTGCGCTGGACTCCGTGCTGAGCCTCATGGGGCCCGGGGGGCGCACGCTTCAGATGCGCTGCGTCGTGGGCGCCGAGGACGAGCCGGGAACGTGCGAGACGCCTCGGGAGCGCACCCGCGGAGGCTCGGACGCCTATACGGCGGTCACGGAGTTCGCGGAGCGGGCCGGGCGCGGGGCGCTGCTGCTGCGTTCCGCGAGCAACGCCGAGCGGGACAATTCCGAGGAGTCCTAGGGCCGTTGACATGTGGCGCCGTTCCGTAAAGGAACGTGCACATGGAAAGACCCGGTTGCTGGCGACGGGGGATGCACCAGCAACCGGGCTAATGGAACGGTAACAAGAGATCGGCGGTTCGCAAATTCGATCCGGGCTTTCCAGTCACGGATTCCCTTGCTCCGCATGGGAGTTGTGATCGGATTCACCCTCTCGGCGCGGGCCGGTCCGGCTGAACGGCCGTTCAGCCGAACCCGATCTCCGCGGCGCGTGTCAGCTGAGCGTGACCTGCCGGTTGGTCAGGCCGCCCCGCGCGCGACGCTCGTCAGGAGTGAGCGGGGCGTTAGTGGCCAGGGCGGTCGCGAGGCGCTCGGCGAACTCGGCCGCCGGCTTCTCCACATCCTCGGCGCCGACACCGCTCGGCAGGTCCCAGACCGGCACGGTGAGGCCGTGGGCGCGGAAGGAGCCCACGAGACGGGTGCCCTCGCCGAGGCTCGACTTCCCCGCCGCGTGCAGCCGCGCGAGGGCGTCCAGAAGCTGCTCCTCGGAGTGCGGCATGACCCAGCGCAGGTGGTTCTTCTCCGGCGTCTCGCACCAGTACGCGGCGTCCACGCCGGTCAGCTTCACGGTCGGGATGGCCGCGGCGTTGGCCCGCTCCAGCGAGGCGGTCACCTCCGGAGTGGCGTTCTCCGCGTCCGGGACCCAGAACTCGAAGCCCGAGTGCACAACTGGCTCGAACGCGCCTTCGGGATCGAGCAGATCCTGCAGCCGCGGACCGTCGGCCGGGGCGCGCCGGCCCTGGACCGGGGTGCCGGGCTTCGCGGTGAGCGCCTGCTGGAGCGTGTCGGCGAGGTCGCGGCTGATGTCGCCGGACGCCGTGTCGTTCTGAAGGCCGAGCAGCACCGAGCCGTCGTCGCGGCGCAGGGCCGGCCAGGCCATCGGCAGCACCGTGGCCAGCGTGACGGACGGGACGCCCTCGGGGAGGCCGCCCTTCAGGGGCAGTTCGACGGTGGCGGCGGGCACCAGCTCGCGCAGCGCCACCCAGTCGCACTCGCCGGACAGTCCCTCGAACGGGCGCTGCACCAGCTCGGTCACCGCGTGCGCGGCGGCCCGGCCGTGACAGGCCTTGTAGCGCCGGCCGCTGCCGCAGGGGCAGGGTTCGCGCGCGCCGACCACCGGGATCTCTGCGTCGCTGAGCTGCGGGCGCTTGGCCTTGGTCTGGGGTCGCTTCTTGGCCATCGTGGGTGTCTCCCGGTTACGGCTCGTCTCGTACGGGCGCGAGCCTAGCCGTTCACGCCATCGTCGACGGGAGCCTGTGGACAACCCACGGGTCGTGCCGGAAACGGTGGTTCGGCAACCGGGTGCCCTTCAGTCCAGGTTGTCGAAGGCGTCCGCGAAGTCGAGGCCGGATATCGCGCTCACCGCCGGTGCCGCGACGCGCGTAGCGAAGTCGGTGCGACGATGCCCCGCGTCGGGATCGTGAACGTCGTCATGGACCACGACCCAGACCGTGACCTCGCCCCGGGCGTCGTCCCGGACACCCCAGTCGTCGGCCAGGGCGGTGATGATGTTCAGCCCGCGGCCGCCGTGTGCGGTGACCGAGGGCGTGGCCGGAGCAGGGCGAGTGGGTCCGCCGCCGTCCGTCACCTCCACGGTGAGCCTGCCGCTCGCGTCCACCCGCCATTCGGCCCGGACGTCGCCGTCCCCGGCCAGTGCGTCACCCAGTGGTCGGCCGTGTTTGCACGCGTTGCTCAAGAGTTCGGAAAGAATCAGTACGGCATCGTCGATGACCGATTCCGCCACGCCACCCCTGCGCAACTGTGAGCGCATACGGTGTCTCGCTTCCCTCACGCCCGCAGGGCCATGGGGTACGGCCATGCTCGACGACGTGGGCACCTCCTGTGCCACCACCAACGCCACCCCCGAGACCTCCTTTGCCCCACGCCACGGTGTGGATGCCCCATTGGCCTGTACCGGAAACCGGCCAATCAAGGTCCGGTGACGCATTCGCAACGATCGAACACGGAACGAACGCGCCGGAGCACACCCTGTAATCGGGATGGCTGAAATCCGTCGGTGTGGCTGAGAGTGGAGGATGGGCCTGGAGGGGCTCAGGGGTCAATAGGTTGCGCAGGGATTGGTGAGGTTTCAGTGGTTTCCAAGTGCACGCTTTGCCTGAGACCCGCCTTTGAACACCCCACGCGCGCGTGTGTCAGCGGCCGAGCTGGTGCAGCACCGCGCGCGGCCGGTTGGTGATGATGGCGTCGACGCCCAGTTCGACGCAGAGGTCGACGTCCTGGGGCTCGTTCACGGTCCAGACGTGCACCTGGTGGCCGGCCCGCTTCAGGCGCTCCACATACGCGGGGTGGCTGCGCACGATCCGGATCGAGGGGCCCGCGATGTCCACGCCCGCGGGCAGCCGCCCGTCCCGCAGCCGCGGTGAGACGAACTGCATCAGATAGACCGTCGGCAGTGTCGGCGAGGCGGCACGCACGCGATGCAGCGAGCGGGCGGAGAAACTCATGACGCGCACAGGGGAGTCGGAGGCCGTGGTGGGCGCGTCGAGCCCGAAGCGCTTCAGCAGAACCAGCAGCCGTTCCTCGACCTGCCCCGCCCACCGGGTCGGATGCTTGGTCTCGATCGCCAACTCCACCCGCCGCCCCGCGTCCGCGACGAGCTCCAGCAGCCGTTCCAGGGTGAGTACGGAGGTGTCCTCCGGGTCCTCCGGCCGGAACTCCCAGTCGGGCTCCTCGGCCCGGTTCTTCCACGAGTCACGGTTCTTGCGGGAGCCGAAGTCCAGGGCGGCGAGCTCGGCGAGCTCCAGTGCGGAGACCGCGCCGCGGCCGTTGGACGTACGGTTGACCCGGCGGTCGTGGACGCAGACGAGATGGCCGTCCGCGGTGAGGCGTACATCGCACTCAAGGGCGTCCGCACCGTCCTCGATCGCCTTCTTGTACGCGGCCAGGGTGTGCTCAGGAGCGTCTTCGGAGGCTCCGCGATGGGCGACGACTTGGATCTGGTGCTGCCGTGCGTGGGTCACCGCGTCATGGTGCCACCGCACAGGGGTAGACGTGCGAGCGGAGAAGGTACGAGGACACTGAGATTGTGCCTTTTTGGTCGCACATGACCTATGTAAGGAGTGGCCGTGGACGCACAGCAACCGCTTATGGTGCTCTGACGGCCCGTGGGAAAAGCTGACCGCATACACAAAGGCATGCACAGCTGAGCGCACCGGCCGTGGACAAGCGTGAACGGGCGTGACCGAGTGCGACCGAAAAAACCAGCCGTGGATCGAGGAGAGAAGCTGTGAGCACCGAGAACGAGGGCGCCGCGGTACCCCCGGCCCCGTCCGCACCCCCCGTGCCGGTCGACGTTCCTGCTGCTCCGGCGCCCCAGGAGCCCTCCGCTCCCGAGGCCGGTGCCGCCCCGACCACCCCGCTGCCGCCGATGCCGAGCGACGCACCGGCGAACGCGAACGGCGCCCAGCCGCACGCCGCCGAGCCGCACGCCGCCGAGCCCCACGGCGCCGAGGCGCCGGCCGGCGGATCGCAGCCGACGCACGCCCCGCCCGCCTCGCACGGAGCCCAGCCGACCGCTCCGGCCGGCCCGACCGCGTCGCAGGGCTCGCCCCCCGACGCCTCCTGGCCGCCCCCGCCGCCGCCCGGCACGCCGCCGTACGCCGACGCCGGTGCCCCCGCGGG
>CBFGZZ010000006.1:0-61435 GCA_965653385.1 uncultured Streptomyces sp. | reverse complement strand
GCGCCCTCGCCCTCGCCCGTGCGGAAGTCCACGGCCTCGCCCTTGGGAAAGGCCTGCCACACCCGCAGTTCGGCCGGCGTCAGATCGTTGATCTCCATCAGCGGGGACTCTGACGCCGGCCTGCCGAAACTGTCAACTCCGCCAGGGAGTCAGGGCCGGGCGTTCCACGCCGCGATCACCGGCCGCCCGTGTTCCGTCGACAACCGGCTCACCGTGCCCGTCGCCAGCTGGAACAACCGCCCCTCGGCCGGGGCGAGCCCCAGTCGGCGCGCCGTCACCACGCGCAGGAAGTGCCCGTGGGCGACGAGGACGACGTCGCCGTCGAGCAGCGCCACGTCCACCCGGGACAGCAACCGGTCGGCACGCGCGCCCACCTCGGCCGGGGATTCCCCGGGGCGACCGTCCGGGCCGGGTGGCACTCCGTCGGTCCACAGGTACCAGTCGGGGCGGGAGCGGTGGATGGTGTCGGTGGTGATGCCCTCGTAGCCGCCGTAGTCCCATTCATGCAGGTCGGCGTCCGCTACGGCGCCCGTCACGCCCGCCAGTTCGGCGGTGCGGACGGCGCGGCGCAGCGGGCTGGTGAGGGCCAGGGAGAAGGGGCGGCCGGAGAGGAGCGGGGCCAGGGACTTGGCCTGTTCCTCGCCGGCCTGGGTGAGGGGCAGGTCGGTCCAGCTGGTGTGCTGTCCCGACCTGCTCCACTCCGTCTCTCCGTGGCGGACCAGTAGGAGATCCCCCACGGCGGGCTACTCCTTCGACTCGACGGCGTGACCGCCGAACTGGTTGCGCAGTGCCGCGATCATCTTCATCTGCGGGGAGTCGTCCTGACGGGACGCGAACCGTGCGAAGAGGGACGTGGTGATCGCGGGCAGCGGGACGGCGTGGTCGATGGCGGCTTCCACCGTCCAGCGGCCCTCGCCGGAGTCCTGCGCGAAGCCCTTCAGCTTCTCCAGGTGCTCGTCCTCGTCGAGGGCGTTGACCGCGAGGTCCAGCAGCCAGGACCGGATGACCGTGCCCTCCTGCCAGGAGCGGAACACCTCCCGGACGTTGTCCACCGACTCGACCTTCTCCAGCAGCTCCCAGCCCTCGGCGTAGGCCTGCATCATGGCGTACTCGATGCCGTTGTGGACCATCTTCGCGAAGTGCCCGGCGCCCACCTTGCCCGCGTGGACATAGCCGTACGGCCCCTCCGGCTTGAGCGCCTCGAAGATCGGCTTGAGCCGGTCGACGTGCTCCTTCTCGCCGCCGACCATCAGGGCGTAGCCGTTCTCCAGGCCCCACACGCCACCGGAGACGCCCGCGTCGACGAAGCCGATGCCGTGCTTGCCCAGCTCCTGGGCGTGCTTCTCGTCGTCCGTCCAGCGGGAGTTGCCGCCGTCGACCACCGTGTCGTACGGCTTGAGCAGGCTTCCCAGCTGGTCGATGACGAGCTGGGTGGGGTGGCCGGCCGGGACCATGACCCACACCGTGCGCGGCGCGTCGAGCTGGTCGACGAGGTCGGCCAGGCTCGCCACGTCGGACAGTTCGGGGTTCGTGTCGTAACCGACGACGGTGTGGCCGGCGTTGCGCAGACGCTCGCGCATGTTGCCGCCCATCTTGCCGAGACCAACAAGACCGATCTGCATGTCAGTTCACTTCCTTGAGTTCACGGTAGGCGGTCACGAGGGCGGCGGTGGAGGGGTCGAGGCCGGGGACCTCGGTCCCTTCTGTCAGGGCGGGCTCGACCCGCTTGGCGAGGACCTTGCCCAGCTCGACGCCCCACTGGTCGAAGGAGTCGATGTTCCAGACGGCGCCCTGCACGAACACCTTGTGCTCGTAGAGGGCGACCAGCTGGCCGAGGACCGACGGGGTCAGCTCGGGGGCGAGGATCGTGGTGGTGGGGTGGTTGCCGAGGAACGTGCGGTGCGGGACCTGCTCCTCGGGCACACCCTCCGCGCGCACCTCGTCCGCGGTCTTGCCGAAGGCGAGCGCCTGGCCCTGCGCGAAGAGGTTCGCCATCAACAGGTCGTGCTGCGCCTTGAGTGCGTCGCTCAGCTCGGCGACCGGACGGGCGAAGCCGATCAGGTCGGCCGGGATGAGGCGGGTGCCCTGGTGGATCAGCTGGTAGTAGGCGTGCTGCCCGTTGGTGCCGGGCGTGCCCCAGACCACCGGACCGGTCTCCCAGCCCACGACCTGGCCGTCCCGGTCGACCGACTTGCCGTTGGACTCCATGTCGAGCTGCTGGAGATACGCCGTGAACTTCGACAGGTAGTGCGAGTACGGCAGCACCGCATGGGACTCGGCGCCGAAGAAATTGCCGTACCAGATGCCCAACAGACCCAGGATCAAGGGGGCGTTGGCCTCGGCGGGCGCGGTGCGGAAGTGCTCGTCGACGGTGTGGAAGCCGTCCAGCATCTCCCGGAAGCGGTCCGGTCCGATGGCGATCATCAGGGACAGGCCGATCGCCGAGTCGTACGAGTACCGCCCGCCGACCCAGTCCCAGAACTCGAACATGTTGTCCGGGTCGATGCCGAAGTCCGTCACCTTCTCGGCGTTGGTCGACAGCGCGACGAAGTGCTTGGCGACCGCCTTGTCCTCGCCGCCGAGCCCGGCCAGCAGCCAGGTGCGGGCCGAGGTGGCGTTGGTGATCGTCTCGATCGTGGTGAACGTCTTGGACGCCACGATGAACAGCGTCTCCGCCGGGTCCAGGTCCCGCACCGCCTCGTGCAGGTCGGCGCCGTCGACGTTGGACACGAACCGGAACGTCAACTCGCGTGCCGTGAACGGGCGAAGTGCCTCGTACGCCATCGCGGGCCCGAGGTCGGAGCCGCCGATGCCGATGTTGACGACATTGCGGATACGGCGGCCCGTGTGGCCGGTCCACTCGCCGGAGCGGACGCGGTCCGCGAACGCGCTCATCTTGTCGAGCACCGCGTGGACCTTGGGGACGACGTTCTCCCCGTCGACCTCGATCACGGCCTCGCGCGGCGCCCGCAGCGCGGTGTGCAGCACCGCCCGGTCCTCGGTGACGTTGATCCGCTCGCCGCGGAACATCGCGTCCCGCAGCCCGAACACATCGGTCGCGGCGGCCAGTTCCCGCAGCAGGGCGAGCGTCTCGTCGGTGATCAGGTGCTTGGAGTAGTCGAGGCGCAGATCACCGACGCGCACGACGTACCGCTCGGCGCGGGACGGGTCGGCCGCGAACAGCTCACGCAGCCGGGGCCGCTGCAGCGCCTCCGCGCGGTGGTCCTCCAGAGCCGCCCACTCGGGGCGCCGGGTGAGCCGGGGGGTCTCAGACATGGGAGGGCGTCTCCTTGGTGACCTCGCCGCGCAGGGCGATGGCGTACATCTCGTCCGCGTCGAGGCGCCTGAGCTCCTCGGCGATGAGTTCGGAGGTGGTGCGGACCTTCAGCGCCAGGGTGCGCGACGGCTGGTCCGGCAGGGACAGCGTGGCCAGCGGGCCCTCGGGGCGGTCGATGACGATCTCGCCGTTCTCGGTGCCCAGGCGCACACCGGTGACGACCGGTCCGGCGGTGACGACCCGCTCGGCGGTGACGTGCAGACGCGCCTCCAGCCAGCGGGCCAGCAGTTCGGCGGCCGGGTTGTCGGCCTCGGCCTCCACGACGGCCGAGATGATCGGCACCCGGGCCTGGTCCAGGGCCGCGGCGAGCATGGAGCGCCACGGGGTGAGCCGGGTCCAGGCGAGGTCGGTGTCGCCGGGCGCGTAGGAGCGGGCCCGGGCCTCCAGCTCCACCTGCGGGTTCTCGGTCGTGTACAGGTCGGTGATCCGGCGCTGGGCCAGCGCGCCCAGGGGGTCCTTGGCCGGGTTCTCCGGCGCCTCCACCGGCCACCACACGACGACCGGCGCGTCCGGCAGCAGCAGCGGCAGCACCACCGAGTCGGCGTGCTCGGAGACCTCGCCGTACATCCGCAGCACCACGGTCTCGCCGGTACCGGCGTCGGCGCCCACCCGGACCTCGGCGTCGAGGTGGGAGCGGGTGCGGTCGCGTGGGGTGCGGGCGTGCCGCTTGATGACGACCAGGGTGCGCGAGGGGTGCTCGTGCGAGGCCTCCTCGGCCGCCTTGATCGAGTCGTAGGCGTTCTCCTCGTCCGTGACGATCACCATCGTCAGGACCATGCCCACGGCCGGCGTGCCGATCGCGCGGCGGCCCTGCACCAGCGCCTTGTTGATCTTGCTTGCCGTGGTGTCGGTCAGGTCGATCTTCATGGCCTGCGCCAGCTCCGTCCGTCTCGTGCGAGCATCTCGTCGGCTTCCTCGGGTCCCCAGCTCCCGGACGCGTACCGCGCCGGCTTGCCGTGCGTGTCCCAGTACTCCTCGATCGGGTCGAGGATCTTCCAGGACTCTTCCACTTCCTGGTGACGGGGGAACAGATTGGCGTCACCGAGGAGGACATCCAGGATGAGCCGCTCGTACGCCTCCGGGCTGGACTCCGTGAACGACTCGCCGTAGGCGAAGTCCATCGTCACGTCCCGGATCTCCATCGAGGTGCCCGGCACCTTGGAGCCGAACCGCACCGTCACGCCCTCGTCCGGCTGGACGCGGATGACGATGGCGTTCTGGCCGAGCTCCTCGGTGGCGGTCGAGTCGAACGGGGAGTGCGGCGCCCGCTGGAAGACCACCGCGATCTCGGTGACCCGCCGCCCGAGCCGCTTGCCGGTGCGCAGATAGAACGGCACGCCCGCCCAGCGCCGGTTGTCGACGTTCAGCTTGATCGCGGCGTACGTGTCGGTCTTGGACCGCTTGTCGATGCCCTCCTCCTGGAGGTACCCGAGGACCTGCGCGCCGCCTTGCCAGCTCGCCGCGTACTGCCCGCGCACGGTGTGCTTCCCCAGGTCCTCCGGCAGCTTGACCGCCTTGAGCACCTTCAGCTTCTCGGTGAGCAGCGAGGCGGCGTCGAACGCGGCCGGCTCCTCCATCGCGGTGAGCGCCATCAGCTGCAGCAGATGGTTCTGGATGACGTCACGGGCCGAGCCGATGCCGTCGTAGTAGCCCGCCCGGCCGCCGATGCCGATGTCCTCGGCCATCGTGATCTGTACGTGGTCGACATACGACCGGTTCCAGATCGGCTCGAACATCTGGTTCGCGAACCGCAGCGCCAGGATGTTCTGGACGGTCTCCTTGCCCAGGTAGTGGTCGATCCGGAAGACCTGCTCCGGGTCGAACACGTCGTGCACGATCGCGTTCAGCTCCCGGGCGCTCGCGAGGTCGGAGCCGAACGGCTTCTCGATGACCGCCCGGCGCCACGAGCCCTCCGGCGCGTCCGCCAGGCCGTGCTTCTTCAGCTGCCGCACGACCTCCGGGAAGAACTTCGGCGGTACGGAGAGGTAGAAGGCGTAGTTGCCGCTCGTACCGCGCGCCGCGTCCAGCTCGTCCACCGTCTGGCGCAGCTGCTTGAACGCCTCGTCGTCGTCGAAGGCACCCGGGATGAACCGCATGCCCTCGGCGAGCTGCTGCCAGACCTCCTCGCGGAACTCGGTGCGGGCGTGTTCGCGCACCGAGTCGTGCACGACCTGCGCGAAGTCCTGGTCCGCCCAGTCCCGGCGGGCGAACCCGACGAGGGAGAAGCCCGGCGGCAGCATCCCGCGGTTGGCCAGGTCGTACACGGCCGGCATCAGCTTCTTGCGGGACAGGTCGCCGGTGACCCCGAAGATGACGAGCCCCGACGGGCCGGCGATCCGGGGCAGACGGCGGTCGCGCGCGTCGCGCAGGGGGTTGTCCCAGTCGGAGATCATTCTGCGTCAGCTCCCTTGCTGCCGAGCGACTTCTTGACGGCGTCCAACAGGTCCTGCCACGCCACCTCGAACTTGGCGACGCCCTCGTCCTCCAGTCGGGTGACGACGTCGTCGTACGAGATCCCGAGTGCTTCCACGGCGGCGAGGTCGGCGCGGGCCTGCGCGTAGCGGCCGGTCACCGTGTCGCCGGTGATCTCGCCGTGGTCGGCGGTGGCGTCGAGCGTGGCTTCGGGCATCGTGTTGACAGTGCCCGGCGCGACCAGCTCATCCACGTACAGCGTGGACTTGTACGCCGGGTCCTTCACCCCGGTGGAGGCCCACAGGGGGCGCTGCTTGTTGGCCCTGGCGCCGGTGAGGGCGGTCCAGCGGTCGCCCTCGAAGATGTCTTCGTAGGCCTCGTAGGCCAGGCGGGCGTTGGCGAGCGCGGCCCTGCCCTTGAGCGCGAGGGCCTCGTCCGTGCCGATCGCGGTCAGCCGCTTGTCGATCTCGGAGTCGACGCGGGAGACGAAGAAGGACGCCACGGAGTGGATGCCGGACAGGTCCAGGCCCCGCGCGGCGGCCTTCTCCAGACCGGCCAGGTAGGCGTCCATGACCTCGCGGTAGCGCTCAAGGGAGAAGATCAGCGTGACGTTGACGCTGATGCCCTCGGCGATGACCTCGGTGATGGCGGGCAGGCCGGCCTTGGTCGCCGGGATCTTGATCATCACGTTGGGCCGGTCTACCAGCCAGGCCAACTGACGGGCCTCGGCGATCGTTGCGGCGGTGTTGTGGGCGAGCCGCGGGTCGACCTCGATGGAGACCCGGCCGTCCCGGCCGTCGGTGGCGTCGAACACGGGCCGCAGGACGTCGGCGGCCGCACGGACGTCGGCGGTGGTCATCATCCGTACGGCCTCGTCGACCGTCACGCCCCGCACCGCGAGGTCGGCGAGCTGCTCCTCGTAGCCCTCGCCGGAGCCGATGGCGGCCTGGAAGATGGACGGGTTGGTGGTGACGCCCACGACGTGCTTGTCCGCGACGAGTTCGGCGAGGTCGCCCGACTCGATCCGCTTGCGCGACAGGTCGTCCAGCCAGATCGAGACGCCTTCGTCGGAGAGGCGCTTCAGGGTTCCGGCGGTCGCGGTTGCTTCGGTGGTCACTGTGCTCAACTTCTCTCTGGCGTTCGGATCAACCGCGGGCGAGGGCAAGGGATTCCCTCGCGGCGGCGACGACGTTCTCGGCGGTGAAGCCGTACTCGGCGAACAGGGTCTTGGCGTCCGCGGAGGCACCGAAGTGCTCCAGGGAGACGATGCGTCCCGCGTCTCCGACGAACCGGTACCAGGTGAGCCCGATCCCGGCCTCGACGGCGACCCGCGCCTTCACGGCCGGCGGCAGGACGCTCTCGCGGTACTCGCGCGGCTGCTCCTCGAACCACTCGACGGACGGCATCGACACCACCCGGGTACCGATCCCGTCGGCCTCCAACCGCTCCCGCGCGGCAACGGCGAGCTGGACCTCGGAACCGGTGGCGATGAGGACCACGTCGGGCGTCCCGGTCGAGGACTCCTCAAGGATGTAACCGCCCTTCGCCGCATCGGCGTTGACCGGGAGCGTCGGCACTCCCTGGCGGGTGAGCGCGAGGCCGTGCGGGGCCGGGTCGGTGGAGTGCCGCCTGAGGATCTCGGCCCACGCGACCGCGGTCTCGTTGGCGTCGGCGGGGCGGACGATGTTCAGGCCCGGGATCGCCCGCAGCGACGCCAGGTGCTCGACCGGCTGGTGGGTCGGGCCGTCCTCGCCGAGACCGATGGAGTCGTGCGTCCACACGTACGTCACGGGCAGCTGCATCAGCGCGGACATGCGGACCGCGTTGCGCATGTAGTCGGAGAACACCAGGAACGTGCCGCCGTAGACACGGGTGTTGCCGTGCAGGGCGATGCCGTTCATCTCCGCGGCCATCGAGAACTCGCGGATGCCGAAGTGGATGGTGCGGCCGTACGGGTCGGCCTCCGGCAGCGGGTTGCCCTTCGGCAGGAACGAACTCGTCTTGTCGATGGTGGTGTTGTTGGAGCCGGCCAGGTCGGCCGAGCCGCCCCACAGCTCCGGGACGACGGCGCCGAGCGCCTGGAGCACCTTGCCGGAGGCGGCGCGGGTGGCGACGGACTTGCCCTCCTCGAAGACCGGCAGGGCGTCCTCCCAGCCCTCGGGGAGCTGGCCCGCGACGATTCGGTCGAACAGGCGGGCGCGCTCGGGGTCGGCGGCCCGCCAGGTGCCGAGCTGCTTGTCCCAGGCCGCGTGCGCCTCGGCGCCCCGGTCGAGGGCGCGGCGGGAGTGGGCGAGGACCTCGTCGGCGACCTCGAAGGTCTGCTCCGGGTCGAAGCCGAGGAGGCGCTTGGTGGCGGCGATCTCGTCGACGCCGAGGGCGGAGCCGTGGGAGGCCTCGGTGTTCTGCGCGTTCGGAGCGGGCCAGGCGATGATCGTGCGCATGGCGATGATCGAGGGGCGCTCGGTCTCGGCCTGCGCGGCCTTGAGCGCCGCGTACAGCGCGTGGACGTCGATGTCGCCGCCCAGCGCGGGCTCGATCCGCTGCACGTGCCAGCCGTACGCCTCGTACCGCTTCAGCACGTCCTCGGAGAACGCGGTCGCCGTGTCGCCCTCGATGGAGATGTGGTTGTCGTCGTAGAGGAAGACCAGGTTGCCGAGCTTCTGGTGGCCGGCGAGCGAGGAGGCCTCTGCGGAGACGCCCTCCTGAAGGTCGCCGTCGGAGACGATCGCCCAGATGGTGTGGTCGAACGGGGACTCGCCCTTTGGGGCGTCCGGGTCGAACAGGCCGCGCTCGTAACGGGCGGCCATCGCCATGCCGACGGCGTTGGCGACACCCTGACCCAGCGGACCGGTGGTGGTCTCCACGCCCGCGGTGTGCCCGTACTCGGGGTGACCCGGCGTCTTCGAACCCTGCGTCCGGAACGACTTGAGGTCGTCGAGCTCCAGCTCGTACCCGGAGAGGAAGAGCTGGGTGTAGAGGGTCAGCGAGGTGTGCCCGGGGGAGAGGACGAAGCGGTCACGCCCGGTCCACTCGGGGTCGGCCGGATCGTGCCGCATCACCTTCTGAAAGATCGTGTACGCGGCCGGGGCAAGGCTCATCGCGGTGCCCGGGTGGCCGTTGCCGACCCGCTGTACGGCATCGGCTGCCAGGAGGCGGGCCGTGTCGACGGCACGCCGGTCGAGTTCGGTCCATTCGAAGCTGTCCGGTGTCTGCGTGCTCATCTTCAGAAGTCCTCGATCGCAGCGAAGTGGCTGGTCCAACGCGTTCAAAAGTAAAAGTCTGACTTTTACTAGGGAAGGTCGGGGTGTGTCACGCTGTGGTGAAAGTGGGACACCGCGAGGAGTGCCGCGCACGGCTGAGCGCGGGGCGCGCACGAGTGAGACGGTATGAGACGGACATGGCGGATATGACGGATGCGAGGGCCGAAGGCGGCGACGGGATACGGACGTTCCCGTTCCCGGTCGATCTGAGCGTCCTCGGCGTCGGCATGCAGGTCGGCCAGATGGGCGCGGGGCGCACTTGGCACGCCGCCGACGCGCCACTGGAGCGCGTGCACCGCATCGATTTCCACGTCGTGATGCTCTTCGACAGGGGTCCCGTACGCCACATGATCGACTTCGCCGAGTACGAGGCGAACGCGGGTGACGTGGTGTGGATCCGGCCGGGTCAGGTGCACCGCTTCTCCGGGACCGGCGACTACCGGGGCACCGTCCTGACCATGCAGCCGGGCTTCCTGCCCCGCGCCACGGTGGAGGCCACGGGGCTCTACCGCTACGACCTGCCGCCCCTGCTCCACCCCGACGAGGCCCAGTCGACCGCTCTGCGTGCGGCGCTCGCCCAGCTCCAAGTCGAGTACGAGGACACGGCGACCCTGCCGTTGAGCCTGCACACGGCGGTGCTGCGGCACTCGCTCACGGCGTTTCTGCTGCGGTTGGCCCATCTCGCGGCGAGTTCGGCGGAGGCCGCGCGGCGACAGGGGGACACGACGTTCACGTTGTTCCGGGACGCGGTGGAGAAGGGGTTCACCACCAACCACAGCGTCAGTGCGTACGCCGATCAGCTCGGGTACTCGCGGCGGACCCTTGTCCGCGCGGTGCGCGCCGCGACCGGGCTCACGCCCAAGGGGTTCATCGACAAGCGGGTGGTCCTTGAGGCGAAGCGGCTGCTTGCCCATACGGATATGGCGATCGGGCGGGTGGGGGTGGCCGTCGGGTTTCCGGATGCCGCGAACTTCTCGAAGTTCTTCCATCAGCACACGGAGGTCACGCCCGCGGTGTTTCGGGCGGAGATTCGTTGAGTCTTCGGGTTCCCCGGCCTCCGCGGGTCTTCTTGACAGGGGTGGCCCGGTTGTCTACGAGTGCTGGATGACCGACCACGAGGAGAACCCCGCCGTCGCGACGCATGCCGCGGACGCGCTTTTGGAACACCTGGCCGACAGACTCGGTGGCAGTGCCTCGGTCACCGCCGTCTACGGCGAACCCGTCACCGCTGACGGCGTCACCGTCATTCCGGTCGCCAGAGTCGCCTTCGGGCTGGGCGGCGGAGCCGGGTGGGCCGGTGAGGCCGGAGGCCGTGAGGGCGGTGGTGGTGGGGGAGGGGCGGACGCCAGACCGGTCGGCTACATCGAGATCAGCAACGGTGTCGCGACGTACCGGTCCATCCGCCACACGTGGACCGACGTCGCGTTGCCGCTGGCCGCGCTGGTTCTCGGCGTCGCGCTCCCGAAAGCCGTCCGGATGCTACGCCGACGACGATGACCGTGACGGTGCCCCGCAAGGGCCGGTGGGCTCTCGCGGGGCATCGACCAGGCGGAGATGTCAGCGCAACGCGCCTGTCAGCGGCCGAAGTTGAACCAGTTCACGTTCACGAAGTCCGACGGCTGGCCGCTGGTGAAGGTGAGATAGACGTCGTGCGTGCCGGTCACCCCGCTGATGTTCGCCGGAATGGTCCGCCACGACTGCCACCCGCCGGTGTTGCCCACCGCGAAACTGCCCACGGGGGAGTTGCCACGGCTGTCCAGGCGTACTTCGACCAGGCCGCTGACGCCGCCCGCCGCGCCGCTCGCCACCCGGGCGACGAACTGGGTGGCCGCGGTGGAACCGAAGTTGACGCCCTTGTACAGCGCCCAGTCGCCGTTCGCCACGGCACCGATGTTCTGCCCGCCGCCCGAGTCGGAGGTGGTCTCGGCGCTCACGCCGCTCTGGCTGTCGTACGACTCGGCCTGGATGGCGCTGTAGGCGTCCCGGTTGCCGGTCGGCGGGGGCGTGGTACCGCCCCCGGTGGCCGAGAGCACCTGGACGTAGTCGACGACCATGGCGTGCCCGGGCTGCGTTCCGCTGTCCGGGCCGCCGCCGAAGGCGTCCGGGAAGGCGCCGCCCATGGCCACGTTGAGGATGATGAAGAAGCCGTGGTTCGTGGCGTTCGCCCAGGTCGTCGCGTCGACCTGGTTGGCCCGCACGGTGTGGAAGTTGGTGCCGTCGAGGTAGAAGCGGATCTCCTCGACACTCGTCGAGCGGTCCCACTCCATCCGGTAGGTGTGGAAGCCCGCCTGGCAGGTGGCGCCGGAACAGGTGGTGTTGCCGCCGATGCCGCTGGTCTCGTTGCAGGGGCCGCCCGGTGAGGTGCCGCAGTGCATCGTGGCGAACACCGTGTTCATGCCCTGTGTGTTCTCCATGATGTCCAGCTCGCCGACGGCGGGCCAGTTCCAGTAGTTGCCCCGGTAGGGCGCGCCGAGCATCCAGAACGCCGGCCAGTACCCCTTGGCGGCGGCCCCGGTCACGTTCGGCACCTGGATCCGCGCCTCCACGCGGAGCTTGCCGCCCGCCGGGGGCTGGAAGTCGGTGCGGTTGGTCTCGATGCGACCGGAGGTCCAGTTGCCGGACGCGTCCCGCCGCGGGGTGATGCGGAGGTTGCCGTTGCCGTCGAGCGAGACGTTGTCGGTGCTGTTGGTCATCGTCTCGATCTCGCCGGTGCCCCAGTTGGCGGGACCGCCGGGATAGCTCTTGCCGGTCGCGTACTGCCAGTCGGCGGTGTTCACGCCGGTGCCGGCGGCGCCGTTGAAGTCGTCGAGGAACACCTGCGTCCAGCCCGACGGCGGCGTGGGCGCGGAGGCGTTGGCGGAGGGGACGGCGGCGGTGGCGGCGGCCGCCGCGAGGCCCAGGGTGCCGAGCAGGGCGACGAGCGTCCGCCTGAGGGAGCGGTGTCTGCGGTGTATGCCGGAGGGTTCACTCATGGGGGTGCTGCCTCTCGGTGTACGGGGTGGGGATGCGGGGTGCCTTGGGCGTTGAGAGCGCTCTCAAAGTGTCGCCAATGTGCTCCCCGTCCCTCCGGTCGTCAAGAGGTGAAGCAGAGAAAACCCTTCCCGCACAGAGGAGTTCACCCTGTGAAAGCGGACATGTGCGCATCGAACTCTCGTGACCGCGCGCCCTTCAGCCCCTACGCCCCCTTCTCCGGGCGCCACCCCAGCCCTCGTGAGATCCCGCGCGCCGCGAGCCGCACCGCAGGTACCAGGACCGGGACCTGGGCATCGGCCTGGGGTACGACCACGGACACCGCGGCGGTGACCGGACCGCCCGGGCCGCGGATCGGGGCGGCCACCGACAGGGCGTCGTCGGTGACCTGGCGACTGCTGACCGCAACGCCCGTGCGGCGCACGTCGGCCAGCATGCGGCGTAGGCGGGCAGGTTCGGTGACGGTGTACGGGGTGAAGGAGGCGAGGGGGCCCGCGCAGTACTCCTCCTGGAACTCGGGGTCGCTGTGCGCGAGCAGGGCGAGCCCGACCCCGGTGGCGTGCAGCGGCCAGCGCGCCCCGACGCGAATGTGCACGCCGACCGCGGAGCGTCCCGACAGCCACTCGATGTAGACGACCTCGGCTCCGTCCCGTACCGCCAACTGCACGTTCTCGTGCGTGGCTTCGTACAGGTCCTCCAGATACGGCAGCGCGAGCTGCCGCAGCGCCGGCCCGCGCGGCGCCAGGGCCGCGAGCTCCCACAGTCGCAGCCCGACGTGGTAGAGACCGGAGTCGTCCCGCTCCAGGGCGCCCCACTCGGTGAGGGCGTTCACCAGCCGGTGCGCGGTGCTCAGGCTGAGCCCGGCCCGGCGGCTGATGTCCGTCAGACACAGCGCGGGATGTCCGAGGTCGAAGGCCCCGAGCACGGACAGCAGCCGGTCGGGTGCGGAACGCGTCCCTTTGGCCGGCCCGGACGGCGCGGGCGGCGTGGACGGCACTGCGTCGGAGGTCATCGGCACCTCATCGCCCGGTCACCCCAGCCCGGACTCGGTGACCCGCTGAAGCAGCCCGTGGAGCTGCTCCCGCTCGGCCGGGCCGAGGGGCTGGAGGAGTTCGTTGGTGACCCGCTGACCGGCCTCGTCGGTGTCCCGCAGGAACGCGCGGCCGCCCTCGGTCAGGACGATGATCCGGCTGCGGCGGTCGTCGGGGGAGGGGCGCCGCTCGGCGAAGCCCAGCTTCTCCAGGTCGTCGACCAGACCCACGATCGCGCTCGGGTCGTAGCCGAGCGACGCGCTCAGCTCGCGCTGGAGGGCGCCCGGGGACGTGGCGAGGAACCGCAGCACCGCGTAGTGGCGCAGCCGCAGCCCCGACTCCTGGAGGAACGTGTTGAACAACTGACCCGAGCGCAGACCCAGGCGGTACAGCAGATACCCCGTGTCCGCGTGCAGTCCGCGCATCCACGGTTCGTTCGCGTCGATGAGTGCCGGGTTCGTGGCGTGCTGGCGGGCGATGGCGGACTCCCTGGTCTCGGCCCCCGGTGGGGGTTCCTCTGTGCAGATTCCAGCATGACGCACCCGAAGGTCTCCAACAACTATTGACGACAACAATTATTGCTCTTAACTTCGATCTCGTAGCCGCACTCCCGCGTCGAAGCAGCCCATGGCGCAGCACCCCACGTCGAAGGGACCCTCCCGTGCCCAGCATCGATCTCACCGGCAAGGCCGCCGTCGTCACCGGCAGCGGCCGGGGCCTCGGCCTCGCCTACGCCCACGCCCTGGCCGCGCACGGCGCCTTGGTGGTCGTCAACGACGTCGACGAGGCCGTGGCCGAGGCGGCCGTGAAGTCCATCACCGAGGCGGGCGGCACCGCCGTCGCCGAGGTCGTCCCGGTCGGCACGACGGAGGCCGCGGAGCGGCTGGTGAACCGCGCGGTCGAGGAGTTCGGGCGGCTCGACATCCTGGTGACCAACGCGGGCATCCTGCGCGACAAGGTCCTGTGGAAGATGACCGACGACGACTTCGACGCGGTGATCACCACCCACCTCAAGGGCACCTTCACCTGCGCCCGGGCCGCCGCCGTCCGCATGCGCGAGCAGGGCGAGGGCGGCACCCTGGTCCTGGTCGGCTCCCCGGCCGGCCAGCGCGGCAACTTCGGCCAGACGAACTACGCCGCCGCCAAGGCCGGCATCGCCGCCATGGCCCGCACCTGGTCCATGGAACTGGGCCGCGCGAACATCACCGTCAACGCGATCGTGCCGGTCGCCGCGACCGCCATGACCGAGACCATCCCCGCCTTCGCCCCGTACATCGAGGCCATGAAGAACGGCGAGCCGCTCCCCGACTTCCTGCGCAAGGGCGAGGGTTTCGGCACCCCCGAGGACTGCGCGGCCCTCGTCCCCTTCCTCGCCTCCGAGGCGGCCCGGGGCATCACCGGCCAGGCCATCGGCGTCGGCGGCGACAAGGTGGCACTCTGGTCGCATCCGCAGGAGATCGCGGCCGCGTACGCCGACGGCGGCTGGACCGCCGAGACCCTGGCCGACGTCTGGCCCACCTCGGTCGGCACGGCACTCCAGTCGGTCGGCATCCCGGCGCCCAAGTTCCCGGAGGCGTGATGGCCCCGTCCATGAACCCCGACGAGCTGGTCGCGATCGACGTCCACACCCACGCGGAGGTCTCCTCCAAAGGCCACGCCTCCCTGGACGACGACCTGCACGAAGCCTCCTCCGCCTACTTCAAGGTCGAGGGCAAGCGGAAGCCGACCCTGGAGGAGACCGCCGCGTACTACCGCGAGCGGAAGATGGCCGCCGTGATCTTCACGGTCGACTCCGAGTCCGCGACGGGCACGCCACCGGTCCCGAACGAGGAGGTCGCCGAGGCGGCCGCCGCCAACGCGGACGTCCTGATCCCCTTCGCCTCCATCGACCCCTTCCGCGGCAGGGCGGGCGTGAAGCAGGCGCGCCGCCTGGTCGAGGAGTACGGGGTCAAGGGCTTCAAGTTCCACCCCAGCATCCAGGGCTTCTTCCCCAACGACCGCTCGGTGGCGTACGCCCTCTACGAGGTGATCGAGGAGACCGGCACGATCGCCCTCTTCCACACCGGCCAGACGGGCATCGGTGCCGGAGTGCCGGGAGGCGGCGGCATCCGCCTGAAGTACTCGAACCCGCTGCACGTGGACGACGTGGCGGCCGACTTCCCGCACCTGAAGATCATTCTGGCGCACCCGTCCTTCCCCTGGCAGGACGAGGCCCTCGCCGTCGCCACCCACAAGCCGGGCGTCCACATCGATCTGTCCGGCTGGTCGCCGAAGTACTTCCCGCCGCAGCTGGTGCAGTACGCCAACACGCTGCTGAAGGACAAGGTCCTCTTCGGCTCCGACTTCCCCGTCCTCACCCCCGACCGCTGGCTCGCCGACTTCGAGAAGCTGTCGGTCAAGGACGAGGTCAAGCCGAAGATCCTCAAGGAGAACGCCGCCCGGCTGCTCGGGCTGACGAAACCGTAAGGGGCGTGACATGCGCAACGAGGGACTGGGGTCATGGCCCGCACGCCGGGCCCGCAAGACCCCGCACCGCACCGCCCTGATCCACGGCGGGACGTCCATCGACTACCGCACCCTGCACCTGCGTACCACCCGTCTCGCCCACGCCCTGCGTGAGCGAGGCGTCCGCCGCGGCGACCGCATCGCCTACCTCGGCCCGAACCACCCCTCCTACCTGGAGACCCTGTTCGCGGCCGGCACGCTCGGCGCGGTCTTCGTCCCGCTCAACACCCGCCTCGCCGGCCCCGAGATCGCCTACCAGCTCGCCGACTCCGGAGCCAAGGCTCTCGTGTACGGCCCCTCCCACGCCGGGCTCGTCGCCGGACTGCCGGGCAGCACGGACGTCCGTACCTACGTCGAAGTGGGCGCCGAGTACGAGGAGGCGCTCGCCGCGGCCGCCGAGGAACCCGTCGACACGCCGGTCACCCCGGACGACACCTGCATCATCATGTACACCTCGGGGACGACGGGCCGTCCCAAGGGCGCGATGCTCACCCACGGCAACATCACCTGGAACGCGCTCAACGTCCTCGTCGACACCGATCTGATCGCCGACGAACGCGCCCTGGTCTCGGCCCCGTTGTTCCACACGGCGGGCCTGAACATGCTGACGCTCCCGGTCCTCCTCAAGGGCGGCACCTGCGTCCTGGTCGAGGCCTTCGACCCGGACGCCACCTTCGACCTGATCGAACGGCACCGGATCACCTTCATGTTCGGCGTACCGACCATGTTCGACCAGATCGCCCGTCACCCCCGCTGGCCCGACGCCGACCTGTCCTCCCTGCGCATCCTCACGTGCGGCGGCTCGCCGGTACCGACCCCGCTCATCGCCGCCTACCAGCAACGGGAACTGACGTTCCTTCAGGGCTACGGCATGACCGAGGCCGCACCCGGCACCCTGTTCCTGGACGCCGAACACGCCGTGGACAAGGCCGGTTCGGCGGGCGTGCCGCATTTCTTCAGCGACGTACGCGTCGTACGGCCGGACCTGGCGCCGGTCGATGTCGGCGAGACCGGCGAGGTCGTCGTCAGCGGCCCGCACGTCATGCCCGGCTACTGGGGGCTGCCCGAGGAGACGGCCGCCTCCTTCGCGGACGGCTGGTTCCGCAGCGGGGACGCGGCCCGGATCGACGAGGACGGCTATGTCTTCATCGTCGACCGCATCAAGGACATGATCATCTCCGGCGGCGAGAACATCTACCCGGCCGAGATCGAGGACCTCCTCCTCGCCCACCCGGACATCGTCGAGTGCGCGGTGATCGGGGTGCCGGACGACAAGTGGGGCGAGGTGCCGCGCGCGGTCGTCGTCCCGCGCGAGGGAACCACGCCGGACCCCGACGCGATCCTCGCGTCCCTCGCCGGCCGCCTCGCCAAGTACAAGATCCCGAAATCGGTGGTCCTCGCGGACGAACTCCCGCGCACCGCCTCAGGAAAACTCCTCA
The DNA here is from genome assembly GCA_965653385.1 of uncultured Streptomyces sp. GTDB lineage: Bacteria > Actinomycetota > Actinomycetes > Streptomycetales > Streptomycetaceae > Streptomyces. The sequence continues at coordinate 44,481 of CBFGZZ010000006.1, read as the reverse complement.
AGTCCCGCGTCCGTACCCGGTACGGCAACAGTTAAGGATCCCCATGAGCATCACCGTGAACGGCCTCGACGAACTGAAGAAGCTCGCGGGCAGCGACCTCGGCACCAGCGAATGGATCGAGATCACCCAGGAGCGCATCAACACCTTCGCCGACGCCACCGGCGACCACCAGTGGATCCACGTGGACCCGGAGAAGGCGGCCGAGGGCCCGTTCGGCGCCCCCATCGCCCACGGCTATCTCACCCTCTCCCTCTTCATCCCCCTGTTCACCGAGCTGTTGGACGTCCAGGGCGTCACCACGAAGGTCAACTACGGCCTGAACAAGGTGCGTTTTCCCTCGCCGGTGAAGGTCGGCTCCCGGATACGGCTGGTCGGGAAGCTGGCGGAGGTGGAGGAGGTGCCGGGCGGGGTGCAGATCACCGTGGACGGGACGGTCGAGATCGAGGGCGGTGGCAAGCCGGCGGCGGTGTTGCAGAGCCTGTCACGGTTCTACGCCTGATCGGCACCGAGGTGGTGCGGCTGGGAAACTGACAAACCGTTGTCCATCGTCCCTCGTGCCCCAGATCATCCGGATGCGCGGGTGCCTCCGGGGCTCGATCAGCTCGTGACCTGCTGATACGAGTACACGGCCGTCCCCGCCGCGCACACCCCGGGCGGAATCATCTGGGCGCGCAGAGTGCCGCTGTTCGGGTCGTAGTCGACGCCCTCCGTCTCGAACGTGCCGAACGAGCCCGCACAGATGCTGCGCTGCGGCAGCGCGAACAGACTCGTCACCGCTCCCGTGATCGGCTGCCCGTCCACCTTGTGCGGCAGGTCGACCTGGAGCAGCGGGCGGATCTCCGGGAAGAGCGTGCCCGAGGCGTCGTTCGAGGCGCACACCAGGCGGGTGTCCGTCACGAAGTCACAGCCCTGGATGTCGCGGACGGGCTTGTCCAGGGTGATCTGCCAGGCCTCCTTGAGGTCGCCGCCGGACTGCGGGGTGGACGGGTTGAGCAGGGGTGCGGGAAACACCTGGAGTCTTCGCTGCTCACCCCACTCGCCCGACACCAGCCACTGCCCGTCGGGCGAGACGGCCGCGAAGGAGTTGTTCAGCTTCTCGCCCGGGTTGAGCCGATGCACGTACTCGTAGCGCTGCCCGGCCGGGGTCGTCACCGCGAACATCTTGGACGTGGCCGTGTCCGGGCCCTGGTAGGCGTCGAAGACATGGCCGCGTGCGATGTCCGGGTCGCCGACGTGGTTCCAGCCCTTGATGCGCAGGTCCAGCGGAATGGAGGCGAGCCCGCGGTACAGCAGTGAGCCGTCCGCGCGGCTCGCCAGGCCCTGTCCGCCGCCGAGCGTGTCCGTGTACGCCGTGCCGGTCTCCGCCCAGCGCGGGGCGCCGGCGGCGGACGCCGTCCCCGCGCCGAGGGTGAGAGCACCCAACAAGCAAGCGAGAGTGCTTAGATGACGCTTCATCAGGCTCCTGCCACGTCGACGAATACCGGGTTCGAATAGAACCACGTATCCGTCCACGGGTCACCGTCTCCGGGCGCGTGCGGGATCGGCCCGTGCGGGTCGACCGACGCGCCGAGGTAGCCGGCGCCGTTGCGGTTGCCGTCGCTGCCGCGCAGCCGCACGTAGAAGGACTCGTCCCCGGCGGTCAGCGGGATGCGCAGGGTGTACGTCCCCTTGCGGCCGCTCACGTCCGCCGTCCGCACGACCCTGGTGTCGGGGGCCCGCCAGGTGTCCCGGTCGGTCACCGGGCCGCGCACCGCGCCCCGCACGACGTCCACATGGGCCAACTCCGGCAGGATTCCCTGGGGGTTGGGCCGGGAGGCCGTCGTGACCGTCACGTTGAGCGTGAGCTTCTCGCCCTTGCGCACGCGCAGTCGGCCGCCCAGCGTGACGCCCCGGCCGTGGTCGCAGTCCCGCTTGAGCCGGACGTCGAGGCCGTCGAGCAGATGCCCGTGGTCCAGCCAGACCCGGCCCGCGCGCAGGCCCGCCATCACCGCGAGGTAGCCGTAACGGGTCACGCCGACGTGGGTGCGGCTGAACTGGCCCGGCCAGAAGTCGCTGCCCGGCTGCGGGGTGGTGGTGTTCACCGGGTCGGGCAGCTTGCCGGTGGTGTCGAAGTTCTGGCCCGCCGGCCAGTCGCCGTTCTTCCAGGTGTCGAAGACGATGCGGTGGGCGTCGGAGTTCGTGGTGATCGAGAACAGGCGGCCCTCCGCCAGCATCGAGTCCCACAGACCGCCGACCGTCGCCGTCGACCAGTCGAAGCCGCCGTACGTCAGATACGCGTCCGCGGGGTAGCCGGCCCAGGACTGCGCCGACGGCTTGTTCTCGTACTCGCCGCGGATCGAGTTCGCGCCGCGCCAGCCGGGGATGGCCGCGCCCTGGGCGCCGGGCGCGCCCTCCATGCCGATCATGATCTCGGGGGCCGCGTCCCGCCAGGCCCGCATCTCGTGCGGGGAGTCGATACCGAGGCGCATCGGGTGGTTGGCGAGGACGAGGACGTCGTCCACGTAGCGCCTGCGGCGCTGTTCGGCCAGCCACTGGATGGCCTTGACCGCGTGGGCCTCGTTGCGGGCGGTGTCCGCGTCGGCCGCGCCGCCCTTGTCGTAGCCGAGCAGCTTGCCGTCGTAGGCGCTCTCGAACCGGGTCAGCAGGTCCACCTCGTGGCGGCCGGGCGCCGCGAACACCGTGCAGTGCTCGGCGGCCGGGATGTACCACTCCAGGCCCTGGAAGATGAGCTGGCGCGGATTCTCGGCCCGCGCCCTGAGGATCTCCTCGTGCTCCAGCGCGGCCCCGAACTTGGCGTGCCCGAAGTTGGAGTGCTCGGTGAACACCATCCAGTCCAGGCCGAACTTGGCGCTCGCGGCGGCCAGTTGGGAGAACGTGTACTTGGCGTCGTGGCTGTAGACGGAGTGGACGTGGTGGTCACCCACGAGATAGGCCAGGCGCGGGTCGTCGCCGCCGAGACGCCGGTCGGAGGCGGCCGAGGCCGGTCCCGCCAGCGCGGGTACGGCCGTGCCGCCCAGCGCGAACGCGGCGCCGAACAGGCCCGCGCGGCGCAGGAGGCCGCGCCGGGAGACGCCCTGCGGGTCGAGGTCGGCGGGGGAGACGGACGGGTCGGCCCAGCTGGGCAGCTGCTGCTCGGTCATGGTGATGGTCCCCTGAAGGTCAGTGGTTCATGAAGGACTTGACGGGCAGCGCCCGCGCGACGATCCGGACGTCGCCGAGGCGGCCGTGGAGGATCTGGTCGATCTTGCCGCCGTACTCGTAGCCGCCGAGCAGCCACGGCAGCCCGACGGACGTGATGCCGGTCGAGCGTGCCTTCGGGTTGCGGACCACCGGGCAGCCCTCGACGTACATCGTGGTGTGCTCGCCGTCGTTGACGACCGCGAGGTGCCACCAGGTCTTAAGCGGGGTCTCCTGGGCCCAGTTGGTGGCGATGCCCTCCTGGTTCAGTGGGCGCATCGCCCACTGGGGCTCCCGGTCGTTCGACAGGGAGAGCGTGGCGAGCGGCTCGTCCGGGTCGTCGGCGGTCTTGCCGGCGGCGCCGCCCGTGCCGGTACGGCTCACCAGGCCGGACCAGGCGTGGTGGGCAGGATCCCAGTCGGCGGGGAGACGGTAGAACGCCTCGATGGTGTAACCGTCCCTGAACGTCGCCGAGTTGAGCGGCGCCCCGTCGACCGTGCGCAGGTACGCGCCCTTCAGCGGGGACTTGAAGCCCTCGAACTCCAGGCTGCCGTGCCCGGGCTGGTCGGGGTGGTGGTCGGCGGACCAGCCCAGCTCGCCGCCGCCGACCGAGACGAGCGAGAGGTCGTTGCCGTGCCCGGAGACGTCACGGACCGTGCCGCCCGCCACCGGCTGCTCGAAGCGCCAGTACGCCACCGTGCCCGGGATCAGCAGCCGCGACGCGGGGCGCGCCGGGCGCGCGGGCACCGGGGCGAAGCCTGTGAAACGGTCGCCGAAGTCGATGTCGACGCTGAACCGGTCGGTGTCACCGCTGAGTTCGATCTCCTGCCGCTCCAGCTCGTTGAGCCCCTTGGCGGCCCGGCCGAGGATCCACGGGGACACCGTCTCCACGTCGATGACGTTCCGGTCGAGGTCGAAGCGGTACAGGCGGATCATCGCCGCGCCGCCGAAGTAGCGGTTCTGGTAGTTCGTCAGATGCAGGTGGACGTCGTTTCCGGCGGCGTTCTTGCGGATCGCCCGGCCGGCCGGCCAGTAGTGCCCGTTGAGGGTGAGGAAGATCTGGTCGTGGTCCTCGATCAGCTGGTCCCACAGCTGCTGCCCGTACGACGACAAGGTGTCGTCCTCGACGACCAGCTCATGGGTGGTGAGGACGACCGGCGTCCTCGGATGCCGGGCCAGGACATCCTTGGCCCACGCGTAGCCCTTCGCCGACAGCCGCCAGTCCAGCGCGAGCACCATCCACTCACGTCCGGCGGCCTTGAACAGGTGGAAGGTGTTGTAGCCATCGGGGGAGGCGCCACCGAAGGTCTTCTTCCCCTGGAACCGCTTCGGCCCGAAGGCGTCCAGATACGGCGTCGTCCCGCGCTGGTCGTCCGTGGACGACTTCACGTCGTGGTTGCCGGCGAGGACGCTGTAGCCCACGCCCCGCCGGTCCAGGAGCCGGAACGCCTCGCTGATCGCGGCGACCTCGGACCGAGTGCCGTTCTGGGTGAGGTCGCCGAGGTGCGACAGGAAGACGATGTTCTCCTTCCGGGCGTGCTCCAGCAGGTACCGCAGCGACGCCTCGACCGGCGCCTTGTCGATGCTCGGCCCGTCGAAGAGGTACTGGGTGTCCGGCATCACGGCGAGCGTGAACCGGCGGCTGTCGGAGTCGGGCCGCCAGTCGGAGGCCGTGGCCTCGGCGGGCGCGGCTTCGGCGACCGCGGGCATGGCGACCGCGGCGGTGGCGGCGCCCATCAGCGCCGTTGCGCGCAGGAAACCGCGTCTTCCGGCGGCGGCCTGCGCGGCCTCGCCCTGGTCGTGGGCATGCGAAGTACACATGGGTGCTCCATGGAGAGGAGGGAGGGGAGGAGGAGTTCAGAGGACGCGCAGGGTCCAGCTCCAGCGGTGGATGCCCGGTGCGACGCGGTACGAGGGGAAGGTGTCGGGGCCGCACGACGCCGTGCCGAGGCCTCGGTGCGCCGCGTCGAGGTGGACCACGCAGCCGGGGCGCGGCACCAGTTCGTCGTGGTGTGTGGCGGCCGTCAGATCCTCGGCACGGTAACGGGTGACGCAGACCTGACGCGGCTCGTCCAGCGCCACCGAGAGACCGGTGGCGTCCGGCGCGGACAGCGTGAACCGCCGTACGCCGTGCCGGCCACCGCTCTCCTGCGGGCGCAGATAGGGGGTGAACAACTCGTCGACGGGGACGGAGTGATGGCCGACGGGCGCACCCGCGCGGCGATCGGGGTACGACTCCCAGGGCCCCTGCCCGAACCACTCCAGCAGGTCGAGCCCCGCGACCGTCTCGAAGACCGTGCCGACCCGCGCCACGTCGTCGAACGCCTCCGGCAGCTCGGCCTCCTCCTCGACGCGGACGCCGCCCTCGACGGGCGTGAGCACCTGCCGGTGCCGTACGACACCGGTGGTGCCCGCGTACTCGGACCGCACGGTCACCTGTCCGGCGTCCTCACGCACGGACACGACCTTGCGCACCAGCGCGTCGAGCCCCCAGCTCCGCCAGCGACCCGCCATGCCGCCCAGCTCGTCGTTGTCGGTGGGCGCACGCCACAGCGAGAGGGCGGGTGCCACCGTCAGCAGCGGGTGGACGAGGAACCCCTCGCCGTCGACCTCCACCGAACCAGCGGCGACCGGCTCCCGCCGCACGTCGGCCGCCCGCAGCTGTATCTGCGGCACGCACACCTCCGTGCCGCGCGGCGCCCACGGCAGGTCCCGCGCCGTCGTCACCCGCAGTGTCAGCCACGCCTCGCCGCCGTCCTCCGGCAGCGCGAACGGCAGCGGCACCGCCGCCGTCTCACCCGGGCACAGCTCGGGCAGTTCGGCCGACGCGGTCACCTCGCGACCGTCCGCCAGCGACAGCTTCCATACGGCGGCCAGCCAGTCGAAGCCGCGGAAGTGCTGGTGGTTGGTCAGGACGACGCCCTCGTGCCGGTAGCGCTCGATGCGCACCGGCGCCGCGATCTCCCGGTGCTCGTACATCGCCGGCTTGGGCGTGCGGTCGGGAAACACCACGCCGTCCGCGATGAACGCGCCGTCGTGGATCGTCTCGCCGAAGTCACCGCCGTACGCCCAGCGGTACCCGGGCGCGGCGACACCGTTGTCGTACAGCCCGGCGCCCCCACGCCCGGCCGGTCTTCCGTCGCTCACGCGTTGCAGAATCCCGTGGTCCCAGAACTCCCAGATGAACCCGCCCTGAAGACCCGGGGTGGCCTCGATGGCGGCCCAGTGGTCGGCCAGCGTGCCGTTGCTGTTGCCCATGGCGTGCGAGTACTCGCACTGGATCAGCGGCTTGGTCTGCTCACCGGAGAGCGCGTGGGCCACGCAGTCCTCCAGCGGCGCGTACATCGGGCAGGCGATGTCGGAGGCGAGGCCCGGGTCCGCCCAGCCGAGTTTGGCCGCACCCTCGTACTGGATCGGCCGGGTCGGGTCGTGCCGGCGCACCCAGCCCGCGGCCGCGTCGTGGTTGGCGCCGTAGTCGGACTCGTTGCCCAGCGACCAGATGATGACCGACGGATGGTTCTTGTCGCGCAGCACCATCCGTGAGACCCGGTCCACGAAGGCGTTCAGATAGCGCGGGTCGTCGGCGATCTCGTGTGCGTGGTCGTGGGACTCGATGTCCGCCTCGTCGACGACGTAGAACCCGAGCTCGTCGGCCAGGTCGTACAGCGTCGGGTCGTTCGGGTAGTGGGCGGTGCGGATCGCGTTGAAGCCGAAGCGCTTGAGCAGGACCAGGTCGGCGCGCATGTCGTCGTACGACACCGTCCGGCCGGTCAGCGGGTGGAAGTCGTGCCGGTTCACGCCCCGGATGAACACCCGCTCGCCGTTGACCAGCAGGTCCCGGCCGGCGATCTCGACGTCCCGGAAGCCGATCCGGTGGCGGGAGGTGTCGGCGACCGTGCCGTCGGCGCGGTGCAGCCGGACGGTCAGGTCGTACAGCTCGGGCGTCTCCGCGTTCCAGGTGCGCACCTCGGGGACGGTGGCCAGCAGCCGTGCCTCGCCGAGGAAGTCGGAGACGCGCTCGTCCTCGGCGTTGGCACGGTCGAACTCCGCGTCCTGCGCGAGCGGCCGCCCGTCCAGGTCACCGGTGAGACACCACCCCTCGGGCAGCGCACCGCCCGCGTCCCGGACCCGGCAGTCCACGCGCAGCTCACCGCTGTACCGGGCGCGCACGGTCACGTCCGCGAGATACAGCGGGTCCGTCGCGTACAGCAGCACCGAGCGGGTGATCCCGCCGTGCCACCACTGGTCCTGGTCCTCGATGTGCGAGGCGTCGGACCACTTGACGACCGTGAGCCGTACGGTCGCGGACGCGCCGGGGCGTACCAGTGCCGTCAGATCGAACTCGGCGGCCAGATGCGAGTCCTTGGACACGCCCACCGGCCGCCCGTCCACGTGCACCAACAGCACGCTCTCGGCGGCCCCCACCTGGAGCACGATCCGGCGTCCGGCCCAGTCGGCGGGGACGTCCACCTCGCGCTCGTACACGCCCGTCGGATTCGCCGCAGGGGAGGCGGGCGGGTACTCGGGGAACGGCATCCGGACGTTGGTGTACCGCGGGAGGTCGTCGGTGCCCTGCACGGTCCAGACGCCGGGGACGTGCGACGTCGACCAGGCACCGCCGACCGGCGCGTCCGGAGCGGACAGCAACTCAAAGCGCCAGTCGCCGTCCAGGGGGAGTGCTCCGTCGCGCCGGTCGACGGCGTTCATGGGGAGTCGCCCCAAGGAGGTCACCTCGGGTGCCTCCCAGGGGCGCAGGGCCAGCAGCGGATCGCTGGTCATCCGCGGACGGCTCCCTTCGCGAGGTCGCCGATGATCTGCTTGGCGCCGATCGCGAACACGATCAGCAGCGGGATGAGGGCGAGCAGGGCACCGGTCATCACGATGCCGTAGTCGGTGGTGCCGTGGGTGCCGTTGAGCTGCGACAGCGCGACCTGGAGGGTGACGTTGTCGGGGTTGGTGAGGGCGATCAGGGGCCAGGCGAAGTCGTTCCACTGGCCCATGAAGGTGAAGATGCCGAGGAAGGCGAGGCCCGGCCGGACCACCGGGAGGGCCACGTGCCAGTACTGGCGCAGGAAGTTCGCGCCGTCGAGCTTGGAGGCGTCGAGCAGCTCGTCGTGGATGGCTGTCTTCATGTACTGGCGCATCCAGAAGATGCCGAAGGCGTTGGCCGCGGCCGGCACGATCAGCGCGGTCATCGAGCCGATCCAGCCGATCTTCGCCATGACGACGAACTGCGGGATGACCGACAGCTGCGCCGGCACCATGAAGATGACCATGAGCAGCCCGAACAGCAGTCCCTTGCCCGGGAACTCGAACTTCGCGAAGACGAAGGCCGCGAGGGAGTCGAAGAGCAGGACCAGGAAGGTCACCGCCGTCGCGACCAGCAGCGAGTTCCACATCGACCCGAAGAAGTCGATCGCGTCGAACAGGCCCCGGACGTTCTCCAGGAAGTGCGTGCCCGGCAGCAGCTTCGGCGGGTAGGAGAAGATCTCCGAGGAGCTGTGCGTCGACATGATCACGGCCCAGTAGAACGGGAAGGCCGAGATCACCGTGCCGACGAGCAGCGGGAGGTGCAGCGCGATCCCTCTGCGGCGGGACCCCTTGACGGAGGTGCGGGACTCCTTGATGGATGCCATGATGCGCGCCCTTCCTAGTCGCCGCGGCGCTGCACGAGGCGCCAGTTGATGATCGAGAACAGGACGACGACGAGGAAGATGCCCCAGGCCACCGCGGCGCCGTACCCGAAGTCGTTGTTGTCGAAGGTCTGCTGGAAGAAGTAAAGGACCATCGTCTGGCCGGAGTGGCCCGGACCGCCCGCGAACGTGGAGTCGTTGGACGAGGTCTGGAGCAGGACCTGTGGTTCGGAGAAGCTCTGCAGGCCGGTGACCGTCGAGACGACCAGCACGAACAGCAGCGTGGGCCGCAGCAGCGGCAGCGTGATCCGGAAGAAGGTCTGGATCGGTCCGGCGCCGTCCATGCGCGCCGCCTCGTACAGGTCGCTCGGGATGGTCTGGAGTCCGGCGAGGAAGATGATGGCGTTGTAGCCGGTCCACTGCCAGGTCATCAGGGCCGCGATGGTGATCTTGATGCCCCAGGGCGTGTTCAGCCACGCCACCTGGTCGATGCCCACCGCGTTCAGGACGGCGTTCACCATGCCGGCGTTGGTGGAGAAGATCGAGCCGAAGACGATCGCGATGGCGACGACCGAGGTGACGTTCGGCAGGAAGTACGCCACCCGGTACAGGCCCTTGAACCGGACCGCGGAGTTGAGCATCACGGCCGTGACCATCGCCAGGAAGATCATGGGGAAGGTCGCCAGGGCCCAGATGACGACCGTGTTGCCGATCGAGTTCCAGAAGTCGGTGTCGCTCAGCAGGTACTGGTACTGCGAGAGCCCGGCCCACTCCATCGAGCCGAGGCCGTCCCAGCGGTGGAAGGACAGGTAGAGCGAGAAGCCGACCGGGAACAGGCCGAAGCCGAGGAAGATCAGGTAGAAGGGGGAGATCGCGGCGTAGAGGTGCCAGTACTTGCGGAAGCCCTTCCTGGGCTGCGTGGGTGAGGGCTGTGCCACGGCGGGCGGGGTCTGCTCCAGGACGGCCATCAGTAGCTCACCCCCAGGTGCTTCGCGATGCGACGGCACTTGCTCATGGCGTCACTCCAGGCCTTCTTCGGGTCCTTGCCGAGGACGCCGACGTTCTTGATCTCGTCCTTGAGGGGCTGTCCGAGCGCGATGTCGAACGGGCTGTTGTAGGCGACCGCGATCTTCTGCGCGGCGGGCCCGAAGACATCGGTCGTGACCTGGCCGCCGAAGAACTCGTCCGGCTCCTGCATCTGCTTCAGGCCGTACGAGGCGGGCGTCGAGGGGAAGAGGCCCGCGTCGACGTAACCCTGCGCCTGGTTGGCCGCGTTCAGGATCCAGGTGATGATCTCGAAGGCCTGCTCGGGCTCCCGGCACGCCTTGGTGATCGACAGGAACGAACCTCCGCTGTTGGCGGGCCGCACCGGCATCTGCGCCACCCGCCACCTGCCCTTGGTCTTCGGCACGCCGTTCTTGATGTCGAAGGAGGCCCAGGAGGCGTTCAGTTGGCTCGGCAGCTTGCCGTCCTGGACGGCCGACTGCTGGTCCGGGGTGCCGCTGACCAGGTCCGAGACGATCCCGCGCCGCTTGGCCTCCACGGCGAGCGCCCAGGCCCGGCGCACATGCTCCTGGTCGCCGATGAAGTGGCGGTCCTTGTCGACGTAGCGCTTCGCCCCCTGCTGTACGACGTTCTCGAAGACCGAGTTGACGTCGGTGAGCAGCTTGGCGTGCGGCACCCGCTTGCCGAGCCGCACGCCCGCGTCGAAGAACTTCTCCCAGGTGTTCAGCTCGTTCGTCACGTCGTCGGGCTCGTACGGCAGCCCGGCCCGGCGGAAGATCTCGTACTGGTAGTAGTGCGCGACCGGCCCGCAGTCGATCGGGAAGCCGACCATCGTGCCGTCGTCGGCGATGCCCTGGTCCCACTTCCAGGGCAGGTACTGGCTCCGGTACTTCTCCGCGCCCAGCGTCCGCAGATCGATGAACTGGTCCGCGTTCGGCAGGTAGGCGGCCATGTCCTCGCCCTTGAGCCCGGCGATGTCGGGGATGTGGGCGCGGCCGGTGATGGTGGTGATGAGCTTGGAGCGGTACTGGCCGCCGATCTGGATGGCGTCGAGGGCCACGGAGTGGTCGTAACGCGCCTTGGCGTTCTTGACGACCGTGTCGCTCAGACCGCCGCTCCAGTACCACAGGACCATGTTCCGGCCGGTCGAGCCGGTCGGAACGGCACAGCCGGACGCCAGGCCGCCGAGCGCCGTGGCGGCCGTACCGGCCAGGCCCGCGCGGAGCAGGCCTCTTCGTGAGAGCCGCACAGCTCCCACCGCCTTTCGGATCTTTTCGGGACTTCGCATGAGAGGGGCGTGGGGGGGGGAGGTCGTTCAGTTCTGCCGTGCGGGCGGGGTCACCGGGGCGTACGCGACGGGCGGCCCCGGGTCGTCGGGGAGCCGGTCCGCCAGGAAGCCGTACGACCGCTTCAGCTCGGGGTCGGTCAGGGAGCGCCACCAGCGGTCGACGCCGTACCAGCCGGGGGCGGCCAGCGCCCCGCCGTGCCGCCCGACCGACAGGCCGGCGGCCAGGACGGCGAACCTGAGCCGTTCCTCCAGGGGCCAGCCGTCGAGCGAGGCCGCGACGAAGCTCGCCCCGAACACGTCACCGGCGCCCGTCGCGTCGAGGACGTCGACGTCGAGGGCGGGGACCTCGGCGTACTCGCCGGTCGTCTGATCGACGGCGACGGCGCCGTCCCTGCCGCGGGTCACCACGGCCACCGGCACCAGTTCGCTGAGCGTGCCCAGGGCCGCGGCCGCGTTGTCGGTGCGGGTGTAGGCCATCGCCTCGGTCTCGTTGGGAAGGAAGGCATGGCACAGGCGGAGCTGTTCGAGCAGGTCGGTGGACCACCGCTGGGTGGGGTCCCAGCCGACGTCGGCGTAGATGCGGGTGCCGTTCGCGGCGGCCTTGGCCAGCCATGCGCGGGGTTCGGCCTCGATGTGCACGAGGGCCGTGCGCGCCTCGGGCGGGTCGCCCATCAGCGCGTCCTGCGAGTAGGGGGGTTCCTGGCCGTGGGTGACGAGGGCCCGGTCGTGGCCGTAGGCGAGGGAGACGGTGACCGGGGTGGGCCAGCCGTCCGCCGTGCGGGAGAGCGAGAGGTCGATGTCCTCCTGGTCGCACAGGACGTCCCGGCAGTACTCGCCGTAGAGGTCGTCGCCGAACACCGTGGCCAGCGAGGTCCGCAGACCGAAGCGGGCGGCGGCGACCGCGAGGTTGGCGATGCCGCCCGGGCCGCAGCCCATGCCGCCCGTCCAGATCTCCTCGCCCGGTGTGGGCGGCTTCCCGAGCCCCGTGAGGACGAGGTCGTAGAAGAGCAGCCCGGTCAGCAGCACATCGGGCCGGTCGTCGTCCACGGCTGGGTCCTCTCGTCAAAACTCTTCATTTCGGTGAGCGGAATCGTGCGCCGATCGGGGAGATTGGTCAATACCCGAGCAGAAATGAGCATGGCGATGATTGAAGATGACGAGTAGTGTTCACGTCGTGCTGGCAGAACGACGACACCAACTCATCCTGCGGGCCCTGCGCGCCGGTGGCCCCGCGGCCGTGACCGATCTCTCCGAGCAGCTGGGTGTGAGCCCGGCCACGATCAGGCGTGACCTGGTCAAACTCGAGGAGGACGGCCTGCTCACACGGGTGCACGGCGGGGCGGTCGTGGAGGAGGGCGACCAGCCCTTCGCCGAGGTCGCCGAGATGCGCGTGCCCGAGAAGGACGCCATAGCCGCGCATGCCGCCGCGATGATCAAAGATGGTCAGTCGGTGCTGCTCGACATCGGCACCACCGCCTTCCGGCTGGCCCGCCAGCTGCACGGCCGCCGTCTGACCGTGATCACCAGCAACCTGGTGGTCTACGAGGAGCTCGCCGACGACGAGGGCATCGAGCTGGTCCTGCTCGGCGGCATGGTCCGCCGCGAGTACCGCTCCCTGGTCGGCTTCCTCACCGAGGACAATCTGCGCCAGTTGCATGCCGACTGGCTGTTCCTGGGCACCAGTGGAGTACGGCCGGGCGGTCAGGTGATGGACACGACGGTCGTCGAGGTGCCGGTCAAGCGGGCCATGATCAAGGCCGGCGAGAAGGTCGTGCTGCTCGCCGACGCGGCGAAGTTCCCGGGTACGGGGATGGCGAAGGTGTGCGGTCCGGACGACCTGGACGTGGTGGTGACGAACGCGCCGGTAGACGCGGCGACCAGGTCCTCCCTGGAGGAGGCGGGCGTCGAGGTGGTCGTGGCAGGAAAGGTGCAAGAGTGAAACTGACGATTCTGGGCGGCGGCGGATTCCGCGTGCCGCTCGTGTACGGGGCGCTCCTGACGGACCGCGCCGAGGGCCGGGTCACCCGGGTCGTGCTGCACGACCTGGACGCCGGCCGCCTGAAGGCCGTGACCCGTGTCCTCGCCGAGCAGGCGGCCGGGGTGCCGGGCGCGCCCGAGGTGAGGGCCACCACCGATCTGGACGAGGCGCTGCGCGGCGCCGACTTCGTCTTCTCCGCGATCCGCGTGGGCGGCCTCGAAGGCCGGGCCGACGACGAGCGGGTCGCTCTCGCCGAGGGCGTCCTAGGCCAGGAGACGGTCGGCGCGGGCGGCATCGCCTACGGCCTGCGCACGGTCCCGGTCGCCGTCGACATCGCCCGGCGCGTCGCCCGCCTCGCGCCCGACGCCTGGGTCATCAACTTCACCAACCCCGCCGGCCTGGTCACCGAGGCCATGTCCCGCCACCTCGGCGACCGCGTCATCGGCATCTGCGACTCACCGGTCGGCCTCGGCCGCCGCATCGCCCGGGTGCTCGGCGTGAAGAACCCCGGCGAGGCGTGGATCGACTACGTCGGCCTCAACCACCTCGGCTGGGTGCGCGGCCTGCGCGTCGCCGGCCGCGACGAACTGCCGCGCCTGCTCGCCGACCCCGACCTGCTCGGCTCCTTCGAGGAGGGCAAGCTCTTCGGCGTCGACTGGCTCCAGTCCCTCGGTGCGATCCCGAACGAGTATCTGCACTACTACTACTTCAACCGGGAAGCCATCCGCGCCTACCAGCAGGCCGACAAGACCCGCGGCGCCTTCCTCGCCGACCAGCAGGCGCACTTCTACCGCGAGGTCGAGCGGTCGGACGCCTCCGCCCTGGAGATCTGGGACCGCACCCGCGCCGAGCGCGAGGCCACCTACATGTCGGAGAACCGGGAGACGGCCGGCGCCGGCGAGCGCGACGCCGACGACCTCTCCGGCGGCTACGAGAAGGTCGCGCTGGCCCTGATGCGAGCCATCGCCCGCGACGAACGCACCACCCTGATCCTCAACGTCCGCAACCGGAACACGCTGTCGGTGCTCGACTCCGAAGCCGTGATCGAGGTGCCCTGCCTGGTCGACGCCAACGGCGCCCACCCGGTCGCCGTCGCCCCTCTGCCCGACCACGCCACCGGCCTCGTCTGCTCGGTCAAGGCGGTCGAGCGCGAGGTGCTGGCCGCCGCCGAGTCAGGCTCCCGTGCGACCGCCGTGAAGGCCTTCGCGCTGCACCCGCTGGTCGACTCCGTGGGCGTCGCCCGCAGGCTGGTCGAGGGATACGGCTCGGTCCACCCGGGCCTCGCGTACCTTAAGTAGCGCCCGCTTCCTGGAAAGCGTTTTCTCGAGCTCTTCCGCCCCCTCTGGAGACCTTTCATGCACGACGAACGCACCCGCATCGAGGAGCGCGTCCAGCGCGCGCACGACCAGCGCATCAAGCCCGCGATCTACGCGGCCACCGTCCCCTTCGAGGTCGAGGCGTGGCAGGCGCCGGGGGAGCCGGTCTCCTTCGAGGAGGCCGCGGCAGCCCGCTATGAGCCCTTCGCGATGAACACCCCGTGGGGCCCGCCCTGGGGCACCACCTGGTTCAGGATGCGCGGTCAGGTGCCCGCGGAGTGGGCCGGCAAGCGCGTCGAGGCCGTCATCGACCTCGGTTTCGTCGGCGACTGGCCCGGCAACCAGGCCGAGGCCCTGGTCCACCTGGCCGACGGCCGCCCCCTGAAGGCCGTGAACCCGCTCAACCAGTACGTTCCCATCGCCAACCCGGCGACCGGTGGTGAGCAGATCGACTACCTGGTCGAGGCCGCCTCCAACCCGGACATCCTCAAGGACAACTTCTCGAAGATCACGCCGATGGGCGACAAGCTCACGGCCGGTTCCGCGCCGCTCTACACCTTCCAGCGCGCCGACCTCGCGGTCCTCGACGAGGAGGTCTTCCACCTCGACCTGGACCTCCAGGTGCTGCGCGAGCTGATGGTCCACCTCCCCGACCACGAGCCGCGCCGCCACGAGATCATGCACGCCCTCGACCGGGCCATGGACGTCCTCGACCTGGACGACGTCTCCGGCAGTGCGGCCGCCGTACGCGAGGTGCTCGCCCCGGTGCTGGCCCGCCCCGCGCACGCCAGCGCGCACACGATCTCCGGTGTCGGCCACGCCCACATCGACTCCGCCTGGCTCTGGCCGATCCGCGAGACCAAGCGCAAGACGTCCCGCACCTTCTCCAACGTCACGTCCCTCGCGGACGAGTACGAGGACTTCATCTTCGCCTGCTCCCAGGCCCAGCAGTACGAGTGGGTGCGCGACAACTACCCGCACGTGTGGGCCCGGATCCAGGAGTCCGTGAAGAAGGGCCAGTGGGCGCCCGTCGGCGGCATGTGGGTCGAGGCCGACGGCAACCTGCCCGGCGGCGAGGCCATCGCCCGCCAGCTGATCCACGGCAAGCGGTTCTTCATCGAGCACTTCGGCGTCGAGACCAAGGGCGTCTGGCTGCCGGACTCCTTCGGCTACACCGCCGCCTACCCGCAGCTGGCCAAGCTGGCCGGCAACGAGTGGTTCCTGACCCAGAAGATCTCCTGGAACCAGACCAACAAGTTCCCCCACCACACCTTCTGGTGGGAGGGCATCGACGGCACCCGCATCTTCACCCACTTCCCGCCCGTCGACACCTACAACGCCCGCTTCAGCGGCGAGGAGATGGACCGCGCGGTCCGCAACTACTCCGAGAAGGGCGGCGGCACCCGCTCCCTCGCCCCGTTCGGCTGGGGAGACGGCGGTGGCGGCCCCACCCGCGAGATCATGGAGCGGGCACGCAGGCTCGCCGACCTGGAGGGCTCGCCCAAGGTCGTCGTCGAACACCCGGACGAGTTCTTCGCCCAAGCCCGCGAGGAGTACCCGGACGCCCCGGTCTGGGTCGGCGAGCTCTACCTTGAGCTGCACCGCGCCACCTACACCTCCCAGGCCCGCACCAAGCAGGGCAACCGCCGCTCCGAGCACCGGCTGCGGGAGGCCGAGCTGTGGGCGACGACGGCCGCGCTGCACGCGCCGGGCTACTCCTACCCGTACGAGAAGCTGGACCGGCTGTGGAAGACGGTCCTGCTGCACCAGTTCCACGACATCCTGCCGGGCTCCTCGATCGCCTGGGTGCACCGCGAGGCGGAGGCCGAATACGCCCGTGTCGCCGAGGAGTTGGAGGCGCTGACGGCCGAGGCGGTCGCGGCGCTGGGCGCCGGAGGCACCCGGGTGTTCAACACCAGCCCGTTCGACCGGGCCGAGGTGATCCGTACGGCGGACGGGGCCACGGCATACGTGAAGGTCCCCGCGAGCGGCAGCGCGCCGCTGACGGACGCGGAGCCCGCCCAGTCCGTGAAGACCGAGGGCCGAGTCCTCGACAACGGCCTGGTGCGCGTGGAGGTGGCGGAGGACGGCACCCTGTCCTCGGTCCTCGACCTGCGCGCCGGGCGTGAAGTCCTCGGCGACAAGGGCAACCTGCTCCGCCTGCACACCGACCTCCCGAACTACTGGGACGCCTGGGACATCGACAAGCACTACAAGAACCGCTACACGGATCTTCTGGAGCCCACGTCGATCGAGGTCGTCTCGGACGACCCGCTGCTCGGCGCGATCCGTGTGACGCGCGCCTTCGGCAAGGGCTCGACGATCACCCAGACCATCACCCTGCGCGCCGACAGCCCCCGTATCGACTTCGAGACCGAGATCGACTGGCACGAGGCGGAGAAGATCCTCAAGGCCGCCTTCCCGGTGGACGTCCGGGCCGCGCACTCCTCCGCGGAGATCCAGTTCGGCCACATCCAGCGGCCCACCCACACC
The DNA here is from genome assembly GCA_965653385.1 of uncultured Streptomyces sp. Lineage (GTDB taxonomy): Bacteria > Actinomycetota > Actinomycetes > Streptomycetales > Streptomycetaceae > Streptomyces. The sequence goes on along the minus strand of CBFGZZ010000006.1, from coordinate 27,591 downwards.
AACACCAGCTGGGAGGCGGCCCGCTTCGAGGTCTCCGGCCACCGCTGGGTGCACGTCGGCGAACCCGGCTACGGCGTCGCGGTGCTGAACGACTCCACCTACGGCCACGACGTCTCCCGCACGGTCCGCGACGCGAGCGAAGCGAGTTGGGGGTCCCCCCGGCCGGAGGCTGGGGGAGGTACGACGACCACGGTCCGGCTCAGTCTGGTCCGTGCCCCGCGCATCCCGGACCCGGAGGCCGACCAGGGCAGGCACCGCCTCACCTACTCGCTGCTGCCCGGCGCGAGCATCGAGGACACCGTCGCGGCGGGCTACTCCCTCAACCTGCCGCTCCGGGTGGCGGACGCGGCCGGCGCACCCGAGCCGGTCGTCTCCGTCGACGGCCGGAACGTGACGGTCGAGGCGGTCAAGCTCGCCGACGACGGGTCCGGTGACGTCGTGGTGCGGCTGTACGAGTCGGGCGGCGGCCGCGCCCGGGGCGTGCTGCGGACCGGGTTCCCGCTGGCCGGCGCCCAGGTGACGGATCTGCTGGAGCGGCCGCTGGACGAGAGCGTCGAGGTCTCGGACGGCGCGGTGGCGGTGTCCCTGCGGCCCTTCCAGGTGCTGACGCTCCGGCTCCGGAGGGGCTGACCCCGTGCCCATGCAACCCTGGTTCACCGACGCCAAGTTGGGGATCTTCATCCACTGGGGCATCTACGCCGTGGACGGCGTGCAGGAGTCCTGGTCGTTCTACGACGACATCGTCCCGTACGACCGGTACATGTCCCAGTTCGACCGCTTCACCGCCTCCCGCTACGACCCGCGCGACTGGGCGAAGCTCTTCGCGCGGGCCGGCGCCAGGTACGCCGTCCTGACCAGCCGGCACCACGACGGCGTGGCCCTGTGGGACACGGCCCACGGCGACCTGAACGTGGGCCGCGACCTGATCGGCGGCTACGCGGACGCCCTGCGCGAGCAGGGCCTCAAGGTAGGCCTCTACTACTCGCACTCGGACTGGAGCCACCCCGACTACGCCTCCACGCGCAAGCCGGGCCGCCCGCCGGAACTGGAGGACAACCGCTACTCGGAGGTCGCGGCCGAGGACGAGGACCTGGACGCCTGGGAACGCTTCCTCGCCTACCGGGACGGCCAGATCCGGGAACTCACCTCCCGCTACCGGCCGGACCTGCTGTGGTTCGACGGCGAGTGGGACCGCAGCGAGGAGCAGTGGCGGATCCCCGAACTCGCCGCGCTGATCCGCTCCGAGGTCCCGGACGTCGTCTTCAACGCCCGCATGCTCAGCGAGGGCGACTACGCGACGCCGGAACAGGGTGCCCCGGTCGTTCCGCCCGAGGGTCCCTGGGAGCTGTGCCTGACGATCAACGACTCCTGGGGCCACCAGCACCACGACCACAACCACAAGTCGGTCGACCAGCTGATCCGCTACTTCACCGAGACGATCGGCGGCGGTGGCAACCTGCTGCTCAGCGTCGGGCCACGCGAGGACGGCACGATCCCGCGTGAGCAGTCCGAACGCCTGGAGGGGCTCGGCGACTGGATCGCCAAGCACGCGGAGGCGGTGTACGGCACCCAGCGCGGTCTCCCGCCGGGCCACCACTACGGCCCGAGCACCCTCTCCAGGGACCGCCGCACCCTGTACCTGATCGTCTTCGACGCCCCGCGCGCCGAGATCAACGTACGCGGACTGCTCGGCTCGGTACGCCGGGTCACGGTCCTCGGCAGCGGCACCGAACTGGCCCACCGCGTCACCGGCGGCCTGCACGAAACACCCGGCGTCCTCTGGATCGAACCGCCCACCGGAGCCGACCTCGACCCGCACGCCACGGTGCTCGCCGTCGAACTGGACGGGGAACTGGAGCTGTACCGCGGCGCGGGCCGCTTCTGACGACCCCGCAACGCACCTTCGGGCCGGCCGGCCGCCACCCCCGTGACAGCACCGGCCGACCCGAAGCCCCCGTACATCCCCCGTGGTGGTGCTTCCCCCATGGCCCCCTCGTGGATCCCCCGTTGATCCCCGTGGGTTGCCCCGTTCCCTTTCACTCTTATGAGCACGCGGTCCGCCCCCTGATACACCCCTCGCTCAATTCTTTTGGCGAACCCACGTCACAGATACCCGTCCCGCCCTCCGGCCCGCTCGCGCCGGGCCTCTCGGCGCGCCTGTACGAACTCCGCGAGGGGAGCGCGGAACGCGTAGAGAGCCAGCAACGCGGCCGCGACACTGCCGAGGGCGATCAGCCAGTTCCGCATCGAGTCGAGGCGGTTCGACCAGGTGTTCTCGATCTGGAGGCGCACAGTGATGGGCGGGGTGAGCGTGTCGAGCGCTCGGTCCGAATCCCCTTGGTACGTGGTGAGGCTCAGCACGAGGTCGTAGGAGCCCGGCTCGCTCGCGGTCAGGCCCCAACGCCATTCGACGGTGTCCCCGGGTTCGGCGATGACCTGGCGCGTCTTGATGTCGGCGAGGCGGACGACCCGGACCTGACCGCTCGCCGAGGTGAGCGAGGCACCCTCCACACCGCCCACCTGGAACGCCCTGGTCTCTGTGGCCCGCTCCGGATTCACCCTCCGCGAGGCGTCCTCGCCCAGCGCCGTGAGCTTGATCGAGTAGGTGACGGACTCGCCGACCGGGGCCGAGACCCGGGACCGGTAGCTCAGGCTCCCGTCGAAGAGCTGTCTGCGGTCGTCGACGATCTTGGCCTGGAAGTCGGCCTGGTCGGGCCGCCCCGGCTCCTCCCCGGTCCCCAGCATCAGCGTGAGAGTGACGCTTGTGGCGACAAGGAGCGCGAGGCCGACCAGGAACCCCAGGCATCCCCCGAAGTAGGACCTCACGCGAATGCCGCCTCGACCCCGAACCGCCCCCGCACCGCCACCCTCGCCGCCTTCCCCCGACCCAACGGCAACCCCCGCACCGGGGCCGCGTCTTCAGCGCGACGATTCTTCCCGATGCGGGGGGCTGCCGACGGCTCTTTCGGCTCGGTGCGCCGCTACCCGGTGAACCCGGCCGTGATCGACGTGAACTGCCAGTTGTCCTGACTGATCCCGGAGCAGTTGCTCGTCACGCCGCCGCCCGGGCAGGGCCGGTCGCGGTTGACGGACCAGAACGCGAGACGCGCGATGTGACGGGAGTTCGCCCAGTCGCGGATCTGCGTCCAGGTCGCGGGCGAGGTGAGCTCCTGCTGGTCGGACAGGCCGTTCATGCCGGAGATGCCGATGTGGGCGTAGGCCGTGGTGTCGTCCCAGCCGAACGTCGACTTCAGCTTGGTCTTCAGCCCCTCCGTGGCGTTCACGGTGTTGCCGTACATGTCGGCGCCGCCGCCGAAGTCGAACGGCATGATCGTGAAGACGTCGATGTCCGCGTTCAGCGCCTTGGCCTGCTCGATGAGCCGGTTGCCCCAGTAGTTCGGGCCGGTCGTCGAGGTACCGAAGGTGACGATGGTGCGCAGCCCCGGGTTGTTCGCCTTGACGATCTTCAGGGCGTTCAGGATCCGGTCCTGCACGGTCGCGTTCTCGAACTCGTCGGTGTTCTCGATGTCGACGTCGATCGCCTTCAGCCCGTAGGCGTCGATGACCTTCTGGTACGCCCCGGCCAGTGCCTCGGCGCTGGAGCAGTTCGGCCCGAGCTTGTTGCCGCTCCAGCCGCCGATCGACGGCACGATGTCACCGCCCGCGGAACGGATGGAGTTGATGACGCTCTGATCGTTTCCGCCGGTCAGCGGCCGCGTCCCGTCCCAGGCGGGGTTGCAGCCGCCGGAGGAGAGGATGAACGCCATCGTGTACCACTTGACGCCGGTCGCGCTCATCACCGACGTGGCGCTCGGCGGATCGCCCCAGCCCAGGTAGAGATAGGGCGCGGCCTGCTTGAAGCCGGTGCCGCCACCGCCGCCCGCGTCCGTCGTGACGCTGACGGCGTTCGACGCCGCCGAGACGTTCCCGGCCGCGTCCCGGGCCTTCACCGTGAAGGAGTAACCCGTGCTCGGCGACAGCCCGCTGACCGTGGCACTCGTCCCGGGCACGCTGAGCACCTGACTGGAGCCACGGTAGATGTCGTACGCCGTCACCCCGACGTTGTCCGTCGAGGCGTTCCACGACAACGACACGCTCGACGACGTCTTGCCGGTGGACCGCAGGCTGCCCGGCGCGGACGGCGCCCGGCTGTCCGAACCGCCCCCGCCGGGGCCGTCGAGGCTGATGTCGTCGGCGTAGTAGGTGCCCTGGGCGTACCAGCCGTGGACGTAGACGGTGGCGCTGGTCTGGGAGGCGCCGGTCGTGAAGGCCACGGTGAGCTTGCTGTACACCGACGGAGACGACGTCCACGTGGACGCGCCGCCGTTCACACCGAGGTAGACGTACGACCCGCGCACCCAGCCGCTGAGCGAGTACGTCGTGTTCGGCTGGACCGGGACGGTCTGGGTGCACCGGGCGATGTCACTCGAACTCACCGCCCCCGCGAGGGCCTTGGACCCGGCGTGCGCGGGGGAGGACACGACCGAGCCGAGGCCCCCGCCGCAGGACCACGGCGTGAGCGCGCCCGACTCGAATCCGGAGTTGTTCAGGAGGTTGGCCGCGTGGGCCGTACCGGGCAGGGCGACGGCTCCGGTGACCGCGAGGGCGGCGGAGCCGAGCAGGGCGAGAAGACGACGTCTGAGCCGTCCGAAAGGTTGGTTGCGCACGCGATCTCCCTGGGGAATGTGGGGTGTTCGGGAGTGCACGAAATGCTGAGCGGTGCGGAGAGGTGCGGAAGAGGTACGGAAGAGGTGCGCAGACCAAGTTGGTATGGACCAATCCCGGTGTCAAGATGTGACACCGGGATTGGTCCATACCGGAGGTTCTTACAGCGGCAGGGCCTGGGCCGCCCCGCTCGCGACGGAGTCGACCGGCGCCGGTGCGGGCACCGCCGGCAGCAGCGGTCCCTCGACCTCCGCCCGCTGCTGCGGAATCGACACCGGCCGCAGCGGCCGTGGCCCGGAGACCACCGTGTAGTCCTGCCCCAGGAACGGCGGCGCCACCTCGCCCGGATCCTCGCCGAGCGCCAGCTGCACAGCCAGCCAGGGCACGTTGACCCCGCACAGCGACAGCTGATGCAAGCCCCCGGCGGGCCGCGTGTTCACATCCATCAGCACCGGCGTCTCCCCGAACATCCGGAACTGGATGTTGGACAGATAGTGCAGCCCGAACCCCTCCGCGATCAGCCGCGCCGGCTCCAGCCACTGCTCCTGCAGCGTGAACCCACGGCGACGGCCGTTCTTGAGCCGGCCGATCGCCAGCCGCACCCGATTGTCCGGACCGGTGAGGCAGTCCACCGACACCTCGGGCTGCTCAAGACGCGGCATGACCAGCCAGTCCACCGGTTCCTCGGCCCGCCGCAACGCGTCCACGACAAGGTCCAGCTGCACGTACGGAGTCGGGAACCCGCTGAGGTGCATGAGCGAGAAGGGGGCGCGCGTGATGACCCGGAAGCCCACCCCGCCGGCACCGGACGCCGGCTTGAAGCAGGCCTTGTACCCGCCCGCCTCCAACTCCTCGACCGCGGCGACCAGTTCATCGGCGTCCCGCACCCGCCACCACGGCGGCACCGGCACGCCGATGGCCTGCACGGCCTCGTACGCGATCACCTTGTCCTGGAAGACCGCCACGGCCTCCGGCGGCGGCGCCAGCAACGCCGTACCGACCGCCTCGAACTCCGCGCGGTGCGCCACGATCGCCGACTGGTGCAGCCGCGGCACGAACACGTCGATTCCCCGGCGCTGGCACTGGTCCAGCGCGTACTCGACGTACGCGGCCGGGGACAGGCCCTCCGGCTCCAGCTCGGCGGTGTCGGCGGCGGCGAGCACGGGCGAGTCGGCGTCCCCGTGCGTCGCATGGATCTCGACGGCCCGATCGCTGGGATTTCTCCGCAGCTGATCCATGAAGAACACGTTCTCCGCGTACGTGCGGTTGAGCCAGACGCGTACGCGAGAGACCATGCAGGGCCGTCCTTTCGGGGTTCGCGGGCAGGGCGAAGCAGGCCCGTGCCCGGGCAGGGTGGTTGGAGGGACACCAAACCGCCCCTTGCGAAGGGAAGTTCCGGCGGTGGTGTTGGGGCGATCATACGGCTTTCAAAGGGTGCCGCGTGCAACGTACGTGTTACGGAATCGCGGATCATTCCTGACCGTCCCGCCCGCCCCGGGCAGCCCCCGCCGGGCCGCCGCGTGTCCCCCTTGTACGGTGAACACATCCTGTGTTCTCGTGGTGTCATTCGTGTGATCGAAAGGGGCGAGGGGTGACGTCGACGGTCGGCGGTGCCGGGCAACTGCTGGCCATCAGTGACCTGCACATCGGGTACGACGAGAACCGCGCCCTGGTCGAGAAGATGCGGCCGGACTCCGACGACGACTGGCTGCTCGTCGCCGGTGACGTCGCGGAGACCGTGGCCGACATCCGCTGGGCGCTGAAGACGCTCGCCGGCCGCTTCCGCAAGGTCGTCTGGGCACCCGGCAACCACGAACTGTGGACCCACCCCAAGGACACCGTCACCCTGCGCGGCGTCGCCCGCTACGAGCATCTGGTCGAGATGTGCCGGGAACTCGGCGTGACGACCCCCGAGGACCCCTACCCCGTCTGGGACGGCCCCGGCGGCCCGGTCGCCGTCGCTCCGCTGTTCCTGCTGTACGACTACTCGTTCCTGCCCTCCGGCTGCACCACCAAGGAGGAGGGGCTGACCTACGCCCACGGCACCGGGATCGTGTGCAACGACGAGTACCTGCTGCACCCCGACCCGTACCCGTCCCGAGAGGCCTGGTGCGAGGCCCGGGTCGCCGAGACCGAGCACCGGCTCGCCGCACTGCCCGAGGACCTGCCCACCGTCCTCGTCAACCACTATCCGCTGGACCGGCACCCGACCGACGTGCTGTGGTACCCCGAGTTCGCCATGTGGTGCGGCACCCGGCGCACCGCGGACTGGCACCGCAGGTTCCGGGTCGAGACCATGGTCTACGGCCATCTGCACATCCCGCGGACCACCTGGCACGAGGGCGTCCGCTTCGAGGAGGTCTCGGTGGGCTACCCCCGCGAGTGGCGCAAGCGGCCGGGCCCGCCCGGACGGCTGCGCCGGATTCTGCCCAGGGAGGACGGGACCCGTTGATCGAGGAACTGCTGCCGGCCTCGGTCGTCACCGTCGAGGCGTACGGCGACGAGGAGCCCGCGGACACGGCCCTGTACCCGCAGGAGGAGGCGGTCGTCGCCCGGGCGGTCGGCAAACGGCGTCGGGAGTTCGCCGTCGTCCGCTCCTGTGCGCGCCGCGCCATGGAGAAGCTCGGAGTGCCGCCCCAGCCGATCCTGCCGGGCGAACGCGGCGCCCCGACCTGGCCGGCGGGCCTGACCGGCAGCATGACCCACTGCGACGGCTACTGCGCCGCCGCCCTGGTCCGTGCCGCCGATCTGGCCTCCCTCGGCATCGACGCCGAACCCCACCAGCCCCTCCCCGACGGCGTCCTGCCCGCCGTCGCCCTGCCCGCCGAGGCGGAGCGGCTGCGCGGGCTGTCCGGCGAGAACTGCGGCATCCACTGGGACCGGCTGTTGTTCAGCGCCAAGGAGTCCGTCTACAAGGCGTGGTTCCCGCTCACCGGAAAGTGGCTGGACTTCACCGAGGCCGACATCGAGATCTTCACCGACCCCGGTGAACAGCGCGGCGGCGGCTTCCGCGCCCGCCTCCTCGTGCCGGGCCCGTGGGTCGGCGACCGTCGGCTCGACCGGTTCGAGGGGCGGTGGACCGTCCAGCGGGGGCTGGTGGCGACAGCGGTGAGCGTGCCGCACAGCTGAGCCCCCGCGGGACAGGCGCGCGTTCCGCTACGGCTCCGCCGGGCACCAGCTGCGGAGCATCCGGAAGAACTCCTCCTCGTTGCCCGTCAGTCCCGCGTCCGCCAGGGCCTGTTCCGCCTCGGCGAGGACGGCGGGCGGCACGACGGTGGGTCGGCCGCCCCCGGGAGGACCGTCGAACGCGGCCCGTACGGTGTGCAAGAGCCGCAGATAGGCCTGGACGGCGGTGCGCTCGCGGTCGGTCAGTACGGCGGTGGGCATCGGTCGGCTCTCCCCGGGTCGGCGTCTTCGCGTCACGCCCCGCACATGAGGGCGTACCACCAGCTTGCCGTCCACCACTGACAATCGGTCCTCAACAGGGCGGCGGGTCAGCCCTGTGGCCCCAGGTAGCCCAGTGACGCCTCGATCCGCCCGGCCAGATGGTCACGCTGTCCACGTGCCGAGGAAACCGCCAGCCAGGTACGGCACTTGCTGGCGAGCAGCAGGCCGAAGCTCTCGGCCTCCTTCTCCTCGGCCTGGTCGAAGTGGTCGCGGGCGGCGACCTTCAGGACCGTCGACCGTAAGTCGGCGTCGTCGTTCAGGAGCCGGGCCGCCACGGTGGCGCCCTCTACACTGTGGCGGCCGTGGCCGGCCTTCATGTGCCACAGCTCGTGGCCGAGGATCACCAGCTGGTGGTCGGGCGCGGTGCGTTCCTCGATCACCACGAGGTCCTGGTCGGCCATGTCGAGCCACAGTCCGCTGGCGGTGCCGGGCGGGAAGGCGGCCGTACGGAAGTGGACGGGACGGCCGCGGCGTCTGCTCATCGCGTCGCACAGCGCGCGGTACAGCTTCTCCGGCGGGGCGGGCGCCGACAGCGCCAGCTCCGCGACCAACTCGCCGCACAGGCGGCGCATTTCCCTACCGATGCCCACTGGTCTCCCGTTCTCCCCGGTTTCACGACTCTGGCCGCTTGACGCTCTCCAGGAGCATGTCCAGCCACTCAGCGACCTTGTCGCGATGCTGGTCGGTGGGCAGTTGGGCGGCCCGCCAGGCGATGCCGCGCACCCCGTGGTCCTGGAGGAGTCTCTCCAGCGGATCCTCGGCGGCCTGGGCCGCCTCGCGCTCGGCGAGCTTTTGGAGCAGGTCCTGCTCGGTGCGCTGGAGTGCGCCCGCGAGCGCCTCGGGGTCCTCGGCCGTGAGGAATCCTGCGTGGACGCGGAAGAAGCGCTGGATGGCGTCGCAGTGCTCCATGGTGGGGCGCCGGTCGCCGTTGATCAGGGCGCCCGCCTGCTGCCGTGACATGCCCGCGCCGTCGGCGATCTCCTGCTGGGTGTACTTGCGGCCGTTCGGTTTGAGTCGGGTGCGCCGCAGGAGGTCGAGGCGCTGGAGGAACCGGGCCTGTACATCGGGCTCACCCGCGGGGCGCCCGCTCAGCAGGGCCTTGACCACCGGCACCGGGACGCCGGAGGCGACGGACAGACGGCCGGTGTCGAAGACCTCCGCGTGCGGCACGCCGAGCCGGTCGGCGAGCGCGGTGACACGAGCGACGACGGCCGGCAGCTCAGCCGTCGGCGTGGCGCCCGGACCCTCGATGCCATCCGTCACCGACAGATCTCCTAGGTCTCTCACAGGCTTCTCACAAGCGGTTGCCGTGAACTCGACGGAGATTACCGGGTAGTTCGAACTCACATCCAGGTCTCGCCACAACTGTGTCCAATTTCAGCCGTCAACCGGCACGAAATGCCACGATAGTTGACACGGCTCCGGCGCGGGCAGCAGGATCAAGGCGCCGCGTGAAGGCCGCATAGGCAAGAGGGGTGACCTCCCGATGGCATATCAGGCAGGTGGACAGCGGTCCGTACCGCGGTCCGTCCCCGAGCGGTCCGAGGCCGAGGCGTACCTACGGGACTACGCCACCCTCGTGCAGGCCGTGCCCTTCCCGTCCGTCGTCGTCGACCACCGCTGGGACGTCGTTCTGGCGAACACCGCTTTCGCGTCACTTTTCCGGGGCGTGGGCCCACACCCCACGGCGATGCCCGGCGACAACTTCCTCAGGTTCGTGCTCTTCCACCCGGACGCGAGCACGGTCCTCGGCGACCACGAGTCCAGCTGGTGCCTGCCGATGCTGGCCCACTTCGCCGCCGCCGTGGAGTCGCACGGCCATGACCACGGCCTCCAGGCCATCCGCCGGGAGATCGCCCAGGACCCCATCATGGAGGCCGCCTACCGGCAGGGCCTGCCGCACTGGATCCGCGCGGTCGGCGAGCGGGCGGTCGCCCAGGACGGTGCCGTGCGTCCGCTGCTGCACCCGGATCCGCGCTGGGGCGCCACGGACTGCCGGGTCGTCGACGAGACGCCCCGGACCCTGCGGGAGACGGGGCACACCCGGCTGACGCTGGTGCTGCGCGAGGTGCGCCGCGACCGGCCCAGGGCGCGTGCGGTGCGCCGCGGCGCCGCGCATCTGCGCGTGGTGCCGACCCCCGAGAACTGAACGGGGCACCGTCGGCGTTCAGGTCGTCGACGGCGCCCCGTCAGAAGACCGACGCAAATGGCTTGCAATCCTTGCGCTATTCTTGCGCGCATGACGCGACGACTTGCTGAAGTGGCGAAGAAGGTCGGGGTCAGCGAGGCCACGGTCAGCCGGGTGCTCAACGACAAGCCCGGCGTCTCCGAGGCCACCCGGCAGGCGGTGCTCTCCGCCCTGGACGTCCTCGGCTACGAGCGGCCCACGCAGCTGCGCGGCGAACGCGCCCGCCTCGTCGGCCTCGTGCTCCCCGAGCTCCAGAACCCGATCTTCCCCGCGTTCGCCGAGGTGATCGGCGGTGCGCTCGCCCAGCTCGGGCTCACCCCGGTGCTGTGCACGCAGACCAAGGGCGGCGTCTCCGAGGCCGACTATGTCGCGCTGCTGCTGCAACAGCAGGTCTCCGGTGTCGTCTTCGCCGGCGGGCTGTACGCCCAGGCCGACGCGCCGCACGACCACTACAAGGAGCTCGCCGACCGCAACATCCCGGTGGTGCTGGTCAACGCGGCCATCGAGCACCTGGGCTTCCCCGCCGTGTCCTGTGACGACGCCGTGGCCGTGGAGCAGGCCTGGCGGCACCTGGCCTCGCTGGGGCACGAGCGCATCGGACTCGTGCTCGGGCCGGCCGACCACATGCCGTCGGCGCGCAAGCTGGCCGCGGCGCGGAGTGTCGCCGGCGACCTGCCCGAGGAGCGGGTGGCGCGGGCCATCTTCTCGATCGAGGGCGGTCACGCCGCCGCCTCCCGGCTGATCGACCGAGGCGTCACCGGCATCATCTGCGCGAGCGACCCGCTGGCGCTCGGTGCCATCAGGGCCGCCCGGCGCAAGGGGCTCGGCGTCCCCTCGCGGATCTCGGTGGTCGGGTACGACGACTCGGCGTTCATGAACTGCACCGAGCCTGCGCTCACCACGGTCAGGCAGCCCATCGAGGCCATGGGCAGGGCGGCGGTGGAGCTGCTGAACGCGCAGATCGCGGGCAGTGCCGTGCCCGCCGAGGAACTGCTCTTCGAGCCGGAACTGGTGGTGCGCGGATCGACCGCGCAGGTGCCTCGTCCCTGAGATCCCATTGGCTGTTCAAAAATTGCAAATTGCGCGCGACATCTTGCGTTCAGATGTCGGCGGTGCTTGAGTGTGCGGCGCCCACCGCTCCTGCCCAGAGGGGTCCACCGATGAGAAGCACCGGGTTCCGCCGTACCTTCGCCGCGCTCAGCGTCTGCTCCTTGGCTCTCGCCGCCTCCGCCTGCGGGGCGAGCGACGACTCCGCGAGCGGCAAGACCCGCATCACGGTCAACTGCATGCCGCCCAAGAGCGCCAAGGTCGACCGGCAGTTCTTCGAGCAGGACGTCGCCGCCTTCGAGAAGCAGAACCCGGACATCGACGTCGTCGCCCATGACGCGTTCCCCTGCCAGGACCCGAAGACCTTCGACGCCAAACTCGCCGGCGGGCAGATGGAGGACGTCTTCTACACGTACTTCACGGACGCCCGGCACGTCGTGGACATCGACCAGGCCGCCGATCTCACGCCGTATGTCAAGGAGTTGAAGAGCTACGACACCATCCAGCAGCAGCTGCGCGACATCTACACCGTGGACGGCAGGATCCACGGCATTCCGCGCACCGGCTACTCGATGGGCCTGATCTACAACAAGAAGCTCTTCGAGCAGGCCGGCCTCGACCCCGAGAAGCCCCCGGCCACCTGGGACGAACTGCGCGCCGCCGCCAAGAAGATCGCCGGCCTCGGCGACGGCACCGTCGGCTACGCCGACTACAGCGCCCAGAACCAGGGCGGCTGGCACTTCACCGCCGAGCTCTACTCCCAGGGCGGCGACGTCGTGAGCGCCGACGGCAAGAAGGCCACCGTCGACACCCCCGAGGGCCGCGCCGTGCTCCAGAACCTCCATGACATGCGCTGGACCGACGACTCCATGGGCAGCAAGCAGCTCCTGGTCATCAACGACGTCCAGCAGATGATGGGCTCAGGAAAGCTCGGCATGTACCTTTCCGCCCCCGACAACATCCCGATCCTGGTCAAGGAGAAGGGCGGCGACTACAAGGACCTCGCGCTCGCCCCCATGCCCGGCGGCCAGGGCACGCTCATCGGCGGCGACGGCTACATGTTCAACAAGAAGGCGAGCCCCGAGCAGATCCGCGCCGGACTGAAGTGGCTGGACCACATGTTCCTCACGCCCGGCGACGGCTTCCTCGGCGACTACGCCCGCGCCCAGCAGAACGACGCCCCCGTCGGACTGCCCGAACCCCGCCTGTTCACGGGCGCCGCCGACGTCAAGGACCAGCAGGTCAAGGAGGCCAACGCCAACGTCCCGGTGGAGAACTACCAGGCCTTCCTCGACGGCAACCAGAGCCTCGACATGAAGATCGAGCCCCCGCACGCCCAGCAGATCTACTCCGTCCTCGACGGGGTCGTCTCCGCCGTCCTCACCAAGCAGGACGCCGACATCGACCAGCTCCTGAAGGACGCCTCCGACAAGATCGACAGCATCCTCGCCCGGGGCTGACGGGCCATGACCGAGACGGCTCAGCGACGGACCGTGGCGAAGGTCGCGGTCCGCCCGATGCAGGCGCCGCCCCCGGCAGGGGACCGGAGGCGGCGCCGCCTCACCGACCAGGTGCGCGCCTACGGATTCCTCCTCGGCGGCCTCGTCTGCTTCGCCCTGTTCTCCTGGTACCCGGCGATCCGAGCCGTCGTGATCGCCTTCCAGAAGTACACGCCCGGCAGCGACCCCGAGTGGGTCGGCACCGCCAACTTCACCCGCGTCTTCGCCGACCCGGAGTTCGCGGCGGCCTGGCGCAACACCCTCACCTTCACCCTCCTCGCCCTGCTGGTCGGCTTCGCCATCCCCTTCGTACTCGCCCTCGTCCTCAACGAGCTGCGGCACGCCAAGACGTTCTTCCGAGTCGTCGTCTACCTGCCGGTGATGATCCCGCCCGTGGTCAGCGCCCTGCTGTGGAAGTGGTTCTACGACCCCGGCACCGGACTCGCCAACGAGGCGCTGCGCTTCCTGCACCTGCCCACCTCGAACTGGTCCAACGGCGCCGACACGGCGCTGCTGTCCCTGGTGATCGTGGCCACCTGGGCCAACATGGGCGGCACGGTGCTGATCTACCTCGCCGCCCTCCAGTCCATCCCGGGCGAGCTGTACGAGGCCGCCGAACTCGACGGCGCGAACCTGCTCCAGCGCATCCGCCACGTCACCGTCCCGCAGACCCGCTTCGTGATCCTGATGCTGATGCTCCTTCAGATCATCGCCACGATGCAGGTCTTCACCGAACCGTTCGTGATCACGGGCGGCGGACCCGAGAACGCCACGGTCACCGTCCTCTATCTGATCTACAAGTACGCGTTCCTCTACAACGACTTCGGCGGTGCCTGCGCCCTCAGCGTCCTGCTGCTCGCGCTCCTCGGTGCCTTCTCCGCCGTGTATCTGCGGCTGACACGCACCTCGGGGGAGGACGTATGAGCACCCGGACCCTCGTCTCTCCGGCGGCGCTGGCCCGTCCGCGTGGCAGGGCCGTCTACTGGTCCGTCTTCACCGGCACCGTCCTGCTGTTCACACTGGCCTTCCTCTTCCCCGTCTACTGGATGGTGACGGGCGCGATGAAGTCACCGGACGAGGTGACGCGGACCCCGCCCACCGTCGTGCCCGAGCGGTGGCGGCTCAGCGGCTACACGGACGCCTGGGACCTGATGCAGCTGCCGACCCACCTGTGGAACACCGTCGTCCAGGCCGCCGGTGCCTGGCTGTTCCAGCTGGTCTTCTGTACGGCCGCCGCCTACGCGCTGTCCAAGCTGCGGCCCGTCCTCGGCAAGGTCGTCCTCGGCGGCATCCTCGCCACCCTGATGGTCCCGGCCCAGGCACTGGTCGTACCGAAATACCTCACCGTGGCCGACCTCGGTCTGCTCAACGACCCGCTCGCCATCTGGCTGCCGGCCGTCGCCAACGCCTTCAACCTCTATCTGCTGAAGCGGTTCTTCGACCAGATCCCGCGCGATGTCCTCCAGGCCGCCGAGATCGACGGCGCCGGGAAGCTGCGCATCCTGTGGTCCGTCGTGCTGCCGATGTCCCGCCCGGTCCTCGGCGTGGTCTCGATCTTCGCGCTGGTGGCCGTGTGGCAGGACTTCCTGTGGCCGCTGATGGTCTTCTCCGACACCGACGAACAGCCGATCAGCGTGGCGCTCGTGCAGTTGTCGCAGAACATCCCGCTGACCGTGCTCATCGCCGCGATGGTGATCGCCAGCATCCCCATGGTCGCGATGTTCCTGGTCTTCCAGCGGCACATCATCGCCGGGATCGGCGCGGGCGGCTCGAAGGGCTGACGCCCTCACCTCCCCGACAGAAGGGACGCACCGTGGCCCAGCCCGACCCTGCCCGCAACCAACCGGACTGGTGGCGCACCGCCGTCATCTACCAGGTCTACGTCCGCAGCTTCGCGGACGGCGACGGCGACGGCACCGGCGACCTCGCCGGCGTCCGCGCCAGGCTGCCGTACCTCGCCGAACTCGGCGTGGACGCCCTGTGGTTCACCCCCTGGTACGCCTCCCCGATGAAGGACGGCGGCTACGACGTCGCCGACTACCGCGCCATCGACCCGGCGTTCGGCACCCTCGCCGAGGCGGAGAAGCTCATCGCCGAGGCGCACGAGCTCGGCATCCGCACGATCGTCGACATCGTGCCCAACCATGTCTCGGACCAGCACCCCTGGTTCCGGGCGGCGCTGAAGGGCGGACCGGAGCGGGAGCTGTTCCACTTCCGGGCCGGCCACGGCGGCGACCGGCCGCCCAACGACTGGCGCTCCCAGTTCGGCGGCCCGGCCTGGACCAGGCTCCCCGACGGCACCTGGTATCTGCACCTGTTCGCCCCCGAGCAGCCCGACCTCAACTGGGCCCACCCGGCCGTCCGGCGCGAACACGAGGACATCCTGCGCTTCTGGTACGAACGCGGCGTCGCCGGCGTCCGCATCGACTCCGCCGCCCTCCTCGCCAAGGACCCCCGCCTGCCGGACTTCGTCGAGGGCCGCGACCCGCACCCATACGTCGACCGCGACGAACTCCACGACATCTACCGCTCCTGGCGTGCGATCGCCGACGAGTACGGCGGCATCTTCGTCGGCGAGGTCTGGCTCCCCGACACCGAACGCTTCGCCCGCTACCTGCGCCCCGACGAGCTCCACACCGCCTTCAACTTCGCGTTCCTGTCCTGCCCTTGGGACACGCGACGGCTGCGCGCCTCGATCGACGAGACCCTCGCCGAGCACGCCCCGGTCGGCGCCCCCGCCACCTGGGTCCTGTGCAACCACGACGTCACCCGCACGGTCACCCGCTACGGCCGCGCCGACACCGGATTCGACTTCGCGGCCAAGGCTTTCGGCACCCCGACCGACCTCGCCCTGGGCACCAGGCGCGCCCGCGCGGCCGCCCTGCTCTCGCTGGCGCTGCCCGGAGCGGTCTACGTCTACCAGGGTGAGGAACTCGGCCTGCCCGAGGCGGACATCCCGCTCGACCGCATCGAGGACCCGATGCACGTCCGCTCCGGCGGCACCGACCCGGGCCGCGACGGGTGCCGAGTGCCGCTGCCCTGGGCGGCGGGGGAGCCGTACGCCGGATTCGGCGGCGAGCCCTGGCTGCCGCAGCCCGCCGACTGGGCGTCGTACGCCGCCGACCGCCAGGCCGCGGACCCCGGCTCGATGCTCAGTCTCTACCGCACGGCGATCCGTCTGCGGCCCGTCTTCGGTGAGGGCCCGCCGACCTGGCTGCCCGCCCGCGAGGGGGTCCTCGCCTTCCGCCGCGGCGAGGGCGCGCTGTGCCTGGTGAACCTCGCCGACCAGCCGACCGACCTGCCCGCGTACACCGAACTCCTCGTCAGCAGCGCGCCGTTGGACACCGAAGGGAGGCTGCCGAAGGACACCGCGGTCTGGCTGCGCGCCTGAGACCGCACCCCCCACTGTCGAAGGGACCAGCACATGCACACCTACAGATCCAGGAATGTCAGGGTCATGCCATCCGTGATGGTCGCCGCTCTGGCGGCGGGCCTGCTCACCGCGACCGCCCCCACGGCCCGGGCTGCGGCCGGTGCCACCCTCCCCTTCACCTCCGTCGAGGCGGAGTCCGCCACCACCACCGGCACGAGGATCGGCCCCGACCACACCCAGGGCACCCTCGCCTCCGAGGCCTCGGGCCGCCAGGCGGTACGGCTCGACTCCGGCCGGCGCGTCGAGTTCACCGTGCCGCGCGCGGCCAACGCGGTGAACGTCGCCTACAGCGTCCCCGACGGCCAGTCCGGGTCCCTGAACGTGTACGTCAACGGCACCCGGCTCGACCGGACCATCCCCGTGACGTCCAAGTACTCGTACGTGGACACCCCGTGGATCCCGGGCGCCAGGACTCACCACTTCTACGACAACGCCCGCCTGCTGCTCGGCCGTGATGTGCGGGCCGGGGACAAGGTCGCCGTCGAGGCGACCGGCGTCCAGGTCACGGTCGACGTCGCCGACTTCGAGCAGGCCGCCGGGCCCGCCACGCAGCCGGCCGGATCGGTGTCCGTCATCTCCAAGGGCGCCGACCCGAGCGGCCAGGGCGACTCCACGCAGGCCTTCCGGGACGCCATCGCCGCGGCGCAGGGCGGCGTGGTCTGGATCCCGCCGGGGGAGTACCGGCTCGGCTCGTCCCTGAACGGCGTCCAGAACGTCACCCTCCAGGGCGCCGGCCACTGGCACTCCGTCGTGCGCACCTCCCGCTTCATCGACCAGTCGAGCTCGACCGGCAACGTCCACATCAAGGACTTCGCGGTCATCGGCGAGGTCACCGAGCGCGTCGACTCCGACCCCGACAACTTCGTCAACGGCTCGCTCGGGCCGAACAGTTCCGTCTCCGGGATGTGGCTCCAGCACCTCAAGGTCGGCCTCTGGCTGATGGGCAGCAACGACAACCTCGTCGTCGAGAACAACCGGTTCCTCGACATGACCGCCGACGGACTCAACCTCAACGGGAACGCGCGCGGCGTCCGCGTCCGCCACAACTTCCTGCGCAACCAGGGCGACGACGCGCTCGCCATGTGGTCGCTGTACGCGCCGGACACCAACAGCAGCTTCGAGAGCAACACGATCACCCAGCCGAACCTCGCCAACGGCATCGCGGTCTACGGCGGCACCGACATCACCGTCAAGGACAACCTGATCGCCGACACCAACGCCCTCGGCAGCGGTATCGCGATCTCCAACCAGAAGTTCCTCGACCCCTTCCACCCGCTGGCCGGCACGATCACGGTCGACGGCAACACGCTGGTCCGCACGGGCGCGATGAACCCCAACTGGAACCACCCGATGGGCGCCCTGCGCGTCGACTCCTACGACAGCGCCATCGAGGCCGACGTCCGCATCACCAACACGACCGTCACCGACAGCCCGTACAGCGCCTTCGAGTTCGTGTCGGGGAGCGGGCGTGGCTTCGCGGCGAAGAACATCACCGTCGACGGCGCCACCGTACGGAACACCGGTACGGTCGTCGTCCAGGCCGAGACCCAGGGCGCCGCCACCTTCCGCGACGTCACGGCGAGCGGTGTCGGCGCGGCGGGCGTGTACAACTGCCCCTACCCGGCAGGCTCCGGCACCTTCACCCTCACCGACGGCGGCGGCAACTCCGGCTGGAACAGCACCTGGTCCGACTGCTCGACCTGGCCGCAGCCCGGTCAGGGCAACCCCGACCCGGATCCGAACCGCAACCTCGCCAAGGGCCGGCCGGCCACCGCCACCGGATCGCAGGACGTCTACACCCCCGGCAAAGCGGTCGACGGTGACGCCAACACCTACTGGGAGTCCACCAACAACGCCTTCCCGCAGGCGCTGACGGTGGATCTCGGTTCGACGGAGGCGGTACGCCGACTGGTGCTGAAGCTGCCGCCTTCCTCGGCCTGGGGCGCGCGCACCCAGACCGTCACCGTGCTGGGCAGCACCGACGGCTCCACCTACTCGACGGTCGTCGGCGCCACCGGCTACCGCTTCGACCCGGCCACCGGCAACACCGCCACCGTCGCCCTGCCCGCCGGCACGAACCTGCGCCATCTGCGGCTGTCCGTCAGCGCCAACACCGGTTGGCCGGCTGGTCAGTTCAGCGAGGTGGAGGCGTATCCGACTTCGTGATCGCGTCCCGCACGACCCCGCGCTTCGCCGCCTGGATCTGCTCGTACACATGGGTGCGCAGCTCGGCGAAGCGCGGGTCGACGCGGGTGTGCAGCTGGTCGCGCTCGGCGGGCAGGTCGACCTTCAGCTGTTCCTGGACGACGGTGGGTGAGGCGGACAGGACGAGCACCCGCTCGCCCAGGTACACGGCCTCGTCGATGTCGTGGGTGACGAACAGGATCGTGATCCCGCGTTCCCGCCACAGCCCCCGTACCAGGTCCTCCAGATCGGCCCGTGTCTGCGCGTCCACGGCCGCGAACGGCTCGTCCATCAGCAGCACCCGGGGTTCGTACGCGAGCGCGCGGGCGATGGCGACGCGCTGCTGCATGCCGCCGGACAGCTGCCACGGATACGCTCCGACGGCGTCCGTCAGCCCCACCGACTCCAGTGCGTCACGCACCAGCTCCCGGCGTCGTGCCTTGCTCAAATCCTTCTGCTTCAAGGGGAGTTCGACGTTCTCGCCGACCCGCATCCACGGGAACAGGCTGCGTCCGTACTCCTGGAAGACGAACGCCGTCCCGGGCGGCGGACCGTCCACCCTCCGCCCCTCCAGGAGAACTTCGCCGCTCGTCGGCGTGAGCAGCCCTCCCATGCACTTCAGCAGGGTCGTCTTGCCACAGCCCGACGGGCCGACGAGACAGACCAGTTCGCCCGCGTCGACGGTGAAGGTGAGATCACGCACCGCCTCCACGCGCCGTCCGGAACCCTCGTAGACCTTCTTCAGACCGCGTACGTCGAGCATGACCCGCCCCTTCACTTCAGTTCACTCAGGACCGCCGGGTGGTCGCGCGCAGACCCCGGTACCAGCCGAGCACCCGGCGCTCGACCAGCTGGAAGACGACGGACAGCAGGAAGCCGAGCAGACCGAGGACGAGGATGCCGGTCCACATGTCGGGAATGGCGAAGCTGCGTTGGAACTGGACGACTGTGAAGCCGATGCCGTTGTTCGCGGCGAACATCTCGCTGATGACCATGAGGATGATGCCGATGGAGAGGGCCTGGCGCAGTCCGGCGAAGATCTGCGGGCTCGCCGAGCGCAGCACGAGATGGCGCAGACGGGCGACCCCGGTGACACCGTAGGAGCGGGCCGTCTCCAGCATCACCGAGTCGACCGCGCGCACGCCCTCCACGGTGTTGAGCAGGATCGGCCAGACGCAGCCGCTGGCGATGACGACGATCTTCATCGCGTCGCCGATGCCCGCGAACAGCATGATGACCGGGACCAGCACGGGCGGCGGCACGGCCCGCAGGAACTCCAGGACCGGCTCGCAGACCGCGCGCACCCCGCGGTAGGAGCCGATGACCGTGCCGAGCGCGACTCCGACCACGGCGGCCAGCGTGTAGCCGCCCAGGAGACGCAGGAGGCTCGGTACGACGTCCGTGCGCAGGCGGTCGGCCGTCCAGACGTCCGGGAAGGTATCCAGGATCGTCCGCAGCGGCGGCCAGAAGGGGTCGTTGCTGCCGCTCGACGCCGCCCACCACACGGCGACCAGCACCGCGGGCAGCGCGACGGCGAAGAGCAGCCTCAGCAGCAGGCGTCCGATCACACCGCCACCTCCCCGCGCACCGACTGGTGCCAGGCCAGCGCCCGCCGCTCCACCGTCCGCGCGCCCACGTTGATGAGCAGCCCCAGCAGCCCGGCGACCACGATCAGCGCGTACATCTCCGGGACCGCCTGCGAGGTCTGCGCGACCGCGATCTGCCGGCCCAACCCCGGGGCGCCGATGACGAGTTCGGCGGTGATCGCGAGGATCAGCGCCACCGCCGCGGCCAGCCGCACCCCGGTCATGACGTACGGCAGGGCCGTCGGCCACAGCACATGGCGGACGCGTGCCCAGGTTCCGAGGCCGTAGCTGCGGGCCGTCTCCTCGGCGACCGGGTCGACGTCCTGGACGCCGTACAGGGTCTGGATCAGTACCTGCCAGAAGGAGGCGTACACCACCAGCAGGAGCACCGACTTCAGTTCGGTGCCGTAGAGCAGCACCGCCAGCGGGATCAGTGCCACGGAGGGGATGGGGCGCAGGAACTCGATCGTGGACGCCGTCGCCTCGCGCAGATACGGCACGACCGATACGGCCACGCCCACGACGACACCGGCGCAGACCGCGAGGGCGAGGCCCAGCGCCCAGCCGGTGAGTGTGTCGCCGAGCGCGCTCCAGAAGGCGGCGTCGGCGGCCTCGTCCACCAGCGCTTCGGCGATCCGGCTCGTCGGCGGAACGTAGGCCTCCTTGACCAGGCCGAGCCGCGGCGCGGCCTCGCCCAGGGCGAGGAAGGCCGCGAGTCCGGCCGCACCGAGTGCGACGTTCCGGCCCCTCACGGCAGGAGCGCGTCCAGGTCGGGCGTCTTCTTGAAGAGGCCGTCCGTCTCGCCGAGCTTCATCAGGGCCTCGATGGAGGACCGGTTCGCCTCGGCCGGCCACTTCGGCAGGGTGACCTTGGCCAGCACGTCCGCCGGGATCTTCGTGTACGTCGTGATGATCTGGCGGGCCTCGTCCGGGTGGGCGTCGGCGTAGGCGAGGGACTCGGCGGTGGCGGCCTGGAACTTCTTCACCACCTCCGGGTTCTGCTGCGCGTACTGCGTGGAGGCGAAGTACATGGCGACGGTGAGGTTCGGGGCGACGTCCACCAGGGGGGAGGCGATCTCCACGCCGTCCTGGCTCTTGATGGTGGCGGTCGCCGGCTCCACGACCATGGCGGCGTCGATCTGGCCCTGGTCGAGGGCGGCCGGCATCTGGTCGAAGGCCAGCTCGACGAAGTCCACCTCGTCCGGATCGCCGCCGGCCTTGCGCACGGACTCGCGCACGGCGGTCTCGTTGATGTTCTTCAGCGTGTTGATGGCGACCTTCTTGCCCGCCAGCTGCTTCGGGGACTTGAGCTCGCTGCCCTTCTTGACCATGAGAGCGCCGAAGTCCTCGCCCGCCACGCCGGTCGACGCGATGCCGTTGGCGACCGCCTTCACCGGAACGCCGTTGGACTGGGCGACCATCAGGGACGTCACGTTGCTGAACCCGAACTGGAACTGCCCGCTCGCCACACCCGGCACGATCGCCGCGCCGCCCTGCGCGGTGGTGAACTCCAGCTTCAGGCCCCGCTTTTCGAAGAACCCCTGCTTCTGGCCGAGATACAGCGGCGCGACATCGACGATCGGGATGAGTCCGACCTTGACGGTGGTGACTCCGCCGGACGACGCGCCCGCGCCCGACGAACCGTCGTCGGACGAGCCACAGGCCGTCGCGACGAGCAGCAGGACGCCGGCGGTGAGACCGGCCGACAGACGACGCATGGCTCCTCCTGTACAGACAACGGGTGCAGCGGTGTTCCGACAGGTTGTGCGCAAGGCGCACAGTAGTGCGCGGGAACGCTCAGCGGGAAGGTAGAAGTCTCAACCGGTCCGGGTCAATGAGTTCGCCGACAAAATTGTTGACACTATTGGAGGTGGCGATGCTTCCGGCAGACCGCGCACCGCACTTCGTGAGGTCCTTCGAGCGCGGCCTCGCCGTGATCCGCTCCTTCGACGCCGACCACCCCGCCCGCACCCTCAGCGAGGTCGCCCAGACCTGCGAGCTGACCCGCGCCGCCGCCCGTCGTCTGCTGCTCACCCTCGTCGACCTCGGCTACGTCCACCAGGACGGCCGCCACTTCCGCCTCACCCCGCGCGTGCTGGAGCTCGGCTACTCCTACCTCTCCAGCGTCACCCTGCCGCAGATCGCCGAGCCGCACCTCGAACGACTCGTGGCGCAGGTACGGGAGTCGTCGTCGCTGTGCGTCCTGGACGGCGACGACATCGTGTACGTGGCGCGAGTCCCGACCCGGCGCATCATGACGGCGGCCATCACGGTGGGGACCCGGTTCCCGGCGTATGTGACGTCGGTGGGCCGGGTGATCCTCGCCCATCTGCCGGAGGAGGAGGTCGAACTCCGGTTGGGGGGAGCGGAGTTGAAGCAGCTGACCGCACGCACGATCACCTCGCCGGACGACCTGCGGGCGGAACTGGGGCGCGTCAGGCGGCAGGGATACGCCATCGTCGACCAGGAGTTGGAGGAGGGACTCCGGTCGGTGGCCGCCCCGGTGCGGGAACCGGACGGCGAGGTGGTGGCCGGCGTGAACATCGCGGTGCACGCCGGCCGTACCTCGGTGGACTCGATCCGAACGGACCTGCTGCCCCATCTGCTCGCGGCGGTGGCCCGGATCGAGGCCGACCTCAGGATCACAGGTCCAGCACGAGCCGCTTCCCACGGCACCGGGACACACAGATCATCATCGTCTCGCCGCTCTTCCGCTCCTCGGCCGTGAGCACGGAGTCCCGATGGTCCGGGGTGCCGTCGACGACGTCGGTCTCGCAGGTCCCGCAGGTGCCCTCGGTGCAGGAGAACAGCACCTCGACACCGGCGGCGCGCACGGCGTCCAGCACGGACACGTCCGCGGGCACGGTGACCGTCCGGCCGCTCTGCGCGAGCTCGACCTCGAACTCCGTGTTCTCGCCGCCCGCCTGCTCCTTCGGCGCGAACCGCTCCACATGCAGCAGCCCGGCCGGGCAGCGCGCCTCCACCGCGTCGAGCAGCGGCCCGGGTCCGCAGCAGTAGACGAGGGTGCCCTCGGGGACGTCGTCGAGCACCGAGGCGAGGTCGAGAAGGCCGCTCTCGTCCTGCGGCGCGACGGTGACCCGGTCGCCGCCGTAGCGGCTCAACTCCTCGGTGAACGCCATGGACCGGCGCGACCGTCCGCCGTACAGCAGGCTCCACTCCGCGCCCGCGGCATCCGCCGCCGCCAGCATCGGCAGGATCGGAGTGATGCCGATGCCGCCCGCGATGAAGCGGTAGCGGGGCGCCGGCCGCAGGGCGAAGTGGTTGCGCGGCCCGCGCACCCGTACTTTGTCGCCCTGCCCCAACTGCTCGTGCACATGGGCGGATCCGCCCCGCCCGTCCGGCTCCCGCAGCACGGCGATCCGCCAGGTGTCCCGGTCGGCCGGATCGCCGCACAGCGAGTACTGCCGCTCCAGTTCGGGACCGAGGACCACGTCGACGTGGGCCCCGGGCTCCCACTCCGGGAGCGGCTCACCGAGCGGGTGGCGCAGGGTGAGGGCGAGCACGCCGTCGGCCGCCGACTCCCTGCGGTCGACGACGAGTTCGGCTTCGTACACGGTCATGAGCTGTTTCCTCGCGGCTCGTGGCCCTGCGGCGGCTGCCCTGGTGGCTGCTGTCCCTGGGGCTGGTGTCCTTGTGGATGGGCGAGCATCCACTCCCACATCTCGATGGGGTCCTGCGCGGTGTGCTCACGTCCGCAGTGGCAGGTGCCGTGCAGGATGTCGGTGCCCGGCAGCCAGTCGATGCGGTAGATCTCGCCGGTGGGGCTGCCGCTCACAGGACCTTCTCCACGGGCTTGTCGCCCTCCTCGACCAGCCGGGCGAGGATACGGCGGGCGGCCAGGCCGCCGGTGTCGATGTTGATGCTCAGCTCCTGGTAGCCGGTCCGCTCGGTGCCGAGGGTCCGCTGGAGCAGGTTGAGGGCGGTGACGTCCTGCATCACGACGGTGTGGTTGTTGCCCCGCAGGAACTCGGTGACCTCGGCGTCGTCCGTCGCCCAGTCCCGGGAGACCGCCCAGAAGTCGTACACCTTGCCGTCGCCGGACGGGGTGATGGCGTAGGTGATCTCGGTGTGGAAGCCGTTCGGGTCGCTGCCGTCCGCCTCGGGCAGCACACCGACCGGGGCGATCCGGCTGTGCAGCAGATACAGGCAGGGCGCGTGGTACTCGATGTCCTGCCAGCGCGTGATCCGGCCCTCGATGCCGGTCGACCTGGCGTAGAACGGCGGGCACTCGGCGTCGTCCATGTGCCGGCTCACCCGGACGATGCCGGCGCCCTCGTCGACCTCCGTGGTGATCGGCGTCTCGGCGACCTCGGGGGTGCCGATGTAGCCGCCGTGGAGGTAGGTCTCGTGGGACAGGTCGAGGAGGTTGTCGACCAGGAGGCCGTAGTCGCAGTCGATGGGCTCCATACCGCGCACGGTGACCCAGCCGGGGGCGTCGAGGTGCCTGGCCCGCGGGATGCCCTGCGGATCGGCGAGCGCCGGGTCGCCGATCCACACCCAGATCAGGGAGTCCTGCTCGACGACGGGGTACGAGGCGACCCGCGCCGTCCGCGGCACGCGCTTCTGCCCCGGCACGTACACACACGTACCGGTCGTGTCGTACGTGAACCCGTGGTACCCGCAGACGATCCGGTCACCGTCGAGCCGGGTCGGAGCCTCGGACAGCGGGTACCGGCGGTGCACACAGCGGTCGTGCAGCACGACCGGCGTCCCTTCCTCCTCCGTGCGGTACAGCACGAGGGTCTCACCGA
The DNA here is from genome assembly GCA_965653385.1 of uncultured Streptomyces sp. Classification (GTDB taxonomy): domain Bacteria; phylum Actinomycetota; class Actinomycetes; order Streptomycetales; family Streptomycetaceae; genus Streptomyces. The sequence goes on along the minus strand of CBFGZZ010000006.1, from coordinate 2,771 downwards.
GGATCGTCCTGCCGAGCAACTCCCGCCCCACCTCATGGCTGTAGGCGGCGACGTACCACTGGTTCCTGGCGAAAGCGGTCGTGTGAGGCATGAGGGCTGGCTCCCGTCTCTGTGTCGTGGCGACATGGTCCGGATGGGCTGCATGGGGGCGCAATACGGCTTCCGTGTCACGGAAGAGCGCTTGGAAAGTGCCTGGTGAGAGCAGTGATGCTAGGCGCGGTGCCGCTGCCGGCAGGCAGGCGAAGTGCGAGCTGCCCCTTCAGGTCGTACACGCGGCCCACGACAGGATCGAGGACACGTTCGAGAGCGCCGAACCGACGCTGAACGTACTCGGCGACGCCTACCGGCATCGGAGTAGTCGGCACGGGGGCGCCAGCTCGGCCTCCAGCACACCATCACCGTGTGACGGGTGCCGATCCGATGCAGGTGCGTTCATGCGACGGAACTCGTTCGCTTTGTGGCTGGCGCCCGCAACCGCCCCACGACACCCTTCACCTCGCCCATCGTCCCTGGTCGCGGCCCTCTTGTGCTGCTCGGGACCTCGGTCGCCCCAAGCGTGTCCCGTTGGCGCCGCGAGGCGCCTGAAACCTGACCCAGACGTTGCGACGGCAGGCGCTCCGGGGAAACGGGTCTTCCTGCGCCGCGGAGCGATGAAACACTCGCTCGGTGCGGAGATCGACGGACCGCCGCTGGAACCCGAACCTGCCGGTGACCGAGGCTGTGGCCGGCTTCGTGGGCGCGGTGGCCCCGTTCGCCAGCCACACGGGCGGACACGCCTTCCACTCGGCTTACGGCGGGCGCTGTACGCACGACGAGTTCGTGCGACTGCACGCCATGCATCTCGTCGAACATCTCCCGGGACTGGCCGATGCCTGACACCGCCTCGCGGCGGCGACGCCTTGGCGGTGCCCAGGCCGGTGGCGGAGTCCGTCGGACCGTCCCGGTGCGACTGTCGTCGTTGAGCGTCTCGCAGGGGCGGACCATGACTTCCATCCCTGCGGGCCGCTCACAGTGAGGGGGCTGTGTTACAAATAGAGCCTCTCGTTGATCTCGATTCCGTTGGCCTTGCAGTGGCTTTCGTAATGATCGATGAACCAGAACACATCGACCGTTTCGAGCACCCGGTCCTCGTCATCAAGGAATTCCAGCGGACCGTTGAGCCAGAACATCGTCTTCATGCCGCGTTCGGAGTAGAGCGTGTGGCTTCGCCCCGGGCTCTCTCGTACGAAGTCGCCGGGTCGTGCGACCCAGTCGTATTCCATGTAGCGCCAGCTGCCTTCCAGCACATAGCCGGAGACCGGGCCGCGGTGGCGGTGGCGGCCGAGCACACCGCCCTCCTGCACCCACAGCACGTTCGCTGCGCTGCTGGTACGGACGTCGAAGGTGAGGTGCTTGATGAAGACATTGGGGACAAAGGGCACCCATGGAGTGCTGTCGTCGTTGATATAGCCCTCTTCCAGGGCGTACTTGTCCCGCATGAGGTCCACTCGAGCCTCTGTCGCGATGTACTGCTTCATGATCTCGTCGGAAGTAGTCATCTCTCCTCTTTTTCTGACGCCGGGGAAGGAGGGGAATTTCGCAACAACCGATTCCGGTGCGGCTGCCGCTGTCGGGCGCCGGTTCACGGGCCCGCCCCGAAAGTAGGGGGAGGCGGTCGGCCGGGTCTTGACTCCCGCCGCACGGGATTGTTGACTCTGCGCGCACACGGATCTCCGTGGTCCGTGCGGCATCGGCAGCGAGGTAGGACCGCATGAGTCTGGAATTCTCCACAGCGACGGTCGATGACCCCTCACAGCTGTCGTACTGGCGCCAGGTGGTCAGCGAGGCGTTCGTCCCTTACGACGTCACAGCGCCGCGGCACCGCACCGGGGGCTTCCAAGGGAGGGTCAGCGCTCACGCGATCGCCGGCATGCAGGTGGCCACGGTTGACGCCGATCCGCACACGGTGTTCAGGACGCCGTCACTGATACGCCGGTCGCCACAGGACGACTTCCTCGTCAACCTGGCCGTCCGTGGCTCGGTCATCGTGACCCAGGACGAGCGCGACGCGGTCCTGCAGCCGGGCGAGTTCACCCTCTACGACAGCGCCCGGCCGTGCCGGATCACTGGTCCCGATCGGTTCGGGTTGGTATCGCTGAGGATCCCCCGGGCCCTGTTCACTGCATACTGCCGCCTGCCGCGGGGCGCGACGGCGACCGTCGTCCGAGGCGATCATGGTGTGGGCGCCCTGTTCTCGCCCTACCTCCGCTCCCTGACCAGGCACGCGGCGGAACTGGCGCCCGATGTCGTCCAGCAGGTCGGCATCAATGTTCTGGAGCTTCTTGGGGCCGCGCTGCCGAAGGGTCCGGCCGCCGGTGACGGCCCGGCGCTCCCTCGAGCGGCACAGTGGCTGCGGGCCAGTCAGTACATCGCGGAGCACATCGCGGACCCGCAGCTCTCGCCCACCATGGTCGCCGACGCCCTCGGTGTGTCCATCCGGTATCTGCAGGTGCTCTTCCGTGCCGAGGGCACCACACCCTCCCGGTCGATCCAGGAGCAGCGGCTCGAACGCGCCGCGCGGCTCCTCACGGACCCTCGCCATGCGGGGCGGACGATCACCGACATCGCCTTCGGTCTCGGTTTCAAAGACGCTTCCCACTTCACCAGGGCGTTCAAGAACCACTACGGAACGGGTCCACGCGCCTACCGTGACAGGCAGGCGCCCTCTGGCCCCGCTTGACAGGCGCCCAGCCCTGCGGCCCGTCGCACTCGGCTGGCGAACAGTGGTCGGA
>CBFGZZ010000005.1:0-68334 GCA_965653385.1 uncultured Streptomyces sp. | reverse complement strand
CCGACGTGCGGCGCGCTCTCGCCCGCCGCCCGGGCGCTCTGGCCCCCACCGGTCTCGTCCTGGCCGGGGGCAACGACCCCCGCCGGGGGGTCGCACGACGAGCGGGCCGTGGCGAGCGCCGCGCCCAGTGCGGGCACGGGGTCCGGGCCCGGCTCGCCACCGGTGGCGGCCGGCAGCCGCTTCAGCAGCCGTTGCGCCTGACCGCGCAGCGCCTTGGCGGATTTGGCCGAGACCAGCAGGGGGACCGCCGTGGGCGCCGTGCGGTCGGCGGCCGCGGCGGCAGCGGACGGGTCGTTGCCGCCGCCGTCGAAGTCGGCGGGAGCTTGCTCCAGGACGACATGGGCGTTGGTACCGCTGATCCCGAACGAGGAGACGCCCGCGCGACGGGGACGCCCGGTGTCGGGCCACTCCATGGCCTCGGTGAGCAGCCGCAGACCGCTGCCGTCCCAGTCGATGTGCGGGGACGGCGCGTCGACGTGCAGCGTGCGCGGAAGCATCCGGTGCCGCAGGGCCTCGACCATCTTGATCACACCGCCGACACCGGCAGCGGCCTGCGCATGGCCGATGTTGGACTTGAGCGAGCCCAGCAGCAGCGGCCGTTGCGACGGCCGGCCCCGGCCGTACACGGCGCCCAGGGCCTCGGCCTCGATCGGGTCGCCGAGCACCGTGCCGGTGCCGTGCGCCTCCACGGCGTCGATCTGGTCGGCGGTCAACTCGGCGGCCGCCAGGGCCTGTTCGAGCACGTCACGCTGGGCGGGACCGCTGGGCGCCGCCAGCCCGTTGCTCGCACCGTCCTGGTTGACGGCCGAGCCGCGCAGCACGGCGAGGACGGGGTGGCCATTGCGCCGGGCGTCCGAGAGCCGCTCCAGGACGACGATTCCGGCGCCCTCGGCCCATGACGTGCCGTCCGCTGCGGCGGCGAACGCCTTGGCCCGCCCGTCCGGCGCCAGGCCCCGCTGCCGGCTGAACTCCACGAACATGCCGGGCGAGGCCATCACGGCCGCGCCGCCCGCGAGGGCCATCGTGCACTCGCCCTGCCGCAGCGCCTGGCTCGCCAGATGCAGAGCGACCAACGACGAGGAGCAGGCCGTGTCCACGGTGACCGCCGGACCGCGCAGGCCCAGCGTGTAGGCGATGCGGCCGGAGGCGACACTCGTCGTGCCGCCGGTGAGCAGATAGCCGTCGAGTCCCTCGGGCGCCTCGTGCAGACGCGGCCCGTAGTCCTGCGCCATCGCGCCGACGAACACCCCCACCCGCTCGCCGTGCCAGGAAGCGGACGGAATCCCGGTCCGCTCCAGCGCCTCCCACGACGTCTCCAACAGCAGCCGCTGCTGCGGGTCCATCGCCAGCGCCTCGCGCGGGCTGATCCCGAAGAAGGCCGCGTCGAAGAGATCGGCGTCGTACAGGAACCCGCCGGACCGCGCGTACGAGGCTCCCGGTGCCTCAGGGTCCGGGTCGTACAGTCCCTCCAGGTCCCAGCCACGGTTCTCGGGGAAGGCGCCGATGGCGTCCCTGCCCTCGGCCACCAGCCGCCACAGATCCTCCGGCGACTGCACGCCGCCCGGGTAGCGGCACGCCATGGCGACCACGGCGATCGGCTCGTCGCCGGGCGCGGCGGTCATCGCACCGGGGCCTTCGGCCGCCTCGGCGGCGCCGACGACCTGGGTGCGCAGATGGTCCACGACGGCGGCGGGGGTGGGGCAGTTGTAGGTCAGGGCGGCCGGCAGGCGCAGGCCGGTGACCTCGGTCAGCCGGTTGCGCAGTGCCACCGACGACAGCGAGTCGAAGCCGAGCTCCTTGAACGCGAGCCGGTTGTCCACGTCCTGCGGTGAGCTGTGCCCCAGGACTGCGGCGACCGCCGCGCGCACCACGTCGAGCAGCGCACGTTCCCGCTCGCCGTCGGCCAGCGTCGCCAAGCGCCGTGCCCAGGAGACCCGTGTGTCCGGGCCGGAGTCCGTGTCCGTGTCCGTGTCCGCGGCGGGCATCCCCTCGGCTGTCTCCGCGGCCGCTCCCCCTACCGTGACGGCACCGCGAACCGCGCCGAGCCGCGGCCAGTGGCTCCGCCGCTGGAAGGCGTACGTGGGCAGCGGCACCCTGGAGACGCGCGGCCCGTCGCAGGGCGCGGCGACCGTGTCCCAGCGCACCGGGATGCCGTGCACGTGGACTCGGGCGAGGGCCTCCAGCAGGCTCTCCGGCTCCACGCGGTCCGACGCCAGCGTGGCCGCCAGGACGTCCGGTGGGACGGCGGCTGCGGCCGGTCCGGCCAGGTCGTCGAGGCAGTGCTCGGCGATGCCCGTGAGCACCCCGCCGGGCCCCAGTTCGAGATAGGCCGTCGCACCCTGGGACCTCAGGGCCGCCATGCCGTCGCGGAACCGGACGGTTCGCCGCACATGGCGGGCCCAGTAGCCGGGCGTGCACAGCTCGTCGGCGCCGGCGAGCCGGCCGGTGACGTTGGACACGACGGGGATCCGCGGTGGCGCGTACGACAGCGAGCGGGCGACCTCCTCGAACTCGGCCAGCATCGGATCCATCCGGGGCGAGTGGAAGGCATGGCTGACCCGGAGCGGCTTGACCTTGCGTCCCAGGCCCGCCCAGTGGGCGGCCGCTTCGGCCACGGCCTCCTCGTCGCCCGAGAGCACGACCGCGCCCGGGGCATTGACCGCGGCGACCGAGACACGGCCGAAGTCCGGGAGCACGGCGAGGACTTCGTCCTCCGACGCCGCCACCGAGACCATCCCGCCACCGCGCGGCAGGGCCTGCATCAGCCGGCCCCGGGCCGCGACGAGGGTGCAGGCATCGTCGAGCGAGAGCACTCCCGCCACATGGGCCGCGGTCAGCTCGCCGACCGAATGCCCGATGACGAAGTCCGGCCGAACTCCCCAGCTCTGGACCAGCCGGAACAGCGCGACCTCGACGGCGAAGAGCGCCGCCTGGGTGTACGCGGTCTCGTCGAGCTGTTCCGCCCCGGCCGAGCCGGGCTCGGCGAAGACCACCTCGCGCAACGGCCGTCCGAGGTGGCGGTCGAGCCGCTCGCACACCGCGTCGAAGGCCTCGGCGAACACCGGGTACGTGTCGTACAGCCCCCGGCCCATGCCCGCGTACTGGCTGCCCTGCCCGGTGAAGAGCACGGCGAGCCGCGCGTCGGGACGGACCCGGCCGCGCACAATTGCGGCGCCGGCCGCCGGGTCGTCGGAGGCGAGGGCCGTCAGTCCGGCGAGGAGCGTCTCCCGGTCGCCGCCCAGTACGACGGCACGGTGGGCGAAGGCGGTGCGGGTGGCGGCCAGCGACCAGCCGACATCCCGGACGGCGAGAGGGGGGTGGGCGTCGAGGTGCGCGCGCAGACGCTCGGCCTGGGCGGCCAGCGCCGCCGGCTCCCGCGCCGAGAGCACCCACGGCACGGGCCCCGCGCCGCCCCGGTCACCGTCCACCGCCCGGCCGGCCAAGCCGTCCTCCGGGTGTCCGTCCGCCGCGCCGCGTCGCTCGTCGGTGCCGGGCCCGCCCGACACGACGGCCGGGGCCTCACCGAGCACCACATGGCAGTTCGTGCCGCCCATGCCGAAGGAGCTGACGCCCGCGAGGAGCGGCCGGTCCGGCGCGGGCCACGGCCCACGGTCCGTCACCACCCGCAGCTTCAGCGCCTCCTGGTCGATGCGCGGGTTCGGCGACGAGAAGTTCAAACTGGCGGGGATCTCGCGGTGTCCGATGCTGAGCACGGCCTTGACCAGCCCCGCGACCCCGCAAGCCCCTTCCAGATGGCCGATGTTGGTCTTGACCGAGCCCACCAGCAGAGGGCTCCCGGTGTCCCGCCCGGGGGAGTAGGCACCGCTCAGGGCCGCGGCCTCGATCGGGTCGCCGACCTTGGTGCCGGTGCCGTGCAGCTCCACGTACTGCACCTGGGCCGGGTCGACCGCGGCGCGCAGACACGCCTGCCGGATCACGTCCTCCTGGGCCTCCCGACCGGGCACCGTCAGCCCGTCGGTGGTGCCGTCGTTGTTGACGGCGCTGCCCCGGATCACACCGAGGACAATGTCCCCGTCCGCGAGCGCGGCGGCCAGGGGCTTGAGGACGACGAACGCGCCCCCCTCGCCCCGGACGAAGCCGTTGGCCCGGGCGTCGAAGGTGTAGCAGCGCCCGTCCGGGGACAGCGCCCCGAACCGGGCGGTCCGGGCGGTGCTCTCCGGCCCGATGATGAGGTTCACCCCGCCCGCGAGGGCCAGCGTGGACTCGCCGGTCCGCAGGCTCTCGCACGCCAGGTGCACGGCGACCAGGGACGATGCCTGGGCCGCGTCGATCGTCACGCTCGGGCCGCGCAGCCCCAGCGTGTACGAGACCCGGTTGGCGATGATGCCGCGACCGGTGCCCGGCAGCGAGTGCGAGCCGTAGGCGTCGGCGCCGCGCCGGCTCAGCAGGGCCGCGTAGTCGTCTGCCATGGCCCCGACGAACACACCGGTACGGCTGCCCGCCAGGCGCCCAGGGACGACACCGGCGTCCTCCAGCGCCTCCCAGCCGAGCTCCAGCATCAGCCGCTGCTGCGGGTCCGTCTCCACCGCCTCGCGCGGCGAGATCCCGAAGAAGCCGGCGTCGAAGCCGTCCACCCGGTCCAGCAGTCCCGCGTGGCGGACGTCCCGCGCGGCGGCGGGGACGTCCGTACCGGCGTCCGACGTCTGCTCCCACCGGTCGGCCAGCGACTCCGACACGGTGCTGCGGCCGTCCCGGAGCAGCCGCCAGAAGGCCTCGGGCCCGTCTGCCCCCGGCAGCCGGCAGGCGATTCCGACCACCGCGATCGACGAAGCGTCGGTGGTGTCCAGAGGGGAGGATTCAGGACTGCGCCCGAGGGACATCTGTGCTCGCCCTTCTCCGACCGGGTGAATTCCCCTCGATGTTCACCAGCGGGGCTAAGGGTCTACTTGGAGCGACCTAAAGCGGGGAAGTGCTGCACACCAGCGCCGAAATACTGCGTACGTTCTTGAAGTTGCCGCCGCTGATTTTCGCCAGCGGAATATCGGCGGCCAGTTCTTCCCGGATGAAGTTCAGCAGAATGGCAACCTTCAGCGAATCGAGGACGCCGTATTCGAGGAGCGGCGTCTCCTCGTCCAGTTCACCGTTCGGGTCGCCGGACAGGAACCTCTCCCTGATGAAGGCGATCAGCCGCGCGGTGACGTCGACCTCGGACCGTGTGCTGGAACTCATGGGACCCTCTCCTGGTTGGTTTCCGCTGGGGTGTGCGCGTCGCCGGCCAGCGCGGCCCGGTCGACCTTGCCGTTGCGGGTGCGGGGCAGGCAGGCGACGAAGTGGAAGGCGTCGGCGACCATGTAGGGCGGGAGCCGCTCGGCCGCGTGCCGCTTGAGGGACAGCACGCCCGGCGCCGGCCGGCCGCCCCGTGGTACGACGAAGACCTCCAGACGGGCGTCCAGCCCCGTGCCGGCGACCAGCGCCACGGCCTCGTCGACGTCCGGGTGCGCGGTGAGCGTGGCCTCCACGTCGCCGAGGTCCACCCGGTGACCGCGCACCTTGACCATGTGGTCGCGGCGGCCCAGGTAGTCGAAGGACCCGTCCTGCCGCACCCGCACGATGTCGCCGGTGGCGTACGGGCCCTCCTGCGGCTCCCGGCCCCAGTAGCCCGACATCACGGTCGGCCCGGACACCAGCAGCTCGCCCTCCTCACCGGGGCCCGCCCGGCGTCCTTCGGTGGTGACCGCCCAGACCGCGTCGCCACAGCAGGCGGTCCCGATCGGCGCCGGCCGGCCACGGTCCAGATCGGCGGGGCCGACCTCGTGGAAGGTGCACACGTTCGTCTCCGTGGGACCGTACAGATTGAGCAGCCGAGCCCCGGTCCAGCCCGCCAGCTGCCGCACGCCGGCGATGGGGAACGGCTCCCCGGCGAACAGCACGGCGCGCAACGACGGCGGCGCGGGCCGGTCCAGCAGCCCGCCGCCGCGCATCATCAGTGAGAGGGCGGACGGTACGGAATACCAGACGCTGATCTGGTGGTGATGGACGAATTCGACCAACTGGGTCGGTGTGTAGGCCAGTTCCGCGGGGATCAGGTGGACCGAGGCGCCTACGGCGAGGGCCGCGTAGACGTCGAGCACCGACAGGTCGAAGGTGAAGGGCGCATGGCTGGAGAAGCGGTCGGCCGGTGACGCAGCCAGCTCGGCCACCGCCCAGTCCACGAAGGCACGGGCGGCGCCATGACTGACGCAGACACCCTTCGGGGCACCGGTCGAACCGGAGGTGTAGAGGATGTACGCGAGGTCCCCGGCGCCCGTCGTCCGCCGCGGCGGCGGCGCTCCCCCGGAGGGGGCCTTCGCGTCGAGCCCGTCGACCAGGACCACGCGCCCTTCCCCGGGGGCGAGTTCACCGTCCAGGCGGGCGGCGCCCTCCGCCGTCGTGCAGATGACCCGGGCGGAGCAGTCGCGTACGACGGACATCGCCCGTCGCACCGGTGTGCTCCCGTCGACCGGCACGTACGCCGCGCCGAGCCGCAGCACCGCCTGCATCGCGGCCACCACGGCCGCCGACTTGGCCGCCCACAGGACCACTCGGTCGCCCGGCCCGACTCCCTGCCGGGCGAGCAGGCGGGCCAGGGCGTCGGCCCGGCGGTCCAGTTCGGCGTAGGTCATGGTGCCGTCGGGGCCCGAGACCGCGGTGCGGCCGGGGTGGCGGGCGGCGCTGTCGATGACGAGGTCGTGCAGGCTCGCGGTCACGCTCACAGTCCGGTCTCTCTCGCGATGAGCACCTTCTGGATCTCCGTCGTGCCCGAGAAGATCGTCGCGGGGACGCTGTCGCGCAGCTGCGCCTCGATCCCGGCCCCGGCCAGATAGCCCGCGCCGCCGAAGAGCCGCACCGCGTCGAGGCTGTTGGCCACGGCGGCCTCGGACACCGCCACCTTCGACATCGCCACCGCCGCCGCGTCGTAGCGGTCCCCGTCCATCAGCCAGCACGCCCGGTACAGCAGCAGCCGAGCCGCCTCCAGCCGCTGCCGCATATCGGCGATCCGGTGGGAGACCGCCTGGAACTCGCCGATCGGTCGCCCGAACTGGCGCCGGGTGCGCGCATGGGCGACGCACTGCCCCAACTGGCGCTCCATACCGCCCAGGTAGAGGGCGAACAGACAGGCCCGCTCCCATGCCATCGAGTGCTGGAAGACGCCGCTGCCCTGGCCCTCCTCACCGAGCAGGTACCGCGCGGGCACCCGGCAGTCATCGAAGCGGACTTCGCCGGCCGGGCAGCCCCACAGGCCCATCTTCGTCAGCGGGCCGCTCACGGTGATCCCGGGCGCCTCGCGGGGCACGGCGAAGGCGCTCACGCCGAGGAAGCCCGCCTTCGGGTCGGTCGTCGCGTACGTCACCAGCACATCGGCCACAGGGGCGTTGCTGGCGAAGCTCTTCACACCCCGCAACACGTAGTCGTCGCCGTCGCGCACTGCGGACACGGACAGCGTGCCCACGTCCGAGCCGGCCTCGGCCTCCGTCATCGCGTTCGCCGCGATCAGCCGGCCGTCGGCCAGACCCGGCAGCAGACCCGCGCGCACGTCCTGACCTGCGAAGTCCCGGACCGGGACGGCGCAGGCCAGCAGGTGCGCCGCGACCCCGAACACCAACCCGGTGTCGGTGCAGGCCTCGCCGAACGCCTCCAGCGCCAGAGCGGTGTCCAAGGCGCCGAGTCCGCCGCCGCCGTACTCCTCGGGCAGGCACAGACCGGTGAGCCCCAGTCCGGCCGCCGTGCGCCACTCCTCGCGGGTGAAGTGCTCGTCGGCCGCGGTGCGCGGCCGCCCGGGAAGCAGCTCCCGCACACCTTCCATGATGATTTCTCGGCGCTTTAGCTGCGCCGCTGTGACATCGAATTCCATCGCCTCCGCCACCGTTTCTCTCGCTGCCAGGAATGGCCGGTGAGGCGGGCCGGAGCGAGGGCGCTTTTCCCCGTCGAAAGGGCTGTCCACCAGAATGTGACCAGTGTCCGTGCCGCGGCTAAAGCGCCTCTAAGGACCGTCCCGGCGGGGATCAGCTCGCCGGACCGGCGCGGCTCAGCCCGGTGAACGGGGCTGTCCAGGAGGGCTCCCGGGCCGAAAGTCCAGGGTTAGCCGGAGTTTAGGCGCCGTACAGACCATCCAGGAGACCACTGCCCGAGGGCACCCCCGCCACCAAGCGGTGAGAAGGAGAGAGCCATGTCCGGGATCGCGACGAGCGGTGCGTCGATATCCGGCGACCGGCCCCTGCTGAGCCACGCCGGTGTCCACGAGGCCAAGCGGCGGCTCGTCTCCCGGCTCACGACGACCCCCGTCGTACGCAGCGAACAGCTCGACCGGCGGGCGGGGGCACGGCTGTGGTTGAAGGCGGAGAACCTGCAGCGCGGCGGCTCGTTCAAGATGCGCGGCGCGCTGGTGGCCCTCGACGAGCTGGTCCGCTCCAAAAGCCGCGGCGTGGTGGCCCAGTCCACCGGCAATCACGCGATCGCGGTCGCGCTGGCGGCCCACGATCACGGCCTGCCGGCCGTGCTCGTGCTGCCGCGGGACGCCGCCCCCGCCAAGGTGCGCGCCATCCGGGAGGCCGGCGCCACGGTGATCCAGGCGGGCACGACCCTGGCCGAGCGCGTGGCCGTGGTCGGTGAACTGAGCGGTGCCCGCGGCCTCGACATCATCGACCCGTACCAGAATCCGCACGTCGTGGCGGGACAGGGCACGGCCACCGCCGAGTTCCTCGCCCAGGTGGCGGCTCGGGGCGGGCGCCTGGACACGGTGGTGCTGCCGGTCGGCGGCGGGAGCGCCGTGGCGGGCGCCTGTCTCGCAGTGGACGGCCTGGGCGTCGAAGTGATCGCGGCCGAACCGGCATCGGTGCCCGCCCTGACGCAGGCTCTGCGCGTCGGACACCCGGTCACGGTCCCCGCCGAGGCGACGATCGCCGACGGCCTGCGTCCCGACCGGATCGGGCAACTGCCCTTCGACCTCGCCCGCACGGCGGTCTCCGAGGTGATCACGGTGGCCGAACCGGCCATCGCGGACGCCGTGTGTCTGGCGCTGTCCCACACCCGCCTGCTCATCGAGCCCGCGGCCGCGACCGCGCTCGCGGCCGCACTGCGCATCGCGGCAGACCGGCCGACCACCGACATCGGAGTCCTGCTCACCGGCGGCAACGTCGATCTGAGCCTGGTGGCGTCGCTGTTGTCCGGGCGGCAGGAGACCTGACCCACCACTGCTGGAGGCAACACCATGACAAGGCCCCCGCATCCGGCCCCGCCGCGTCCGGCGGACCTGACGGAGAGAAGGTACCCGGTGGGAAGGCGCCGCTCATGACCGAGCAGACAGGGTCCGCCCCCACCGTGGGGGTCGTCGGCCTGGGCAGCGTCGGCGAATCCCTCCTGCAGCTGCTGGCCGGGGCCGGCCGGCGCGTGGTCGGGGTCGACACGGACGGCGACGTCCTGCACCGGGTCGCAGGACGGCTCCGGAACGAAGAAGGGAACGCGGCCGACGTCACCCTGAGCCATGACATGGCCGTCCTCGCACACGCGGACCTGGTCATCGAAGCCGTTCCCGACAGCGCCGACACCAAGAGCGCCGTGCTCCGCGCACTGCACACGGTGTGCGCTGCGGACACGATTCTGGTGACCACGGCGACGGCACCCACCGTGCTCGCCCTGGCGGCCGACTGCGGCCGTCCGGGCAGAACACTGGGACTGCGCCTGACGGCCCCCCTCCCGCCCGGCGGCACGGTCGAAGTCGTCCGTACCGCGGTGGTCTCCGACGATGCCGTGTCCACCGTCGAGGAGCTGCTGGACGAGACGGGACTGCGACGTGTGGCGGTCGGCACCCGCCCGGGTGTGCACGCGGACCAACTGGTGTACGCCTTCCTCAACCGGGCGGCGATGCTGTACGAGAGCGGCTACGCCACGGCACACAGCATCGATACGGCCATGCGGCTGGGCTGCGGACTTCCGTCGGGGCCTCTGGAGTTCCTGGACCGGGTCGGGATCGACACGGCGTACGCCGTGCTGACAGCTGAGCATCAGCGTTCGGGCCGTGCCTGCTTCGCGCCGGCGGCCGTCCTGTCCGACTTCGTGGCCTCCGGCCGTCTGGGCCGGAAGTCGGGGCAGGGCTTCCACAGGTACGACGAGCAGGGCGACCTCGTGGCCGGGCACGGTGAGGACGGCACGGTCGGCGACGCGCGGACCGTGGGGCGCGTCGGGATCCTGGGTTCCGGCACGATGGCGACGGGCATCGCGGAGGTGACGGCTGTCGCCGGGTATCCGACGATCGTCGTGGCGCGCGACCGGTCCGGAGCCGACCGGGTGGTGTCCTCGGTGGCGGACGCGCTGACCCGGAAGGTACGGCGGGGACGGGTGTCCCCGGACGACAGGGCGGCGGCGCTGGCGCGTCTTGAGCCCGCCGAGGAGATCGCGGCGCTCTCGGACTGCGACCTCGTGATCGAGGCGGTGGTGGAGGACCTGGACGTCAAGCTCGGCCTGTTCCGCCGGCTGGGGGAGGCCTGCAAGCCCGACGCCGTCCTTGCCACGGTGACCTCCAGCCTGCCCGTCACCCCCTGCGCACAGGCCTCGGGACGCGCGTCCCAAGTCGTGGGGATGCACTTCTTCAATCCCGCTCCGGCCATGAGACTGGTCGAGGTCGTCCGCACCGAGGAGACGACCGCGGAGACCCTCGCCACGGTGCACGGCTTCTGCCGATCCCTGCGCAAGACGGTTGTGGGCTGCGCCGACCGGGCGGGCTTCATCGTGAACTTCCTGCTGTTCCCCTACCTCGGGGATGCCATACGCCTGGTGGAGAGCGCCGAAGCGGACATCGAGGAGACGGACGCCGCGCTGGAACAGGGGTACGGCTATCCCCTGGGCCCGTTCGCCCTGCTGGACACCATCGGGCTCGACGTGTCCCTCCTGATCATGCGGCGGCTCCACGGGGAGTTCCGGCAGCCCGACTTCACGCCGCCGCGGCTGCTGGAGAGCCTCGTCCGCAGCGGCGTGCTCGGGCGCAAGAACGGGCACGGCTTCCGGACCTCCCTGTGGCGGGCGTCGCGGCGGCGCGCGCTCGGCTGACGTCACCGGTCGATGAAGTCCCGCACGAGACGCACCACTTCGGGTCCGCGTTCGAAGACCGCCATGTGCCCGCAGTCGAGTTCGGCGTACTGGCTGCCGCTGATGCCGCGTCGGGTCTCGCGGGCGTGCCGGACGGGGACCCAGTGGTCGTGCGACGCGCCGACCACCAGGGTGGGGGCCTTGATCCGGGTGAGCCTGTCACGGATGTCCACCGCGGCCCCGAGCTCCATCTGCCGGAGCACGCTCGTCTCCGCCGTGATCAGCTCGACGCCCGCCTTGATGCCGTCGGAACCGATACCGGTCAGGTAGGGCGCGGAGAAGACGGAGAGCAGGGTGAACTGCTGGAAGGACCGCGGGTCCACCCGGGCGAGACGTTGCACCAGATCCATCAGGAACCGCTGCCGCGGGTCGTCGTTGTGGGACCAGCCGCAGATCAGGACCAGACGGCGCACGCGCTCCGGGTACGCGGCGGCGGCGGCCGCCGCCACGACCGATCCGAGGGAGAAGCCCACCAGGTCGAACGGCTCGTCCGTCACCGCCTCCGCAGCTCCGACGACCTGGTCGGCCAACAGGTCCACCGTCAGGGGGAGTTCTCCCAGGGGAGTCCCGCCACTGCCGGCGAAGTCGGGCGAGATGACCGTCCGCCGGCCGGTGAAGTCGTCGACGAGATGTCCGAAGGTGGTCTCGGAGTCCGTGCCGGCGGCGTGGACCAGGAGGAGACCTGGCCCGTCCCCCTTTGCCGTGTAGTGGACGGGTGATCCGTGTACGGAGACGGTGGGCATGGCGGTGAGTCCTCTCGGGTGGGAAGGGTCGGGAGGCGGAGCGCGGGCTCAGGCGAGCGGCTGTCGGGCGGCACCGTGTTCGGCGTCGGCGACGAAGTCGGCCGCACCCGGGGGCAGTTCGGCGTCGCGCAGCCAGGCGAGCCTCACGGGGGCGGGCGGCAGGTCATGGATCGGTATGACCCTGACCTGGGGCGGTACGATCGCGTCCAGCGACCGGAACGACAGGTGGACGGCCTGCGTGGAGACGAGCACCGCGACCATCGCCTCCACCGTGGTCAGCGCGTGGACCCGGCGGATCGACGTGCCGGCGGGGGTGCTCGGCGGCACCACCTCGTCCCAGACGTACGGCGGGAAGTCGCCCGGGCGGTCGAAGGCGTCGTAGCGAGCGGCCTCCTCGACCGACACCGTGGCGCGGTCCGCGAAGGGGTGGTGGGCCCCGACGATCAGCGCTCGGCCGTCGTGGGCCACGGGTCTGCTGACGGCGATGTCCGGCTCCCGCAGCCCGTACTTGACGATCATGAGGTCCAGCGAACGGTCCCGCAGGGGACCAAACGGGTCGGCGGCGTCGTACGGGACGAACTCCCACTCCTGCGGGCGTTGTGCGGCCGCCACGATGCGCTCGGCCAGGTGTGCGGAGCCGTGGACCCCGAGGCGGATGGGACGGGGGGACGGGGCGGGACGGGAAAGCGGCACCTCAGGTCTCCTCTGTCAGCCCGGCGTAGGCCATGAGTTCGCGCGGACGGTGGGTGTCGATGTCGACGCGCAGCGCCGCGAACGGCACGGCCAGGCCGGCCAGGCGCGGTACGGATCGGAGGGTCAGCCGGTCTCCCGGGCGTATCAGGCCGTCCATGACGGCCTCGGCCAGCAGGTGGTTCACCTGGACGAGCAGGTCGGAGACGGTGGTCCGTGCGGTGGCGACGTACACGTCGCGGTGGACGGGGCGGCAGGTGCCCGAACCGTCCCGCGCCGGTGTCTCGACCGTGACCGGTGCCCACGCGCCGGCGGGGCGGGCCCCGTCGAACGTCTTGAGCAGACGGCGCAACGGGAGGGCGGCCGCGTCGGTGGTGGGTCCCAGCCAGGCCGCCGAGCCGTCGTCGGCGATGTGGTCGAAGGCGAACCGCTCACGGAGGTTCGCGGGCTGCCCGGCCAGACAGACGGTCCGGGTGAACGACCGGCGCCAGGAATCGGCACGGTCGGGCGGCAGGGACAGTGCGAAGCGACAGGTTTCGCGCACCCACTGCGGCAGTGAGAAGCGGCCGATGACGGCGACGACCGACGCCGCGTCGGCCGGGCCGTCCTGCCCGGCGACGGCGGCCTTGGCCCGCACGAGGGCTTCGGTGTCGGAGAGATCCAGGCGTGCGGTCAGCTCGGGGCGTGCCAGCCGGAGCCGCTCCGCGGCGGTGGTGAGCAGGAGTTCTCGGGTGAGCGTCATAAGAACACCGTGGTGAGCAGGTCGTGGTCGGGGGCCCGGCGTCTTCGACCCAGCAGGGACGAGGTGAGCCGGTAGGGATCGATGTGCAGGTGGTCGCCGCGATGCCGGGCCAGGGTGCTGACGACACCGTCGCCGCCCGGCCCAGGCGTCGTCTGCGAACGGGCCAGCAACTGCTCGGCGCGGCCCAGGCTCTTGCGGAGCAGGTCGTACCGGAAGGACTGCTGCTGCCCCGGCCCGAGGACGGCGATGAAGTACAGGCGCATGCCGAGCCGGCAGGCCGCGGGGCCGTACTCCTCGCCGACGGACCGCAGCAGGGCATCGACGGTGTGGCCCCGCCAGCCGCCGTGCCGGGCGGAGGCGATCTTCCCCTCGATGGGCACCCGGCCGACCGGCACGCGGTGCACCACGCACCCCCTTTCGCCCAGCACACGCTGCAGGAGCTGGTAGTCGGGGTCGAGTTCACGGTCGTACAGCACCACCACCTCGTCGTAGCGGGGGGCGAGGGGCAGGAGCTCGCGCAGGGCGCAGGCGACGTAGTTGGGGCGTCCGTCGGACGTGATGATCCGGCGCAGCGGCAGGCCGAACCGGGTGGCGTCGAGGTACACGGGTCCGCCCCAGCCGCGCTGGTCCAGACCGACGCCGGCCGCCACCAGGTCCTCCACCATCTCCTCAAGCCCGTAGCCGGGGGGCTGGTGCGCCAGCAGCCCGGGGTCGTGCAGGCCGAGTCGTTCGTAGTGCCCGGCCCACAGTTGCAGCACCCGCGCGCTGGCCGGGTGCACGAAGCCGGTGCGCTCGACGGCCTCCGCGTACGGGCGCAGGTGCTCGGCGGCGGGCGCCGTCTCCTCGGCGCGGAAGCGGACGTACAGCTCGCCGATCTCGTCCTCGGACAGCGAGGCGTAGTCGGTGTCGCCCAGGGTGCGGTCGAGGAACTCCCAGAAGCCCAGTGTCTGCTCGGTCGGGTGGTACGTCGTGTGGCTGTACCGGTACGTGACGTCCGCGAGCGGTGCGGTGGCGCGGAACATCACGTCCGTCCACAACAGCCCCTTGAGGTGGCTGGGCGTCAGCGGCTTGGACGGCGTGACGGTGATCGGCGCGAGCAGCACCTTCCGGGTGGTGCCGCCGCCCATCAGGCCGCCTCCCCGGCAGCGAGGGCCTCCAGCAGTTCTTCCCGGGTCGGCGGCCGGTGGGCGGGGCCGGCGCCGTCGGTGCGGGCACCGCCAACCCGGGCCCGGAACGCGGCGTCGTCGAAGATCCCGGCGGGCGTGTCCAGGCCCATCAGCACGCGCGTCAGACCGCGCCACACGGTGGCGTCGACGGCGGCGGCCCGCGCCACCTCGGCGACACCGGGGCGGCCCGGGACGGCGGGCGGCGTCGGGGGCGGCGCGACGCCATGGATCCGGGCGCGCCACAGGCGGTCGCGGACCAGGTCGTCGTGGACGGACTGCTCGTACCACGGGCGGTACAACCCGTCGGCGAGGCGGGCGGCCAGCTCGCTCTGCCGCTCGTCCACCTCCGGGTGTCCGTCGAGCAGCGCGGCCAACCGGAAGGCGTGGTGCAGGGCGAGCGACATGCCGCGGCCGTACAGCGGGTCGGTGACGCAGGCGGCGTCGCCGACCGGGAACAGCCCGGCCACCGGCGAGCCGCCGGCCTGCGCGGTGCCGCGCAGGATGTTCGGCGGCAGGGTCATGGCGCGTACGGGTGTCAGCGGCGTCGCGGCCCGGTCGTCCGCCCACGCCGCCACGAAGGGGGAGAGGCGGGCGGCGGCGGTGAAGGCCGCCGGACCGCGCAGGAGGTTCGTGGCCGGGTCGGAGGTCGGCACGCCGAGGGTGATCACGAAGACGCCGTTGTCGGCCGGGTGCACGACCGCCGCGTAGTGGTCCCAGACCCCTCCTGCGGCGTTGCCTCGGTTCAGCGGCCCGAGCAGGCCGTCGTCAGGGGCGTGCTGCCGGTAGAAGCGGGTGAACGCGCGCAGTCGGCTGGGCGCGGTCAGGTCGTCCGGCACGGGCAGGCCGGCGTCCGTCAGCCAGGACCGCGAGGCGGATCCGCGTCCGGTGGCGTCCACGACGAACCGGGCGGGCACCCGCTCGCCCCGGTCGGTGACGACGCCCGAGGCCCGGGTCGCGGACGGATCCAGGAGCAGCCCTCGGACCGCCGTACCGTGGCTGATGGTGACCTGCGGAAGACTCCGCACGGCGCGGTGCAGCACCAGCTCGAACACCGTGCGTCGGACGGCGAGCGCGATCAGCTCGGGGTCGGTGACCTCGCGCGGGCCGCCGGCGGGAGGCGCCGCGACGGTGAGGTCGAGCAGCCGCGCACCCTCCTCGACGGCGGCCTCCAGCACGCGAGGAGCGTGGTCGCGCAGCTCGCGTACGCCGAGCGAGGTGAGGATGTGGGAGTGGCCGCACTGGGGGAGGGCCGGCCGGTGCCAGGCGTCGGCGGCCTTGGCGGCCGGGCCCTGCGGCGGTGGCGCGCCCCGCTCCAGGACCCGCACCGGAACGCCCCGCCCGGCCAGGGCGAGCGCGGTGGCGAGGCCGGAGACGCTCCCGCCGACGACGACGGCCGCGGGCCCGGTCACCGGCGCCGCCCGTGGATGAAGAAGACCCGCCGTACGTCCTTGACGTCGCGTGGCGGTACCGGGTCCGGCCAGCGGCCGAAGTCCGCCTCCGGCTCACCGGGCTGGACGGCGCGGACGTCGAACCCGTACCGGTCGAAGAGTGCCTCCGGCTCATCGCTGCCGAACAGCCAGGGACAGCCCCAGCGGGCGAAGACGTCCAGCAGCCCGCGCATGTCCGGCCGGGTGAGGGCGGCGGCGTTGACGAGGTCGGCGGCGATGCGGCTGCCGGGCGCGGACAGCGCTGCCACGCGTTCCAGCATCCGGTGCGCGTCCGGTTCGCGGATGTAGTAGAGAAGGCCCTCCAGCAGCCAGGTGGAGGGCAGTTCCGGGTCGTACCCGGCGGCGATCAGCTCACCCTCCCAGCCTTCGACGGTGAAGTCGACGGCGACGGTGCGGTGGGCCACCCGGGGGGCGACGCCCTCCAGCCGGTCCGCCTTGAACGCCAGCACGGCCGGACGGTCGGCCTCGAAGTAGCGGACGTGATCCGGCCACTCCATCCGGTAGGCCCGCGAGTCCATGCCGGCGGGTGCCAGCACGATCTGCGTCATCTGCGGGTCCTGGGCGGCACCGTGCAGGAAGTCGTCGAAGAACCTGGTGCGGATCGCGTTGTAGTCCGGGGTGCTGGGCAGCGAGCGCGGCCGGTCCGGCGGGAAGGTCGCGGCCCGTACCTCGGCCAGCAGCTCGGGGCCGATGCCGCCGGCGAGCCGGGCGGCGTACGGGTCGCTGTAGAGGCGGTCCTCGCGCGCGGTCTCGGCGGCGCGCAGGGCCGCGGTCAGCAGGGCGGTCCGCTCGACGGCGGACAGCAGGTCGGTCATCTGGGGGCTCTCCTGTGTGCTGGATGCGGGGGAGTGCGTCACACCGGTGTCGTGCCGGTCAGGCGCTGCCACAGCGCTTCGTCCTGCCGGAACAGCCGGTCCTTGACCTGGGTGGGGCGGACGCCGTCGCCGACGGCCGCGTGCCAGTCCCGTTGGAACGCGTCGCGGTCGAGCAGGACCAGTTCGGGACGGACGAGCCGGCGTTCGGTCCGCGCCCGCCGGTAGCCGGCGGACTCCCGTTCGAGGCCCGCGTCGAGCAGGGCGGTGAAGCGCTCGGCCTCCGCGTCCTGCCAGCGGGTGCCGGGGGCGACCGCGAAGACGTAGCGCGGGGGTGCTCCCGGAGCTGTCGCCACCCGGCAGGCGACGTTGACGAGCGTGAGTCCGGTGCCGGCGAGCGCGGCGTGCAGGGCTCGCACCACCTGCCCCTCGCGCAGCCGCTCACCGGCGGCGTCGGACCGGGTGGCGCGGCCTGCGTACGCGACGCGCGGTACACCGCCGGGCAGGTCCACGACCCGGACGACGTCGCCGACGGCGTACCGGTACAGGCCGCCCACGTGGCTGAAGACCACGTGGTACTCGCGGCCCGCCTCCAGCTCGTGCGGCAGCAGGGTCGCCACGTCGGGGGTGAGGTCCGCGTCGGCGTCCACGAACTCGTACGCGGACGCGGACACGACGAGGCTCCCCGCGTCGCCGTGCCGGTCCAGCGGTACCCCGACCGGTCCCTCCGACGCCGCGACAGGCGCCGGGAGCGCGGCGACCCCGATGCCGAACTCCTCGCGCAGCGCGGGCAGATAGAGGGAGGCCACGCCGGTCGTCCAGCAGAACAGGGCCCGGACCCGGGGCCAGACGTGCGCGGGGGCCACGGTGCCGAAGTAGTCGGCGAGCCGCTGCAGTTCGAGGGCGCGCCGGGGGGCGGGGGAGCCGTACGGCAGGCCGCCCAGGGTGCCGTCGTGGACCTCCTTGACGATGCGGTCCCACCACAGGTTCAGCTGGTAGGGCACGGCCGCGATCATCGCCGGGTTGATGCCGATGAAGCACCGCACGTCGCTCTGCACCGCGAGGCGCAGCCGCAGGTACGCCTTCTCCAGGTGGTCGTCGGGGGCGACGTCCACGGGAAGGGCGGCCCAGGGGGCGGCGGTGCCCAGCTCGGCCGCGAGCTCCTCACCGAACTTCGCGCCGAAGTCCACCTGGCTGGCGCCGACATGGGGGCGGCCGTCGGCCGTGGTGGGGGGCGCGGCGAGCGGGTCGTGCTTGAGGTTGAGCACGGCGTCGGGCCGGCTCGCGACCTCGGGGAAGTTCTCGATCAGGGGCGCCCACGCCGCGTAGTAGAAGGGGAAGAAGGTGGTGCGCATGAAGTGCCGTGTGATCGGGATCTTCTTGTGCGCGCCGGTGCTGCCGCTGCTGGTGAAGTACACCACGGGCGGGTCCGCGGACAGCAGGTTCTGCTCGCCTGCCGCCGTGCGCTCGATCAGGGGCGCGTGAGCCGCGTAGTCCTGGACGGGCACGGCCCTGCGGAACTCGTCGATGTCGCGGATGCGGCCGAATCCGTGCTCACGGCCGAACTCCGTCTCCGCGTTGTGGTCGAGGAGGCCGGCGAGGACGCGCCGCTGTCGTTCCCGCATGTCGGCCAACGCCGTTCGCAGGGTGTCGCGTTCGGCGAAGACCCGCTCCCGGTACCGGTCGGCGTGTCCCGGGGCCGCCCACCCCTTGACCGCGTTCACGACGCGAGCGCTTCCAGTACGGCGTCCGCCGCCCGCCCCACGCTGGGCTGTTCCTCGATGATCGTCACTGGCAGATCACGCACCTCTTCCAGGAGCAGCTTGCGGAGGTTCTTCTGATAGCTCTCGAAACCCGGCCACTCCGGGCGGGCCCCGTGGTGCTCCAGCGGGTTGAGCCGGGCGCCGTCCGCCGAGCGCCGCCAGGCGGACTCGGGCGACACGTCGAGGTAGACCACGGCCTGCGGCTGCTGGAAGGAGCGCCACCAGGTGTACATGGGGTTCCCCGCGACACCGGCCAGCCGGCACTTCGCGAGGATCTTGTAGTAGTAGGAATCCACGAGTATCGGGGCCGCGCCGTCCTGGCGCCGCACCTCGTCCCTCAGGTACACGACGGCGGTCTGCAGCAGACTGGCCAGGAAGTCGGCGGAGTACGAGGTCTCCAGCGCCGGCAGGACGTCGTCGACGACGTTCCGCCGCAGCCGGCCGATGAGCGCGTGCTGCGGCGGGACGAGCGCGTCGTCAGTGGAGAGCAGCCGCCACTCGGGCCGCCTGGCACGGATCTCCGCCATGACCGAGGACTTGCCCGCGGCGTCCGGGCCCAGCAGAACGCAGAAACGCCGTTCGTTCACTCTTGCACCTTCCTCTCGTCGAGCCCGTGGCCGGGCTGACCCGGCCGTGGTCGCGTGGGCAGCGAGCGTAGGCATCGGGGCTTGGGGGCCGCTAAGGCCGTTCAGGCGGCGTCGAGCGGAACGCGGTGGCCTCGCCGTCTCAGGTGGCCGGGGCGGGGTCGGCCGCCGGGGTCCGCTCGCTGGGTGTGGGCTCGGGCAGGAAGAAGTACGTGATGGCGAGCGTGAGCGCCGCGATCCCCGCCCCGACCAGGAACACCGTGTTGGTGGCCCCCACCAGTGCGTCGACCACCTGGGGCTGGACGTCCGCGGGCAGCTCCTGGATGCGTGCGGCGCTCGGCTCGCCGCCCTGCGCGTCCTTGAGGGAGTCGGGCAGGTGCGACGCGTACGAGCGGGCGAGGACCGTACCGAGGATGGCGGTGCCGATGGCGCCGCCCAGCATCTGGCTGAACCGAACCGAGGTGATCGCCACGCCCATCTGCTCCTCGGGCGCGGTGAGTTGCACGGCCACCAGGGCCAGGCCCAGCACCTGTCCGAGGCCCGCGCCCAGGAGCAGCAGGGAGCCGTTGAGCAGCCACGCGGAGGTGTCGGCCCGCAGCAGGCTCAGCAGTGCCATGGACACCGTCACCATGGTCATGCCGCTGACCATGACCTTTCGGAACCGGCCGGGCTTTTGCACCACGCGACCGGAGACGATCCCGGACACCGTCATGCCGACGGCCATCGGCAGCAGATAGAGCCCTGCCTCGGCGGCGCGCACGTCACGCGCCGTCTGGAGGTAGAGCGACACATAGACGACGGCGCCGATGATGACCATGCCGGCGAAGAACTCCTGCGGACTCGCCACCCGGAAGACCCGGTTGCGGAACAGGGTGAGGGGGAAGATCGGCTCGGGCGCGACGAACCGGGACCACACTCCCCGCCGCACGAGCCCCTGCCGCAGGAGGAACGCGACCAGCAGCGCCAGCCCGGTGGCACCGAGCAGCAGGATCACGGGCGACCCCCAGGCGTACTCGTGCCCACCCCACTCCGTCAGCAGCAGCAGCGCACCGGCCGCGCCGGCGATCAGGCCCGCGCCGAGGAAGTCGATGCGTTCCGCGCCGCGCCGCTCCGGCAGCCGCAGACAAGTGGCGACCAGCACCCAGGAGATCAGGCCCAGCGGCACATTGATGTAGAAGATCCAGCGCCAGGAGAACTGGTCGGCGATGAATCCACCGGTCAGCGGTCCGACGACCACGCCGACGCCGACCATCACTCCGCCCATGCCGACGCCGGCGCCTCCGGTGGAGCCGCCCTCGGCCGTCTCCTTCGGTGGCCAGATGCTCATCACCATGATGAGCGTGACGCCCATCAGGCCGCCGCCGCCGATGCCCTGGACAGCCCGGTACGCCACCAACTCGCCCATGCTCTGGGCCAGTCCGCACAGGGCGGACCCGGTCAGGAACGTGGCCAGCGAGAAGAGGTAGATCCGCTTGGGGCCGTACATGTCGCACAGCTTCCCGTAGAGCGGCTGGGTGACCGTGGCGGCCAGTCCGTACGCGGTGATCACCCAGGGGAAGGACTCGAGGCCGTGGTCGGGGTCGAGGCTCTTGGCGATCGGCCACACGGCCGTCGCCACCACGTTGGTGTCGACGATTCCCAGGATCATCGCGATGACCGCGCCGATCGTCGCCAGTCTCATCTGCGTCAGCGTCATGGAGAAAACTTAACCGTGGAAAATCTATTTATCAAGTACAAAGATTTACTCGGGTCAAGTCAGTGGTAAGCTGTGGCCATGACTGAGGGTGCTGCGCCCACCCCCGCCGCGGGGCTGCGCGAGAGGAAGAAGCAGGAGACGCGGTTCGCGATCTTCCGGGCGGCCATGGAGCTCTTCGTGGCCAAGGGGTTCGACCAGGTCTCCGTCGCCCAGGTCGCCGAGGCCGCCAATGTCTCCAAGGTCACCGTCTTCAACTACTTCCCGACCAAGGAAGACCTCGTCATGGTGCCGATGGCGGAACGGATGAGAGACCCGGGTCGGCCCGTGCGCGAGCGCGCCCCGGGGGAGTCCGCGCTCTCGGCCCTGCGCCGGGAGTTCATCGCCGAACTGGACCGCCGCGAGTCGCACGTCGGCCTCAGCCCGGAGGGTCTCGACTTCATGCGGGTCGTCCGCGGCAGCGCCGCCCTGACCGGCCGGACCATGCTCCTCGACCGCAAGAACGAGCTGGACCTCGCCGAGACCCTGGCCGCCGAAACCGGCGCCGAACCGGACGACATGACCCCCCATGTGGTGGCGGCCGCGGTCATGGGCGCCATCCACGCCGTCGTCGGGGAGAACTGGCGTCGGCTGGTCGCCGGGGAGTCCCCCGACGCCATCCACGCCGACGCCGTCGCCAACGCCGAACGGGCCTTCGCGATCCTCGAAGCCGGGCTCGGGGACTACGCCGTGCGCTGACCCCGGACCGCCGGGACGGCGCGGGCCGGCGCCCAGCCGTCTCAGGCCTCGGTACGGAACGACGTGACCGCCGCGACGATCCGGTCCACGTCGGCCTCGCTCAGCCCGGTGTAGAGCGGAAGCCGGATCACCTGATCGGCCACCCGCTCGGTGACCGGGCACCCTCCCGGCGCCGTACGCCCGTACCGCAGCCCGGCGGGTGCGCTGTGCAGCGGCTGGTAATGCGGGGTCGCCTGCACCCCACGCTCCGTCAGATGCCGCTGGAACGCACCACGCACCACCGGGTTTGGCGCCAGCAGGTAGTACAGATGAGCCGGATGCACGCACCCCTCCGGCACGACGGGCCGGCTGAAACCGGTTGCGGCGGCCCACTCCGCCAGCCGCTCCTGGTAGGCGTCCCACACCTGGAGCCGACGCGCCTGGATCGTGTCGAAGTTCTCCAGCTGCGCGGTGAGGAAGGCGGCGAGCAGTTCGGACGGCAGATAGCTCGAACCCAGCTCCACCCAGTGGTACTTGTCGACCGTGCCCCGGTAGTACTGGGTGCGGTTGGTGCCCTTCTCGCGGATGATCTCCGCCTGCTCGACCAGGTCCACCTGGTTGATCACGAGGGCGCCGCCCTCGCCGCAGTGAGCGTTCTTCGTCGAGTGGAAGCTCTGCGTCGCCAGCGCCCCGATCGCACCGAGCGGAGTGCCGCGGTAACTCCCGCCCAGACCGTGGGCGTTGTCCTCGATCACCATCAGACCATGACGCTCCGCGATCTTCATGATGGCGTCCATCTCGCAGGCGACCCCCGCGTAATGGACGATCACGATCGCCTTGGTCCGCTCCGTGATCGCCGCCTCCACGAGCCGCTCGTCGATATTGAGCGTGTCCGGGCGGCAGTCGGCGAAGACCGGCACCGCACCGCGCAGCGCGTACGCGTTGGCCGTCGAGGGAAAGGTGAACGACGGCATGACGACCTCGTCGCCGGCCCGTAGGTCGAGCAGCAGCGCCGTCATGTCCAGCGCGTGCGAGCACGAGGTGGTCAGCAAGGTGGCGGCGGAGCCGATCATCCTGGTGAGCACCGCGGTGGCACGTGCGGTGAAGGGGCCGTCACCCTCCAGCGTCCCGCTCGCCAGGGCGGCCTCCATGTGCGTCGTCTCGGCACCCGTCACATACGCCCGGTTGAAGGGGATGGCGGTGCTGTCCGGGTCCTCCAGCAGGAGCTTCCCTCGGGCGCTGACCTCGTTGTTCACACAAGCTCCTCGATGCTCTTCAGGACCTGGGAGGGAGCGGGCTGGGCGAGGTTCTCCGCCTGCAGCTCCGCCGCGGCCTTGCGGACGGGCGAGTCGCCGAGCAGTGACGAGACGGCCGCCGCCACGTCGTCGGCGTCGATCGGATCGGCCGGCAGCGTCAACGCGGCACCCGCCCCGGTCAGGAGCCGCGCGTTGAACGTCAGACCGGGGTTGTAGGGGACGACGACCTGCGGGACGCCGTAGTAGGCCGCCGTCAGCGTGGTGCCCGTCCCGCCGTGGTTCACCGCGGCCGCGCAGGTCGGCAGAACCGCGTTCAACGGCAGGTCCACCACCACCCGCACGCCGTCGGGCACGGGCCCGATTCTCTCGCGATCGGCGGCGCGCACGGCCACCACCGTCTCCACGCCCAGCGTGGACAGCGAGCCGATCAGCGCGGTGAGCGGATGGGCGGCGCCCGACTCATGGGACACCGTGTTCAGCGTCAGCCACGACAGGCACACCCGCGGCCGGTCGGCCGGCACCCGTAGCCAGTCCGGCACCGGGGCCGAGCCGTTGAACGGCAGATACCGGGCTGCGAGACGACGGGGCACCCGGGCCGGCTGGAGGCTCGGGGGACCGGGGTCGACCGTGCCGACACCGTGGTGGGCGGCCGGTTCCACTCCGAACCGGCCGTACAGCTCGCGCAGTTGTCCCGGCCAGCTCTCCGGGTCCGCGCCGTAGCCGGGGAAATCGGTCAGCGTGGCCGGCTGCGGTCCCCACAGGTGGTGGACCAGGGGTGCGCCCGCCACCGCCGCCACCAGGGGGGCCACCATGGTGATCGGATCCGACACCACCAGGTCCGGACGCCAGGCGCGGACGAACGTGACGAGCTCGTCGACCATCGCGAACGCCGTCCGGACATGGGGCTCGACCCGTAGCTCGGCATACCGGCGGAACGCCTCCGGGGACATCGCCGAGACGTCACCGGAAGCGGTGGGTCCCTCCCCGGTCTCTCGCCGCACCGCTTCCCCGGCCGCGGTGATATTTGCCATCAGGTCGTAGGAAGCGCCCACCGGAATGGCGTTCAATCCCGCCCCCACAATGGAATCCACCACGGGTGGCTGACCCGCTATGTACACCTCGTGGCCGGCGCTGCGAAAGGCCCAGGCAAGCGGAACCATCGGAAAGAGATGGCTGGGTACGGCAGCTGGAATAAAAAGTACGCGCATCGCCGCTCCAAATTCGCCGGTGTCGTACACCACGGCACCAGCGGTCGCTAAAAGGCGGACGAAGCGCGGCTAAACCCGCATTCGTAGGGCGAGACCTGGCAGGTCCGAGCGTGTACTGTCGGCGGGGCCCGCTGCCGCGTGGCTCATTCCCGCGGTATCTGGCACTTACGTCTCTTTCAACGGTATGGTGCCGAAGAACCGTGCGACACCCATCCGGGACTCGAATCGTGAGGAGCCTCCGTGGCCATTCGCATATGGGATTACCTGGCTGAATACGACGAAGAGCGGAGCGATATTATCGACGCCGTGGAAACGGTGTTCTCCTCCGGTCAGCTCATTCTCGGTCAGAGCGTCGAAGGATTCGAACGGGAATTCGCCGCCTACCATGGCGTCCCGTACTGCACAGGCGTGGACAACGGCACCAACGCACTCAAGCTGGGCCTGGAGGCCCTCGGCGTCGGACCGGGCGACGAAGTCGTCACGGTCTCCAACACCGCGGCGCCGACCGTGGTCGCCATCAGCGGCACCGGGGCGAAACCGGTCTTCGTCGATGTCCGTGAGGAGGACTTCCTCATGGACACCGAGTGCGTCGCCGAGGCGATCACGGCCCGGACCAAGGCGCTGCTGCCGGTGCACCTGTACGGCCAGTGCGTCGACATGGCGCCGCTGCGGCGGCTCGCCGACGAGCACGGCCTGAAGCTCCTGGAGGACTGCGCCCAGGCCCACGGCGCCCGCCGCGACGGCCGGATCGCCGGCTCCATGGGCGACGCCGCCGCGTTCTCCTTCTATCCGACCAAGGTCCTCGGCGCCTACGGGGACGGCGGTGCCGTCATCACCTCCGACGCCGAAACCGACCAGGCCATGCGGCAGTTGCGCTACTACGGCATGGAGGAGGTGTACTACGTCGTCCGCACGCCGGGCCACAACGCCCGCCTGGACGAGGTCCAGGCCGAGATCCTGAACCGCAAACTCGGCCGGCTCGACCGCTACATCGAAGGCCGCCGCCGGGTGGCCGGGCGCTACGCCGAGGGCCTCGCGGACCTCGCCGGGCCGGGCGGGCTGCTCCTGCCCGAGGTGACCGAGGGCAACGAACACGTCTACTACCTCTACGTGGTCCGCCACCCCCGGCGGGACACGATCATCGAAGAGCTGAAGAAGCATGACATCGCGCTGAACATCAGCTACCCGTGGCCCGTGCACACCATGACGGGCTTCGAGCACCTCGGCTACGCCAAGGGGGACCTGCCCGTCACCGAGCGGCTCGCGGACGAGATCTTCTCCCTACCGATGTATCCGACCCTGTCCGAGGCGGCTCAGGACCGGGTCATCGACGCCCTGCGCGACGTGCTGTCCAGGTTCTGACGGCGGCGTCTGCCGTTCCGCGACGTACCGGTCGAGCAGCACGTTCAGGTACGGCAGACCGCCGGGCGGGCACGCCGCAGGCACCAGCCGGCGCAGCTTCTCCACCGAGACCACGGTGCGGTTGGACGGCACCTCGACGATCTCCCGGGTGGCGGCACAACCGAGCCTGGCCTCCACGCCGTCGACGATGTCCTCGATCCGATACGCGGTCCCGGAGGCGACGTTGACGATCTCGTTGCGAATCCCCGCCGCCAACAGGCCGTCCAGGGCAGCCACCACGTCACGGACGTCGATCAGGTCGCGGTGCACACCGCGGAACAGCTTGACCCGGCCGGAGCGGATCTGCCGCATGAGCGACGTCAGCAACTGGTGCCCCCGCTGGCCTGGACCGACCGTGTGGCTCAGCCGCAGCGTCAGCCAGTGCGTACCGCTCTCGCGGAGTTCCTGCTCCATGGCCAGCTTGTGCCGTCCGTAAGGGGACGAGGGGGTCACCGCGTAGGTCTCGTCCGCGGCCGTGTCGGGGCTGCCGTACATGGCGTGCGACGCGCTCGACAGGAACACCAGCAGCCGGCCCGCCCGGCGGCACCGTTCGGCCTGCTCGCGCAGCAGCTCCGCCTCACGCCGGAACTGCATCGGGGAGTCGGCCACCGTGGTGGACACACCCGCCGCCAGCACCGTGGCGCGAGGATGGCGGTCGATGACCGGCTCCAGGTTGTGGGCCAGGAAGCCTTTCCCGACAACTTCCATCAGTGGATCTCCTCGCACCGAGCAGGGTTGCGCATCGTCACAGCAGGGTCTCAGCCCCGCTCCGTGGGCGAACACCCCTAGATCCCCCAGTCCCCCGAGCCCGAAGAACCCCAGGCGAACGTAGGGGTTCTCGCGTGGTCCACCTACTCACCGGCGTCCGACGCAGCGACGCCACGACCCAACGTTGGGGAACCGAAATGCAAGAGATCATCAGCGCCGTCCTCTCCGGTGACGCGGTCTCGGACGACTTCACCGCGCTGCCACTGCCCGAGTCCTACCGCGCGAACGTCGTCCTGAAGGAGGACGTCGGGATGTTCGAGGGGACGCCGTCCCGCGACAAGGACCCGCGCAAGTCGCTCCACGTTCAGGACGTGCCCACGCCCGAGCCCGGAATGGGCGAGGCGCTCATCGCGGTCATGGCGAGCTCCGTCAACTACAACACGGTCTGGTCGTCGATCTTCGAGCCGCTGCCGACGTTCGGCTTCCTCGAGCGGTACGGCAGGCTGTCGCCGCTGGCCGCGCGGCACGACCTGCCCTACCACGTCCTCGGCTCCGATCTGGCGGGTGTGGTCCTGCGCACCGGCCCCGGGGTGAACGCCTGGAAGCCGGGCGACGAGGTTGTCGCGCACTGTCTGTCGGTCGAACTGGAGGCGTCGGACGGCCACGGCGACACGATGCTCGACCCCGAGCAGCGCATCTGGGGCTTCGAGACCAACTTCGGCGGCCTGGCGCAGATCGCGCTGGTGAAGTCGAACCAGCTGATGCCGAAGCCCGCGCACCTGAGCTGGGAGGAGGCGGCGGCGCCCGGTCTGGTGAACTCCACGGCGTACCGCCAGCTGGTCTCGCGCAACGGTGCCGGGATGAAGCAGGGCGACAACGTCCTCGTCTGGGGCGCGAGCGGCGGACTCGGCAGCTACGCCACCCAGTTGGTGCTGGCGGGCGGCGCCAACCCCATCTGTGTGGTGTCCAGTGAGCGCAAGGCGCGGATCTGTCGCTCGATGGGCGCCGAGGCGGTCATCGACCGCGGCGCCGAGGGGTACAGGTTCTGGAAGGACGAGAACACCCAGGACCCCAGGGAATGGAAGCGCTTCGGCAAGCGCATCCGCGAACTGACGGGTGGTGAGGACGTCGACATCGTCTTCGAGCACCCCGGCCGTGAGACCTTCGGTGCGTCCGTGTACGTCACGCGCAAGGGCGGCACCATCACCACCTGCGCCTCGACCTCGGGCTACTCGCACGAGTACGACAACCGCTACCTGTGGATGTCCCTGAAGCGGATCATCGGCTCGCACTTCGCCAACTACCGGGAGGCCTGGGAGGCCAACCGCCTCATCGTCAAGGGGAAGATCCACCCGACGCTGTCGAAGGTCTACCCGCTGGAGGAGACCGGCCAGGCGGCGTACGACGTGCACCGCAACCTCCATCAGGGCAAGGTCGGTGTGCTGTGCCTCGCCCCCGAGGAAGGCCTGGGCGTGCGTGACGAGGAGATGCGCGCCGAGCACGTCGAGGCGATCAACCGCTTCCGGACCGACCACGGCACGACACCGGCACAGGAGGAGGAGTTCAGCGCATGACGGTCTCAGGGAACCCCGCGGGGGAGTGGGTCCGCCGCTTCCACCCGTCCGGCAGCGCGGCGGTGAGGCTGGTCTGCTTCCCGCACGCGGGCGGCGCCGCCAGCTACTTCTACCCGCTCTCCGAGACGCTCGGCCCCGCCGTGGACACGGTCGCCCTGCAGTATCCGGGTCGGCAGGACCGGTTCGCGGAGGGCTGCGTCGAGACTCTCGCCGAACTCGCCGACCGCGCCTTCGCCGCGCTGACCGGATGGGACGACCGCCCCTTGGCCTTCTTCGGGCACAGCATGGGCTCGATCGTCGCCTTCGAGGTGGCTCGCCGGTTCCAGGACCGGGGCAACCCCCCGGTGAAGCTGTTCGCGTCCGGGTACCCGGCCCCGTCACGGCTGCGCGGCGGCACCGTGCACCTGAGGGACGACGCCGGTCTCGTACGGGAGCTGACCGAGGCCGGCGGCACCGATCCGGCCTGGCTCGACGACGAGCATCTGCTCGCCTCGATCCTCCCCGCCGTCCGCGGCGACTACCAGGCCGTCGAGACCCACCCCCGCACCCACGGAGTGCGGCTCGACTGTCCCGTCACGATGCTGGTCGGCGACACCGATCCGCACACCACGGTCGAGGAGGCCGCGGCCTGGGGAGACCACACTTCCCGGGAGTTCGACCTCCGGGTCTTCCCCGGCGGTCACTTCTACCTGGACCAGCACGGGCCGGAGCTGGCGGACACCCTGGCGACCTCGCTGCGGACCCTGACCCGCACCGGCTCCGCATGAGATGACCGGTCCGCGACGCCGCTCGGGACGGTCCCGTGACCGTCCCGAGCGGTTTTCCTCATATATGTCTCGTACGTATTCCTACGAGCTCACCCCTACCCTGCCTACGCGATCAGCTGCCCCCGGCGGAGCGGATGTGAGCCGCGAGCGCCACCGGGGTCGGCGCGGCGAACAGATCGCCGAGTTTCAGCGGCACACCGACCGCCTCCTCGATCCGCTGCACCAACTGGGCGCCGAGCAGCGAATGGCCTCCGCTGGTGAAGAAGTTGGACTCGGGTGTCACCTCGTCACGGCCGAGCAACTGCTGCCAGAGCCCCATCAGCGTCCGTACCAGCTCGTCGGCTTCCTCGCCGGGCTCCGCGCCCGCCGCCCGCTCCGCGCCCTGGTCCACACCGTGGCCGGGTACCGCTGGGGTGCCCGCCCGCCCGGTGGCCAGCGCCTCGAGCGCGGGGTAGTCGACCTTCTCGTTGGCATTGGTCGGCAGTGACTCCAGGACGACGAAGTCCTGCGGGATCGCCGAGCGCGGCAGCTCCGAGCGCGCGTGTTCCCACAGCTCGTCGGTGAGGTCCCGGCCGTCGGTGGCCGCCTCGACGAACGCGACGAGACGGCCATCGGCGCTGCGGTCCCCGACGACGACGGCGGCGGCCGCCCTGACGCCGGCGTGGGCGAGCAACGTCGCCTCGATCTCGCCCAGTTCGATGCGGTTGCCGCGCAGCTTGACCTGTCGGTCCGCCCGCCCGAACAGCTCCAGGCTGCCGTCCGGGCGCCATCGGCCCAGGTCGCCGGAGCGGTAGTAGCGCCCGTACACGGGGTGCTCCCCGAACCGTTCGGCGTTGAGGTCGGGTCGGCCGTGGTAGCCGAGAGCGACACCGTCCCCCGCGATGCACACCTCGCCGCTGACACCGATGGGCAGTTCCCGGCCGTCCGGGCCCAGGACCATGACGCGGGTGTTCCAGATGGGTACGCCGATGTCCAGCCGACCGCCCAGCCGAGCGGGCAGCACCCCCCAGGTGCACCAGGTCGTGGTCTCGGTCGGACCGTAGGCGTGGTGCACCTCGCAGCCCGTGGCGAGCAGCCGCTCGGCGAGCGGAACGGGCACGGGCTCCGCCCCGATGACCACCCGGCGCCCCGCCAGGCGGTCAGCCACCTGGTCCAGGACGAGCCGCACGGTCGTCGGAGTGGCCTGGACGATCCCCGGGTCATGGCGTTCGAGCAGGTCCCGCAGCACGGCGCCGTCGGTGCGTGCTTCGTCCGGCGCGACCACGATGTGACCGCCCGAGTAGAGCGGGACGTAGTGCTCGAGGTTGGCCATGTCGAAGGCGAACGTCGTCATCCACAGCGTCGCGTCCCGCGCAGTGGCACGCAGCCGCACGGTGTAGTCCGCCGCGATGTTGGAGACGGCGCGATGCGGGATGACGGCGCCCTTGGGCCGCCCGGTCGACCCGGAGGTGTAGATGAGATAGGCCGGGGAGCCGGGGTCGATCCGGCTCGGCACGTCGATCTCGGGCAGGTCTGCGGCGGCCTCGGCGACCGGCGGCAGCGTCAGTGCCACCACGTCCTCGTCGACCGGCCACGACAGGTCGCGGTCGGTCAGCACGACCTTCGCCCCGGAATCCGAGAGCAGGTACGCCACGCGGTGCGCGGGATGCTCCGGGTCCACCGGCAGATACGCGGCCCCCGCCAGCCAGGTGCCGAGCACGGCGGCGGTCAGCGACGCGCTCCGTGCGGCGGCGAGCGCGACGACGTCCCCCGGGCCGACTTCGGAGGTGACCAGCAGGTCGCGCACGCGCACGGCCGAGCGCCACAACCCGGCGTACGTCACGGAGGCGTCGCCCTGCCGAACGGCCACCGCGTCCGGGGTGTCGAGGGCGTGTCGGCGTACGGCCTCCACGACGTTCGGAGGATCGAAGGCGCGGGCGGTGTCGTTCGCGGCCTCGATGACCGCCCGGTCCTCGTCGTTCCAGATCCGCAGTCCACCGGTCGGCCGGTCCACGTCCTCGCCGAAGGACAGCAGCAGTGCCTCGTAGCGCAGCAGCAGCGCCCGTACGCCGTCCTCGTCCAGTTTCTCCGTGGCGTAGCGGGCGGTGATCCGGACGGCGTCGGCCGAGGAGGCGACGAAGAACTCCAGGTCGAACTTGCTGTAGCCGCTCTCGACGACCACCGGCCGCACCCGTTGGCCGGACACCTCGAACTCCGCCTCGGTCAGCTGCGGGAAGTAGTTGAACAGATGACGGCAGAGCCTGTTCCGCCAGGACGCCCCGGCTCGCGGGACCAGCTCGGAAACGCTGTCGACCGGCACGTCCGCGTGGGACAGCGCGGCGAAGTAGGTGTCGCGGGCCTTGCGCACGAGCGTCCGGAAGCTGTCCGCTGGGTCGACGAGGACCCGCAGGGGCAAAACGTTGGTGTGGTGACCGACGGTGCGGGGCGCCTCCCTGGGGCGCACGCTCACCGGAGAGCCGACGGTGATGTCGGGTCCGGCCCCGTGTGCCGCCAGGAGCAGATCGAACGCGGCGAGCAGCACGACGGCCTCCGGCGCCCGCACCTCCAGGGGCAGCCGTTTGACGACGGCCACCGCCTCGGGGGACAGGGAGTGGGTGACCTGATCGCCCTTCAGCGTCGGGTCCGCCGAGTCCGGCGCGGTGCACCACAGGTCGAGGGAGGACGGGTCGAAGTCCGCCATCCGGCCGCGCCAGAAGTCGAGGCTCGCCGACGAAGGCTCCGGCTCGTGGAAGGCCGGGACCTCGGTCAGCAGTTCCCCGGTCGGGGGCCGGCCGGCCACGGCCGACTCGTATGCCGCCAGCAGTTCCTCCAGGAGCACGGTCCCGGAGATGATGTCGTAGACGAGATGGTGGAACGCCAGGCAGACGACATCGCCGTCGGGGTGGTGGAAGAGGCCCGCGCGGACCAGCGGGCGCCCGTCGAGGACGAAACGCCGGGTGACGAACGGCCGCAGCGCCCGGTCCATCTCCTCGGGCGCCGCGGAGAAATCGTCGAACTCGGATATTCCGACGGAGAACTCGTCGGCCGCCACGACGCTCTTCACCAGCTCGGCACCGGTCGCGAAATAGACGGTACGGAGAACCTCATAGCGGTTGCACAGGATCGTGACGGCATTGTGCAGAGCCGGAGCGTCCAGCTTGCCGTCGACCTGGAATGCCAGCGCCAGATTGTTCGCCGCGCTTTCGGGAACGAGCCGCTCCAGCAGCCACATGGCCTCTTCCTTGCGCGTGGCCACGGAAAATGCGCTGGCGGATCGGGCGGTGGGCTTCGCTGCGGGTTCCACGTGGGGTCCTCTCCTGCGGGGTCGCACGGTCGGCGCGGCGCGCGGGGTGCTGTCAGGCGTAGCCTTTCAAAAGCAAGATAGGAGAGTCGCGCTAAGCACGGATACCCCTACCTGTTGCGGGAATCCGTATAGGGGCAGTAGGGGCTGTCCGGAGTTATCCGGTGGGTTCTACACTCGTCGTCGCTCCAGCCGTCTGCGAACAAGGGATGACGATGACGGAAACAGCGGCGTGGAAGATTTTGACCGACAGCGACCCGTCGGGGTCCGTGGTCCTGGCGGTGGACTTCGACACCACCGGGCGGCCCGAGGCGCGGTTCACCGACCTGGTGGCCCATCTCAAGGTCGCCGCGACCGTCTGGGAGACCGTTCCGCCGGTCGCGGGCAGCCCGTTCGCCGCCACGGGCGCCGGTTACATCGATCGGTGGGCGCGCAAGCCGGCGGAGGAACGTCCGCATGTGAAGGCGCTGTTGGGGTTCTGTGCCGGGTCCGTGTATGCCGCCGCGTTGGCGGAGCGCATCGCCCAGTGGCAGACGACCGAGCCACTCCTCGTGTTGTTCGACCCCGAACTGTCAACGGCGCAGACGCTGATGTGGCAGTTCCAGAAGGTCACCGGGTTCATGAACTCCGTTCTGCCGGCGCAGGACATCGCCGAGGCCAGGGAGATCGGCCGGCGTGCCTACGAGGAGACCGAGGATCTCGGTGACCTGAAAGACGCGCTGATCTCCCTGATGTGGGACTTCGGTGAACCGGCGCTCGCCAAAGCCGGGCTGGACGAACGGCGCCGGGCGGAGCTCTTCGAGGTCTTCGGCACCTTCCTGAACTACCTTGCCGCAGCCGGCGACATCGACCCTCGCGAGCGCTGGCGCTCCGCCGTCGCGTTCAGTTCCAACACGCCGCTGAGTGGCCTGAACGCGATGCGATCGGCGGGTACGGAGGTGGCGGTGGCCCGCGAGATCAGGTGCGACGTGGACCACGGCGGCATGCTCGCCGATCAGGCGCTGGCAGCCACCGTCTCCGAGTTGCTGAGCGAGTAGGCGGTACGCCGTCCGGCCCCCCTGGGGGCAGGGGCGCCCGGGGCCTTGACGGCCGTGGGCGCCCCTTGCGGCTTTAGAGGGAGACAATGCCCGCTTCCTAGCCTGAAGTCGATCGAGCACACCACTACTCGTACGGACGAGCGCCGCATGAGTGTCATGTGGCGCGGGCAGGGGGCACGATGAGCATCGCGGGGGACTGGCAGATCACGGCGCACACGCCGAAGGGCGACTTCGAGTGGGTGCTGTCCATCGTCGAGACGGCCGACGCTTTCACCGGAACGCTCGACATGGTCGAGAGCAAGGTCGCCCTCGAAGAGGGCGCGGTCGACGGAAACCAGCTGACGTGGAAGTCCACGCTGCGCAAGCCGCAGGTCCTGAGGTTCTCCGGCCGGGCGACCGTCGACGGTGACAGGATCGCGGGCGAGTTCCGCATGGGTGCGTTCGGCACCCGCTCGTTCGGCGGCAGGCGGGTGAGCCCCGCGCCCACGGTGATCCCCGAGTAACGGAATCCCGTCCCCCGCTTATTCGGCCGGCGGGAAAACTCGCGCCAACAGCGGATCACTCGCTGCCGCGGTCCTACCCGTATGGCAGACTCGCAAAGTCTTGGTCAAGTCGTCAGGGGTGTCCGGCCCCGGGCTGTACGCGTCGTTGTGAGATGCGGGGGAAGTATGCACTTAGCTGGAAGGGAAAGAGAACTCAAAACCCTACGGCGGTTGTTCACCGAAGGGAAGAAGGGAACTGTTCAGCTGGCGGTCGTATCGGGGGCCGTGGCCAGCGGCAAGTCCGCTCTACTGCACGCCTTTGCCCGAGAAGTCGTCGGTGAGGGCGCTGTATTTCTTCAGGCGACCGGCTCGCGGACGGAACGGGCCTTACCGCTCGGAGTGATCGGCCAGATCATAGCGAGTTCCGCGCCTTATACGGAAAATGATGACAACGTCCGGCGTCTCATGGAGGACGCGGCACACAGCATTTCCACCGCAGAGGTAAAAGGGCCTCGGTCGCTGTGGGAATCGCAAACGGATGTGACCGGTGAATTCGATGTCCGTGCGCCGTCCGTGGTGAGCCAGGCGCTCTACGCCCTCAGTAGTCGCGCACCGGTGGTGATAGGAGTCGACGACGTCCACTATGCGGACGTGCCGTCGCTCGAGGCACTCCTCTATCTCATACGGCGGGCCAGTCTGCGCCCCGCACGGGTGCTTCTGATCCTCAACCAGTGTGACGAGCCGGAATTCAGTCATCCCCGGTTCGACGCGGAGCTCCTGCGTCACCGGCACTGTCACCAGATCCGGCTCAAACTGCTGTCCAGGGACGGTGTCGCGGAGATCCTCGCCGAGGATCTGGGCATACGCGCCTCGCGCCGTGTCGCGGCCTCGTGCCACGACGTGACCGGCGGCAACCCCCTCCTGGTCCACGCCATGCTGGAGGACCACCATGCCGAGGCTCGGGCGGCGGGAGCCGAGCTGACGCCCGGTGACGCCTTCTCGCGCGCGGTTTCGGCCTGCCTCTACCGCGGGGCTCCGCTGACCCTGAACGTGGCGCGGGCGATCGCGGTCATGGGCAAGCACGCGACCCTGCCCGTGCTCACCGACATCCTGGGCTCCGACCCCGAGTCGCTCGCCCGGGCCATCAGCGCCCTGCACGGCCTCGGACTGCTGCGTGGCGGGCGGTTCCGCCAAGACGCCGCCCGCGAAGCGGTTCTGTGGTCCCCGGACGGCGCGGACCGTTCCGACCTGCACGGCGAGGCCGCCCGCGTACTCCACGAGCACGGCGCGTCGGCCACCGTGGTGGCGCAGCACCTGGCCAGCGCTGGACGAGCCGACGGCGACTGGACCATATCCGTGCTGCGGGAGGCCGCCGACGAGGCGCTCGCCGCGAACGACGCCGACTCCGCCATCGCCTGGTTGCGGATGGCCGGCCGTGCCTCGACCGACGAACGCGAGCACGCCGCCATCACCGCGGCACTCGTCCGCGCCAAGTGGCGCGGCAGCCCGGAGGCGGCCCTGCCCTACATGCCGGGCCTGAGCGCCGCCGCACTCGACAACCGGCTGGAGTTCCGTGACGCCGTCGCGCTGGTCGGGCACCTGCTCTGGTTCGGCCATACCGAGCAGGTCCTCGACGTCCTCCAGGCCATGCAGCGGCACGGCAGCGGTCCCACCAAGGAACTCGACCCGATCCGCATGGGGCTCGGCTGGGCGTTTCCCGGCCTCTTCCCCCGCCACCAGGTGGGCCACGTCAGCTCCGGGCTCGTCGAGGCGCACGCCCCGGCGGCCCGGATCTCCACCGGCAACGCGTTGTACGTGAGCCCCGTGCTCCCGCAGAGCGCCGGGGACGACGCGCTGGGCGCCGCCGAGCAGACCCTGCTCGGGGCCAGGCTGGACGACCACAGCCTGCCGACGCTCTCCGCGGCCCTGGTGTCGCTCATCCACCTCAACCAGCTCGACCGGGCCGTGCACTGGGGCGACTCCCTGCTGCGGCAGGCGGCGCAGCGGCGGGCCTCGATGTGGCAGGCCCTCCTGGCCAACCTGCGCGCGTTCATCGACATACGCCGGGGGCGGATGGCCACGGCCGAGCGGTTCGCCCGGGACGCACTGACCCTCGTCTCGCCCAAGAGCTGGGGCGTCGCCGTGGGATCGCCGATCGCCAACATGGTGCTCGCGGCCACGGCCCTGGGCAAGCTCGACAGCGCCGCGGCCTATCTGAGCATCCCGGTGCCGGAGGCCATGTTCGACACCATGGGCGCACTGCACTACCTGCAGGCCCGCGGCCGCTACCACCTCGCCATGGACTGTCCGCACGCCGCACTGTCGGACTTCCAGGCCTGTGGCGACCTGATGATGAAGTGGGACCTCGACGACCCCCGCCTCGTCGCGTGGCGGACGGACGCCGCACAGGCGTCGGCGGCGCTCGGCCACACCAACCAGGTGCGGGATCTGCTCACCGAACAACTGGCCAGGGCGTCGGCCGACGACTACCGCACCCGTGGCGTATCGCTGCGCATCCTCGGGTCGGTCGACGGGGCGGAGGACTCCACGGCGTTCCTCAGCGAGGCCGTGGAGAACCTCCGCGAATCCGGCGACCTCTTCGAACTGGCCCTGGGCCTGGTGGAGCTCGCCCGCGCGCACGACGCCCGTGGACACGGCGACGAGGCCCGCGAGCTGACCCGGATGGCCCGCGGCCTGACCGAGGAGACGGGCGTCGAGCTGGTCGGCGTTCCCTGTCGCCGGAGGACGCCCGGAGAGACCGAACCACGACGTTCGGGCCCTCCCGATGGGCTGCCCGTGGGTACCGACCGGCGTTCGCAGCTGACCGACGCGGAGCTGAGGGTCGCCGTGCTGGCCGCGCGGGGGAAGTCGAACCGGCAGATCGCCGCAAAGCTGTTCATCACCATCAGCACGGTCGAACAGCATCTGACCAGTGTGTACCGCAAGCTCAATGCCAAGCGGCGCACCGATCTGTCCGCCGAGCTCCAAAGCGTCCTCGTCACGGGCGGGAACGAGCTGCCTCCCACGGGCCCGGACACGGCCACGGCGTGACAGCTCCGCAGGCCCGGCACCCGGTTCCACACCGGGCTGCGGGGCCTGCGGCGCGAGGCGCGAATGCGTCGCGGGCGTCGCTCAGCCGAGGGCTACCCGCACCGGAAGGGCCGTCAGACTCCGCATGACGATGCTCTGCCGATAGCGCAACTCCTCCGGAGCCACGGCCAGTTCGAGGGTGCCGAAGCGGCGCAGCAGCGTGCCGATGGCCAGCTCGCCCTCCAGCCGCGCCAGTGGAGCGCCGATGCAGTGGTGGATGCCCCGGCCGAACGCGATGTGGCGGTTGCCGCCGCGGCGTGTGATGTCCAACCGGTCGGCGTCGGGGAACGCAGCCTCGTCCCGGTTGGCGGAACCGAGGACGACGTTGACGAAACTCCCCTTCGGCACGGGCGTGCCGGCGATCTCCATGTCCTCCACGGCCCAGCGGGCGGTGGCGCGCTCCAGCGGGGCGTCGTACCTCAGGAACTCCTCGATCGCGTCCGGCAGCAGCTCGGGGGAGTCCCGCAGCAGCTTCAGCTGTTCGGGGTGACGCAGCAGAGCAAGCGTCCCGTTGGCGATGAGGTTCACCGTGGTGTCGTGACCGGCGATGATCATAAGGATCGCGGTGCCGATGAGTTCCTGCGGGGACAGCTTGTCGTCGCCCTCGGCCGCGGCCAGCGCGCTGAACAGGTCGTCGCCGGGGGCGGCCTTCTTGGCCTGCATCAAGTCGGCCAGATAGGCGCTGAACTCCTGTACCCCCTCCGCCTTGCCCGGCGTACCCAGCGGCAGTAGCACGGCCTGCGACCACGCCCGGAACTTGTCCTTGTCGGCCAGCGGAATGCCCAGCAGGTCGGCGATGACGGTCATGGGCAGCGGGAAGGCGAACTCCGTGAGCAGGTCCACCACGCCCTGCCCGTCGGACAGCCGGTCCGCGATGCCGTCGACGAGTTCGTCCGCCGTCCGCTGAACGCGCTCACGCATCACCTCGACCCGCCTTGCGGTGAACTCCCGGGCGAGCAACCCGCGGAGCCGGGTGTGCTCGGGTGGATCGCTGGCGAGCATGTGACCGGCCAGGTTGGAGCCGCTCTCCTTGGGCAGCGGAGCGCCGCTGGCGGCCAGCATCGCCGCCCCGTGCTTGGGATTCTTCCCGAGCCGGGCGTCGTTCAGCGCCGCCCTGGCGTCCTCGTACCGCGTGACGAGGTACATCTCCATCCCGTTGCCCTGGCGGACCTTGGCCACCGGGCACTCCCGCCGCAGGCCCGCGTAGTACGGGTAGGGGTCGCCACCCGCGTCCCCGGCGGCGTCGTGTCGTGGATCCCGTTCAGTCATGACAGCGTCTCTCCTCGGTGAAGTGGATGGCGCGCGGGTCAGGCCGGTACGGCGCCGCTCCCGCGGCGCCGATGGGCGGCCGTGACGAACTCGCGGACCGAGTCGGCCATGTAGTCGACCATTTCGGCGGTGAGCCGGGGGTGGACGCCGATCCAGAAGGTCCGCTCGGTGATGATGTCGCTGTTCGTCAGATCGCCCGCGATGCGGTGCGGCCGGTCCTGGAAGGCCGGATGGCGCGTGAGGTTGCCGCCGAAGAGGCGACGGGTCCCGATGTTCCGCCCCTCCAGGAATGCCACCAGCTCGTCGCGGGTGAACGGGGCGTCGTGTGCGACGGTCAGGACGAAACCGAACCAGCTGGGGTCGCCGTGCGCGGTCGGACGCGGCATGAGCAGACCCGGCAGGTCCTCGATCGCGTCGCGCAGCTGCCGCCAGTTCCGCCGCCGGGCCCGGCCGAAGTCGTCCACCTTGGTCAGCTGCGTCAGCCCCAGCGAGGCCTGCAGGTCGGTCGACTTCAGGTTGTAGCCGACGTGGGAGAAGATGTACTTGTGGTCGTAGCCGTACGGCAGTGTCCCCATCTGGTACCCGAAGCGCTTACGGCACTTGTTGTCCTCGCCCGGCTCGCACCAGCAGTCCCGGCCCCAGTCGCGCAGCGATTCCACGATGCGGGCCAGTGCGAGGTTGTTGGTGAGGACGCAGCCACCCTCACCCGTCGTGATGTGATGCGCGGGATAGAAGCTGATGGTGCTCAGATCCCCGAACGTGCCGGTGAGCTGTCCGTTGTACGTCGACCCCACCGCGTCGCAGTTGTCCTCGACGTGGAACAGCTCGCGCTCCTCGGCCAGCCGGGCGACCTCCTCGACCGGGTACGGGTTGCCCAGCGCGTGCGCGATCATGATGGCCTTGGTCTTCGGCCCGATCGCCGACTCGATCCGCTCGACGGTCGTGTTGTAGGTACCGAGTTCGATGTCGACGAAGACGGGAACCAGGCCGTTCTGCAGGATCGGATTGACCGTCGTCGGGAAACCGGCCGCCACGGTGATGACCTCGTCGCCCGGGCGCAGCCTCCGGTCCTGCAGCAGGCCGGAGGTGAGCGAGCTCAACGCGAGCAGGTTCGCCGAGGAACCCGAATTCGTCAGATGCGCCTTGCGCAGCCCGAGGTAGCGGGCCATGGCGCTCTCGAACCTGCGGGACGCCGCGCCCGCCGTCAGGTTCAGATCCATGGCCGCCTCGACCACGGCCACCCGGTCGTCCTCGTCGAGCACGGCCCCGGCCGACAGCAGCGGCGTGACGCCTGGAACGAAGGGCTGGACGGCCGATTGTTCCTGGTGGTACTTGCGGATCTGGTCCAGCACCAGGTTCTTCAGTTCGCTCACAGTCGTCCTTTCACCGGCCTGTGCAAGTCCGCGCGCCACGCTAACCACGTCGGCTCAAGGCCCTCTTAAGGGCGCGTAACCCGGTCGTGGGCGGGCTCCCGGCTCCCGGCGTCCCGCCGCTTGGGGCCGGTCGCGGCGTCCTGGCCCCGCTCGATACGGGAGAGCAGCGGCCCCGTCATCAGCGTGGTGACCAGCGCCATGATCACCATGGCGGTGAACAGCCTGGTGTCGATGACTCCCAACGCGAGACCCACGTTGAGGATCACCAGCTCCGTCAGCCCCCGAGTGTTGATCAGCACACCGAGAGTCGCCGCCTCCCGCCCGGGCGCCCCCGTCAGCCGGGCCGCGCCTGCCGCCCCGGCGAACTTGCTCACGCACGCCACCAGGAGCACCGCGATCACCATCAGCACACCCTGGGTGCCCAGCCCCTGGATGTGCACCGACAACCCCGTCACCGTGAAGAACACCGGGAGCAGCAGCAGGCTGGCCTGTTCGATGCGCTCGGGCACCTCCGGCGTCTGCGCGTCGATGTGCCGGCGCGGCACGGCGAGACCGAACGCGAAGGCACCGAAGACCGTGTGCAGGCCAATGGCGTGTGTCGCCCACGCGCTCAGCAGCAGACCCGTGATCAGCACCACATGGGTCAGATGCGCGCTCCCGCCCCAGTGCCGCTCAGGCGCCAGCAGCCTGTGCAGCCCCGGCCGTACGACGAACACCAGGACCAGGAGGAACACCACGGACTCCAGCGCCATCCGCACCAGATAGCCGGAGCCGTTGGAGTGCACGACGACCACGACACCCGCCAGGATGCACCAGGCGAGGAGGTCCTCCAGCGCCGCGCAGGCGAGTGCCAGCGTGCCGACACGTCTTTTCGCCAGACCTCGTTCGGTGATGATGCGCGCCAGCACCGGAAACGCGGTGATGGACATGGCCGCGCCCAGGAACAACGCGGGACCGAGCCCCTCCGCGGTCTTCAGCTCCGACCGGTCGACCCAGGGCTGGAGCGCCATGGCGAGCGCGGTGCCCATGGCGAAGGGCAGTGCCACCGAGCCGAGGGAGACCACGGTCACCTGCCGGCCGCTCCTGCGCAGCTGACCGATGTCCAGGTGATATCCGACGCCGAACATGAACAGCACCAGGCCCAGTTGGGCCAGCACCTGTAGATACGGTCTGACCTCCGCCGGGAACAGCACAGCGGGAAGATCCCCCGGGAGCAGCCCGAGAAGACTGGGGCCGAGCGCGATCCCGGCGACGATCTCGCCCATCACGCTCGGCTGGCCCACCTTCCGGGAGGCCCAGGCGAACAGGCCGGCCGTCGGGATGAGAACCGCCAGGGCGATCAGCACACTCGCGGTGACCGATGCGGCAGATCCGGCGCTCAGTACGACGTGCGGTTCCATCGCGGATGAACTCCCTGGGTCGGGTGGCGTGTGCGGGCATGGCACGTCCGGCAGCGGAAGAAGGGCCGCCCAGCCGACGTGATGTCCGCCAAGCGCTCACCACCGCCCGGGTTCCGCGTCCGGTGGTTCGGCCGAGGCGGGCCAGGCCTGCGTGCCGCGGCCGGATCCGTTCGACGGCGCGTCGTGACTCCGCGCGGTGGACATGCGGGTCGCACGAGGCAGAACAGCGTTCCCTTCCGGTGAGACCTGCGCGAGCGGATCGAGAGTGGCAGCGGCAAATTGGCCGAACAACCCCTGTCCGGCCCCTGCCGGACCCCCATGACGCCGACATCGCCGTCGCCTCGGGTGACCGCC
This sequence comes from uncultured Streptomyces sp., assembly GCA_965653385.1. Classification (GTDB taxonomy): domain Bacteria; phylum Actinomycetota; class Actinomycetes; order Streptomycetales; family Streptomycetaceae; genus Streptomyces. The sequence continues at coordinate 27,695 of CBFGZZ010000005.1, read as the reverse complement.
CGGAACCGACCAGATAGGGGTCGTCACCCCTACGGTCCGCGCGGCTGTGCGGACCACGTGGTCACGGCAACCGGTGTGGCTGGGAAGCGTGGCCCGGTGGGCCGGGCCGAGTGGGCCGACGCCGGCCGCGCGGCCCGGAGGAGGGGCCCGGAATCTCCCGTGAAGGCTCGGCCGACCACGGCGAACGCATGCCGCGGGAGCGAGCGGGAACGCCGACGGGACCAGACCTCATGCATGCGGAGCCATGATTTCCCGTTGGCCAGAACTCCTCTGCCGACCGCGCGGATTTCGGTTTAGGCTTCAGTGAATGATCGCGGGAGGTCGTTGTTGTTGCGTGTCGCACTGGTGAACATGCCTTTTGCCGACTGGAACCGTCCATCATTCGCCTTGGGGCAGTTGTCGACTCTCGTACACCGAGAGTTCAACGGCCGGGCGAGAGCGCACGTGTGCTATCTCAACCAGGACATGGCCGAGTACTTCGGAACACGTCTCTATGAATCCCTGTCGGTGAGCCACGACCACGTTGACACGGGCATCGGGGACTGGCTGTTCCGGCACATCGCCTTTCCGGGCGCGCCCGACACCGCCACGGAATACTTTCAGCGATATTACCGGGGCGCCCGCTGGGAGGACTTCCGTGCCGAGATCCTGCGGGCCCGCGACGGGCTGCGGCGGTTCTGCGAGGAGCTGATCGACCGGTACCGGCTCGACGAGGCCGACATCGTGGGCTTCAGCTCCATGTTCGCCCAACATGTGCCCAGCATGGCGCTGGCCCGGCTGATCAAGGAGCGCAGCCCGCAGACCCTCGTCGTACTCGGCGGCGCGAACTGCGAGGCGCCCATGGGCGCGGTGGTCGCCGAGCACGTCCCGGTGGTCGACTTCGTCTTCTCCGGGCCCGCGCTGAACACCTTCGGGGAATTCATCCAGTGCGTGCTGGACGGCGAACCGGAACGCGGCGACACCATCCCCGGAATCCTCTCCCGCCGCAACTGCCGGGATCCCCGATTCCGCAAGGCAATCGGCACGGAGCGGGACATCGACGATTTCATCCTGCCCGACTACGCCAGCTTCTTCGCCGCCCTGGACAACCATCCGGAACTGCGCCGCACCGGCACCAGCGAGCCGATGCTCTTCTTCGAGACATCCCGTGGCTGTTGGTGGGGGCAGCGTTCGCACTGCACCTTCTGCGGGCTGAACGGCGAAAGCATGGCCTTCCGTGCCATGGCGCCCGACCTCGCCGTCCGGCAGTTCAACTGGCTTTTCGAGTTCGCGCCCGAATACACCTCGTTGTTCTGCACCGACAATGTCATGCCGCGCAATTACCCGCGCGAGGTCTTTCCACGGCTCGACCCGCCGGCCGGCACCTCCATCTTCTACGAGGTCAAGCTGCCCCTGAGCCGCCAGGTCCTGCAGGCGATGACGGACGCCGGTGTGACCGTCGTCCAGCCCGGCATCGAGGCGCTGGCGTCCTCCACGCTCAAGCTCATGGGCAAGGGCACCACCGCCTTCCAGAACCTGCAGTTCCTCAAGCACTGCGACGAGTTCGGCATCAAGCCCGAGTGGAACCTGCTGATCGGTTTCCCCGGTGAAGACCCGGCCGTCTACCGCAAGTACGTAGAGGAGCTACGTGATTTCGTCCATCTGGAACCACCACATGGCGTGTACATGGTGCGCTTCGACCGCTTCAGCCCCTACTTCAAGCGGAGCGAGGATTTCGGCCTCGACCTCACACCGGTGGACTACTACGCGCTCACCTATCCCTTCGACGTGGACGCGTTGGCCGACCTCGCGTACTTCTTCGCCGACCAGAACCTCGCCCCTTACACGCTCAACGCGGTCGAGTGGCACGACGAGCTGAGCCGACTGGTCGCCGAGTGGCGCGCCGCCTGGTACGGCGAGTCCGAGGTGCCCCGCCGCGAGCTGCGCCTGGTCACCACCGATGACGGCGGCCTCGCCGTCCGCGACTCCCGCTCCGGTGCCCTCCAGACGCATCCGGTCGACGCCGCGACCGCTCGGCTGCTGCGCCGCCTGTCGTCCCCGGCCAAACCCGACCAACTGGCCCGGGACTGGCCGGAAGGCCCGGACGACCTGCGGCGGCGCCTCGACCGCCTCACCGAACAGCGGTTCCTGTTCAAGGAGAACGGCCGCGTGCTGAGCCTGGTGCTGACCGGAGCTGACGGCGAACCGGAGGAGCCGCCCCGGCAGGAGCCCACCGCGGCCGGGGCACGGCCTCTGCTTCCGCTGCTGTCGGAGGCGCCGCGATGACCGCCGAAACCCCGCTGCTCCCGCTCCTCGTCGAGTCGGACGGTGTTCCGGCCGCCGAACGGCTGCGTGCCGACCGGGAGGAACTGCGCACAGCGCTGCGCGAACGGGGCGCGCTGCTGCTGCGCGGCTTCGACGTCAAGGGCCCCGACGGCTTCGCCGACATCGTCCGCGCGCTGTCCGGCGAGCCGCTGCCGTACACCGAGCGCTCCTCACCGCGCAGTGTGATCAAGGGAAACGTCTACACGTCCACCGACTATCCGCCCGGCGAGGAGATCTTCCTGCACAACGAGAACTCGTACCAGGCGAGTTGGCCGCTGACGCTGTTCTTCCACTGTGTCCGGCCGCCGCTGACCGGGGGCGCCACCCCGCTGGCCGACACCCGTCGGGTACTCGACGGCATCGACGAGGAGGTGCGCCGGGAGTTCACGCGGCGCGGCTGGATGGTCGTCCGCAACTACGGCGACATGGTCGGCCTGCCCTGGCAGGAAGCGTTCAACACCACCGACCCCGCCGAGGTCGAGCGATACTGCCGTGAGCAGGGCATCGAGGCGCAGTGGCTGCCCGGCGGAGGGCTGCGCACCCGGGCGGTGCGGGACGTCGTGCACCGGCATCCGATGACGGGCGAGCCCGTGTGGTTCAACCACGCGACCGTCTTCCACGTCAGCACCCTGCCGGAGAGCGCCAGACTGGGGCTGCTGGAGATGCTGGGCGAGGAGAACCTGCCCAGCCAGACGTACTACGGCGACGGCGAGGCGGTCCCGGCCGACGTCATGGACCATCTGCGGGCGTGCTACCGAGCTGCCTCGACCCGCTTCGACTACCGTGCGGACGACGTCCTGGTGATCGACAACATGCTGGTCTCCCACGGCCGCGAGCCGTTCACCGGGCCCCGCCGGATAGCGGTCGCCATGGCGGAGCCGTACACAGCACATCGATGAACCCCCGGCCGGAAGACCCTCCCATGCCCGCGCGTTCGCTCCGGTCCAACCGGGACTTCTCCGTCTTCTGGGCGGTACAGGCGTTGTCCGAGGTCGGCAACGCCTTCTCGTTGGTGGCCGTTCCGCTCCTGGTGCTGCACACCACCGGCTCGGCGGCGCAGATGGGGCTGCTGACCGCCGTGGCCGGCGCCGCGGCGCTGCTCACCGGTCTCGTGGGCGGCGCCTGGGCCGACCGTTTCGACCGGCGGCGGCTGCTGATGCTGTGCGACGCGGCCCGTCTGGTGCTCTACGGGGCGATCCCGGTCTGCTGGGCGCTGAGCCCGCAGATCTGGCTGCTGTACGTGGTCATGGGCCTGGCCTCGGTCTTCGAGATGCTGTTCAAGATCACGTACGTCACCGCAGTGGCGAATCTCGTCGACAAGGACCAGATCGTCGCGGCGAACGGCCGCCTGGAGGCCACCAACGCGATCGCGTACATCGCCGGGCCCGCCCTGGCCGGTGTGGTGTCCGGGTTCTTCGGGCCCACGGCCGCGGTGTCGATCAACGCGGGCAGCTTCGGGATCTCCCTCCTCGGGCTGGTCCTCATCAGGCTCAGGCCCACCGAGCGGCCCTCGGACGACGATCCGGCCGGTGTCACGAAGCCCGCCCACGATCTGCGCACCGGCTTTCGCACCGGCGCCGCCTTCCTGTGGCGCACGCCGGTGCTGCGGGCGCTGACCGTGCTGCTGACGATCACCACGTTCCTCAGCCTGGGCATGACCGACGTGTTCATCTACCACCTGCGGCACGGCCTGGGGCAGGACGAACGCACGGTCGGCTACGTCCTGGCCCTGGCCGGCGTGGGCACCTGCGTGGCCGCCGCCGCCACCGCCCGGCTGCGCCGTTCCTGGGGGTTCGGCCGCTGCTGGCTCGGCTCGATGGCCCTGTGCTCGGTGGCGACCCTGGCCCTCGGCACCTTCGGGCAGGTGTCCGTGGCAGCCGTGACGATCTTCCTGTACTCCTTCGGCATGGCGCTGGCCGGCGTCTGCTCGATGTCCTTGCGGCAGGAGGTCACCCCCGACCACCTGCTCGGGCGCGTCACCTCCGCGTTCTGGACGATCCACGGCAGCCTGGCGCCCCTCGGCGCGGCCCTGCTGACCGCCCTGGTCGGGTGGCTGGGCACGCGCGGCCCGCTGACCGGCGTGGCCCTGGTCTTCCTGGCCGTGGCCGTCGTAGCCGCCTTCACGCCCATCCGGCAGCGCAGCCCCGAGCGCACCGCCGCACAGCCCGCGCACCCGCCACGAACCGAGCCGACACCACCGAGAGAGGAGTCACGGGGATGACGCCGAAGCCCGACGACGACCGGCTGTACAAGGTCGTGGTCAACCACGAGGAGCAGTACTCCATCTGGCCCGCCGACCGGGACAACCCGGCCGGTTGGTCGGACGCGGGCAGGACCGGCCCGAAGAGTGACTGCCTCGCCCACATCAAGGACGTGTGGACCGACATGCGCCCACTGAGCCTGCGCCGCCGCCTGGACGCGGGCGAACAGGCCGGACGGACGGCCCGGGACACCGACCGCCCGGGCTGAGTCCTCGGTCCGTCACCGCATCGCCGCACCGCGAACCAGGGAAGGCACTCGTGCACGACGACCCGGAAACACAACCGGTGGCTCTGCCGGGGGAAAGGGCCCACCAGCAGCTCTCCCACGGACAGGAACGACTGTGGTACTTGGAGCAGATCACCGTCGGCCACCCCGTCCACCTCCTCTCCTGCGCCACCCTCGTCGAAGGCGCCCTCGACGCCGAGCGCCTGGCATCGGCCCTGCGGATCTGCGCAGCCCGCCACGACCTCCTCCGCAGCACCTTCGGCACCCGGGAGGACGGCCCGTACGGCATCGTCCACCCCAGCCCCGAACTGCCGCTGCGCCAGGTGGACCTGGGTCCCGGACCCGTGCCGGAGGCGGTGCTGCGCCGCGCCCTCACCGAGGAGAGCGCCCGCCCCTTCGCTCTGGACGCCGCACCCGCGCTGCGCGCCGTCCTGGTGCGCGCCGGCGAGGAGCGGTCCGTCCTGCTGCTCACGGCACACCGGATCATCGCCGACCGGACCTCGCTCACCCTGCTGGAGAGCGAACTCGCCCACCTTTACGCCGAGCCGGGTGCGGCACGGGCGAAGACTCCGCCCGTGTACGCGGACCGAGCGGCCCGGGAGCGGAAGGACGGGGACGACTGCCTGCCGTACTGGCAGCGGCGGCTGCGGGAACTCCAGCCGCTCGACCTGCCGACCGACCGGCCCCGGCCGAGGACCGCGACCCACCGGGGCACCGGCCGCCGACTGCGGGTCGAGGCCCGGCACGCACAGCGCCTGCGACGACTGGCCCATGAGGAAGGAGTCGCCGCCGACACCGTGCCGGCGGCCGCCTTCGCCCTCCTGCTCGCGTGCTGGACGGGCCGGTCCGACGTGACCTTCGGCAGCCCCGTGGACCGCCGCACGCCGACGGACGCGCGGACCGCGTTCGGTCCGTACGAGGACCTGATCGTCCTGCGAACCGATCTGACCGGCCGCCCCTCCCTCCGGGAGGCGGTGCGCCGCGTAGGACGGACGCGGGACCAGGCGCACCAGCACGCCGACATACCCTTCGGACGGCTCGTCACCCTCCTCGACCCGGAGCGGGACCTGAGCCGTCATCCGCTCTGCCAGGCCGTCTTCCGCACCACCGGGCCGCCTCGAACCGGCTTCACCGCGGCGGGATGCACCACCTCCCCGCTCGAACTGGACGACGACACCGCCCCGTACGACGTGCTCTGCACGGTCGCCGAGGATGCCGAAGGGCGCGGCGGCCTCGGTGTGGAACTGCGCTTTTCGTCCGACCTGTGGCTGCCGCGATCGGCGGACCGCATGGCGTCGGCCTTCCGCACGCTGCTGACGGCCCTGGCCGACACCCCGGACCGCCGAATCGGCGACATCCCCCTGCTGCCACCCGAGGACCGGGCCCTGCTCGACGCCAGGAACGCCACCGACCGGCCCCTGCCCGAACCCGCCACCGTGGACGGGCTCTTCCGGGCGTGCGCGGCCCACGACCCGCGGGCCGTCGCCCTCACGGACCCCACCGGCAGCTGGACGTACGCCGCGCTCGCCCGTCGGGCCGCCGGCATCGCACGCTCACTCATCGAGGCGGGCGTCACCACCGACAGCCCCGTCGCCCTGCACATGGTGCGCTCCGCCGACCTCGTCGCGGGCATGCTGGGAGCCCTTCTGGCCGGCGGCGCCCATCTCGTACTCGACCCCGGCCACCCTGTCGAGCGGTTGCGGTTCATGGCCGACGACGCCGGGGTCTCGGCCGTGCTGAGCAGCGCCGACCCGCCCGCCTGGCTGCGCGACCTGGGCGTGCCCGTGCTCCGGCTGGCCGACGCCGAGAACGGTCCGGACAAGACCTTGCCGCCGCCGCGCAGCCACCCCGACAGCCTCGCCACCGTCGTCCACACCTCCGGCTCGACCGGTCGCCCCAAGGGCCTCGGGATACCCCACCGCGCCGTCGTCCGGCTGATCACCGCGACCGACTACGTGACCATCGGCCCCGACGACGTCCTGCTGCACCTGGGCGATCCCGCCTTCGACATCACCGCCTTCGAGGTATGGGGCGCGCTCTGCAACGGCGCCCGGGTCGCCGTACTGCCCGGCGACGAGCCGCTCGGACCCGACGAGGTGCTGGCCGCCCTGCGCGAACTGCGGCCCACGATCGTCTCCCTCACCGGCACTCTCTTCAACCGCGTCGCCGACATCGACCCACGGGCCTTCGGCGGGCTGCGCCACCTGTTCGTCGTCGGAGAGGTGATGGACGTCCGCCGCACCCGCGCGGTGCTGCGCGGTGGCGCACCGCCCGCGCACCTCCACAACGGCTACGGCCCCAGCGAGAACGCCACGTTCTCCACGACCCACCTCGTGGACCGGCTGCCCGACGACGCGGTGAGCGTGCCCATCGGCACCGCCGTCACCAACACCACCCTGCACGTGCTGGACCAGGATCTGCGCCCGGTGCCGCTCGGGGTGGCCGGCGAACTCCACGTCGGCGGACTGGGAGTCGCCCGCGGCTATCTGCGCCGCCCGGACCTCACGGCGGAACGTTTCCTGCCCGACCCCTTCGCCTCCCGGCCGGGGGCGTTGATGTACCGCACCGGCGACCTGGTGCGGTGGCTGCCGGACGGGGTGCTGGACTTCCTCGGCCGGGCCGACCAGCAGGTGAAGATCCGCGGCTACCGGATCGAGCCGGGCGAGATCGAGGCGGCGCTGCTGGACCGCGGTGACGTGCGCGAATGTGTGGTTCGAGCGGTCGACGTCGCCGGGGACCGGCGGCTCGTCGCCTATGTCGTACCGGCGCCCGGGCGCCTGCCGACCCCGGCCGGACTGCTGGGCGGGCTGCGGGACCGGCTGCCGTCCCACATGGTGCCCGGCCATGCCGTCCTGCTCGACGCCCTGCCCACGACGGCCAGCGGAAAGACCGACACGCGGGCCCTGCCCGGCATCACCGAGGACGGCGCCGACCCGCCGGACGCGGACACCGCGCCACCCAGAACCGCGACGGAACGCGCCCTGTGGGACATCTGGGCCGACGCCCTGAACGTACGGGGCTTCGGGGTGCACGACAGCTTCTTCCTGATCGGCGGTCACTCGCTGCTCGCCTCCGTGGTGCGCACCGCGGTCCGCGAGCGGCTCGGCGTCGCCCTGCCGCTGCGGACCCTGTTCGACCTGCCCACCATCGCGGCACTGGCCACCGAGGTCGAACGCGTCGGCGGCGAGGCGGCGGCCGTACGGACCCGGGCCGCAGCGGCCGACGACTCGGATCGACTCGACGGCCTGGTGGCCGAACTGGAGCGGCTCGCCGAGACCCGGCGCGCCGAGGGATGAGCGGGGGAGCCGCATGACGTACACGACGAAGACGGCCGGCACGACAGACACCGACCTGCGGGACAGGATCGAACGACTCCCCGCCGACCAGCGTGCCCTGCTGCGCCAGCGCATGTGGGAGAAGGGCGCCGCCACCGGCCTGCCGGCCCTGGACGAGAACGGCGAGGCCCCCGCGTCCTTCACCCAGCGCCGGATGGCGTTCCTGTCCGGGCTGGACCCGGACAGTCCCGCCTACCACAGCCCCGTCGTCCACCGGCTCACCGGACCGCTGGACGACACGGCCCTCGAAGACGCCCTCAACGACCTCCTGCGACACCACGCGATCCTGCGCACGGTCCTCCCGGTCAGCAAGGACCGCACCGTCCAGCGGGTCCTGCCGCACCGGCACCGGGCACTGCCCGTCGTCGACCTGACCGCACTTCCCGAGGGGGACCGCCTCCCGGAGGCCGAACGCCTCGCCCTGGCGGACGCCGGGAAACGGTTCGACCTGGCAACGGGGCCACTGGTGCGGTTCTCCCTGCTGCGCCTCGCCGCGGACGACGCGATCCTGGTGCTCGTCTTCCACCACGCGGTCATCGACGGCTGGTCGCTCGGCGTCTTCCTGAGCGACCTGGGCACCGCCTACGGCGCCCGCCTCGACGGCCGGACGCCCGAACTGCCCGCCCCCACGGTCGAGTACGCCGAATACGCCCGCTGGCAGCAGGAATGGGCCCAGGGCGCCGAGGCCGCGGGCCAGCTCGACTACTGGGAGCGCCGCCTGGCCGGCGCCCCGGACCCGATGCCGCTGCCCACCGACCGCCCCTGGCCCGAACGCCCCTCGGGCCGCGCCGAGTCCACAGCGTTCACGGTGCCCGCCCAGGTGGGCGACGAGCTGCGGCTGCTGTCGGCGAGCACTGGCACCACGCTGTACATGGTGCTGCTCGCGGCGTTCCAGATCGTGCTCGCCCGCTACGGCGGCCACGACGACGTGGTGGTCGGTACGCCCGTCGCCAACCGTCGCTACCGGGGCTTCCACGACCTGGTCGGATTCTTCGCCAACTCGGTCGCGCTGCGGTCCCGGATCCGCCCCGGGACGTCCTTCCAGGACTTCCTCGCCGAGGTCCGCACCACCTGCCTGGAGGCGTACGAGAACGAGGACGTCCCGCTGGACCTGGTCGCCAGGCGGCTGCACCCGGAGCGCACCCCCGGCCGCAACCCCGTCTACCAGGTCAACTTCACCCTGCACAACACCCCGCCGCGCGCGGTCGGAACCCTGCCGGGCGGGATCACTCTCACCCCGCTCGACCACCTCGACCACGACGCGGCCCGCTTCGATCTCGACCTGAACGTCTGGGAGACCGACGCCGGCCTGGAGTGCCGGCTCATCCACTGCACGGACCTGTTCGACACCGCCACCGGCGAGCGGCTGGCCCGCTCCCTGACCACTGTGCTGTCCGCCGTGTCCGCCGACCCCACGGCACCGATCGGCACTCTGCCGCTGCTGACGGCCGAGGAGGAACGTCAGGCGCTGCGCGAGGGGACCGGCAACCTGGTGCCCCGCCCCGAGGACGTCCGGGTGGACCGGCTCTTCGCCGAGCGGGCGCGCGCCACGCCCGACGCGGTCGCCGTGTCGGCCGCGGGCCGCCCCGACCTGACGTACCGGGACCTCGACCGGCGCGCCAACGGGCTCGCCCACCGGCTGCACGACCTCGGCGCGGGTCCCGGCGGCGTGGTCGCGGTGCTGCTGCCACGCGTGCCCGAGGCGGCGATCGCGCTGCTCGCCGTGCTCAAGACCGGTGCCGCCTACCTGGCGCTCGACCCGGCGTACCCGAAGGCCCGGCTCGACCACATGCTGCACGACAGCGGAGCCCGATTGCTGGTCACCGACGCGAGCCCGCGGAACCCGGCGCCCGGCGAGGGCCTTTCGGTGGTCACCCTGGACCCGGACGGAGTGGCCCGGGAGGAGGCCGAGACCCCGCCGCGGGGCGACTTCCGCTCCGACGACCTGATGTACCTGATGTACACCTCCGGTTCGACGGGCGGGCCCAAGGGCGCCATGCTCTCCCACCGACAGGTCGCCAACTACCTGCTGTGGGCCGTTGAAACGTTCCTGCCACCGGAGGCCGACGGCGCCGTCCCGGTCCACTCCTCGCTCTCCTTCGACCTGACCGTGACGAGCCTGTTCGCACCGCTGCTGGCGGGACGACGGCTGCTGTTCGCCGACGACGCCGGCACACCAGGCCAGGCCCTGCGCACCTGTGCCGAGTCCGACACGGGCCTCGCCTTCGTCAAGCTCACCCCGTCACACCTGGCGATGCTCGCCGACTCGGGTGCCCCGGCACGAGCCGCGGACTGGACCCGCACCCTGGTCGTCGGCGGTGAGGAACTGCACGAGGAACGGCTCACGGCATGGCGCGCCGCAGTCGGCGGGCCGCGCATCGTCAACGAGTACGGCCCCACCGAGACCGCCGTGGCCTGCGCCGCCCACGACAGCGCGCACCCGGCCGGAGGCTTCGGCCGGGTACCCATCGGCAGGCCTCTCCACAACGTGCGGCTCCACGTCCTCGACGCGTGGCTGAACCCCGTGCCGGTGGGTGCGCCGGGCGAGCTGTACGTCGGCGGTGCGGGCGTCTGCCACGGCTACTGGAACCGCCCCGGCCTGACGGCGGAGCGTTTCGTCCCCGACCCCTTCGGCGAGGAGCCGGGCGGGCGACTGTACCGGACCGGCGACCGGGTGCGGCGACTGGCGAGCGGGGACCTGGAGTACCTGGGCCGGTTCGACGACCAGGTGAAGATCCGCGGCCACCGGATCGAACCGGACGAGGTGGCCGCCACGCTGGCCCAGGACCCGGAGGTCCGGGAGGCCGCCGTGATCGCCCACGGCGACACCCCGGAATCCCGGCAACTGGTCGCCTTCGTCAGCCCGGGCACCGAGACCGCCTCCGGCCCCGCGGCCGAGGACGACTGGGTGAGCCGCTGGCGGACCCTGTACGAGGACACCTACGGCTCGGCCGGGCGCCCCGCCGACCCGTCCTTCGACCTGGCCGGCTGGAACAGCAGCTACACCGGAGAGCCCCTCCGGGCCGACGCGATGCGCGAGTGGCTGGACGCCACGGTCGACCGGATCCGCGCGCTCGAACCCCGCCGGGTGCTCGAGATCGGCTGCGGCACCGGCCTGATCCTCTCGCGAGTCGCCCCCGACTGCGACGTCTACCAGGGAGTCGACCTGTCCGAGCAGGTCGTCGACCGGCTGCGGCGCGAAATCGGCACCGGGGCGAGCGGCCGGGAACGGATCGCGCTGCGGTCCGACCCCGCCCACCTCGCGATCCGCCGCGGCGAGACCTACGACACCGTCATCCTCAACTCCGTCGTCCAGTACTTCCCTTCCGCGGACTACCTGTTCGGGGTCCTGGACCAGGCCTTCGAGGCAATGCCCGCCGGCGGCCACGTCTTCCTAGGCGACCTGCGCAACCTCGCTCTCCTGGAGGCCTTCCACGCCTCCGTGACCGCCCACCGCGCACGGCCGGGCACGCCCGCCGACGCACTGCGCGCCGGGACCCTGTGGCGCATGGAGGCCGAGAACGAACTCTGCCTCCACCCCAGGCTGTTCGACGAGCTGCGCACCCGGCCGCGCATCGACTCCGTACAGGTCCTGCCGAAGCGGGGGACGGCCGACAACGAACTGACCCGGTACCGCTACGACGTCGTGATCACCGTCGCCGGCCAGCGCACCGCGAACGACACGGCCGCCGACGGGTCACCGCGGTGGCGCGACTGGCAGGCGGAGGGCATGGACCTCGCCGCCCTGGACGCGCTGCTCGGCTCCGAACGCCCCGACCGGCTCGCGCTGCGCGGCATCCCCAACAGCCGCCTGACAGCGGACCTGCGGCTGCTGGCCCGGCTGTCGGGCGCGGCAGCGGACGTCGTCGGCCCGGGCGCCGACCCCGAGGAGCTGTGCCGTCTGGCCGGGCGCCATGGGTACGACGCCGAACCGAGCTGGGCCGACGGACGTACCGACGGATCCTTCGACCTGCTGCTGCACCGCAGGGGAACGGCCCCCGCGCCCCGGCCGCCCGCGGACACCGTGGCCCCGCCACAGCGGCTCGCGACCGAACCGCTGTGGCGGCCCGCCGCCCTCGCCGCACTGCCCGGCATCGAGGACCGCATCCGCACCCGGCTCCCCGGCCACATGCTCCCGTCGCGGTACGTCGTGCTGCGCCGACTGCCGCTCACCGCCCACGGCAAGGTGGACCGCGCCGCGCTCACCGCCCTGCTGGCCACCGCCGCCGACCCGGCCGACGAGGCTGCCGGGCGCACGGGGAAGGAGCCAGAGGTCGAGCTCACGCCGACCCAACGGCGGATGGCGGCCATCTGGAGCGAACTGCTCGGCCGCGACGGCATCCGCCCCCAGGACGACTTCTTCGACCTCGGCGGCCACTCCCTGCTCACGTTCCGCCTGGTCTTCCGGCTGCGGGAGGAGTTCGAGGTGGAGGTGCCGATCCGCGGGCCCTTCGACGCCTCCACGCTCGCCGCCCTGTCCGCCCTGGTCGACGGCCTGCTCACGGAGAAGAACCGCCCCGCACTGCCCGCGCTGGCGCCCGTCGAGCGGGAGGCGACGGTACCGGCCTCCTTCGCCCAGGAACGCCTGTGGTTCCTCCACCAACTGGACCCGGAAACCGCCCAGTACAACTTTCCCGTCTTCGTGCGGCTGACCGGCGAACTCGACATCGACCTGCTGCGGAGGTCGCTGGCGGAGATCGTACGGCGGCACGAGGCACTCAGGACCGTGCTCACCGCCCGCGACGGACGGGCGTACCAGACCGTGCTGCCCGCCGAGCCGCCCGCGCTGCCCGTCACCCACCTGACCGTGTACCCGCCCGAGCAGCGCGAGAGCGAAGCCCGGCGGCTCGCCAGGGAGCAGTACGCCAAGCCCTTCGACCTGGCCGCCGCACCCGTGCTGCGGGCCGGTCTGCTCCGGCTCGGCAGCACGGACCACGTCCTGCTGCTGACGGCCCACCACGTGACGGTGGACGGCTGGTCGGCCGGCGTCCTGCTGGAGGAAATGGCCGAACTGTACGCGGCCGTCCGCGAGGAACGGCCGCACCGGCTGGCCGACCTGCCGGTGCAGTACGCCGACTACGCGATCTGGCAGCGCCGACTCGCCGAGGCAGGCCACTTCGACCGCCTGGTGAAGCACTGGACCCAGCGTCTCGACGGCATTCTCGACCTGCCCGGACTGCCCTTGGACAGGCGCCGTCCGGCCCACCCCGAACACCGGGGTGAGAGCCTGCGCTTCCGGATCCCGGCCGGCACCGCGGACGGGGTGCGCGCGCTGTGCCGGGAGACGGACAGCACCCTGTTCATGGCGCTGCTCGCCGCCCTGTACGCGGTGCTGAACCGGCGGACCGGGGAGACCGACCTCGTCGTCGGCTCGGACGTCGCGGGCCGCTCCGACACCAGGACCGAACCGCTGATCGGGTTCTTCGTCAACCAGATCGTGCTGCGCGCCGACCTCACGGGCGCCCCGACCTGGCGGGAGCTGCTGGACCGCACCAAGTCCCTGGCGTTGGACGCCTACGCGCACCAGGACCTGCCGTTCGAGGAGGTCGTCAAGGCCCTCAGCCCGCCCCGCACCCGCAACCACAGCCCGCTGTTCCAGACCAAGTTCGTGCTGAACAACAACCGGCGGGCGGCCGACTCCATGGCCGGACTGCGGATCAGCCCCTTCTCCGCGGACCTCATCGACACCAGCCGCTTCGACATCACCATCGTCCTTCAGGAGGACGACTCCGGGATCGCGGGTTTCCTCAACTACGACCCCGCCCTCTTCGACGCCTCCACCATGGAGGAACTGCGTGAGCAGTACCTCGCGCTGGTCGGGGACATGGCCGCCCGGCCCGACGCCTCGATAGCCGACGCGCCCCTGCCCACGACGCCGCCCAGCACCGCGGTCGGGCCCACACCGGGCCGGAGCAGGCGGCGCGGCCCCGGGGCACTGCGCGCCATCACGCCCACGAAGGTCGCCCTCACCGCGGGCGACGTCGTCGCCCGTGAGCCCCTGCGGGAAGGCGTCGACCTGCCCGTCGTGCTGCGGCCGCTGCGCCCCGACGTCGACCTGGTGGCCTGGGCACGCGCCCACCGTGACCGGCTCGACGCGGACCTGGAACGGCACGGCGCCCTGCTGTTCCGCGGCTTCTCGGTGACCGACCCCGACGCCCTGGAGCGTTTCGCCTCCGTGTTCGTCGACGACCTCTTCGCCGAGAACGGCGAGCACCCGCGAGCCTCGCTGGGCGGCAACGTCTACACGCCGGTGTTCTTCCCGCCGGAGGAGAAACTCCTCTGGCACAACGAGAACTCCTTCAACGACGAGGGCCCGACCCGCATCTGGTTCTGCTGCGCCCGCCCGGCCGAGTCCGGCGGCGAGACCCCCGTCGTCGACAGCCGCGCCGTCCACCGCGGGCTGGACCCGGCGCTGCGCGAGGAGTTCACCGCCAAGGGAGTCATGTACATCCGCAACTACGGCACCGGCCTGGGCCTTGACTGGCGGGACGTCTTCCGCACCACCGACCGGGCCGAGGCCGAGGCCCGCTGCGCCCGGCAGGGGCTGCGCCACACATGGCACGGTGACCGGCTGCGCACCACCGTCGTGCGCCCCGCCGTCCTGCGCCATCCGCGCACCGGCGAGTGGTCCTGGTTCAACCAGGCACAGCACTGGCACACCGCCTGCCTCGCCCCGGACGTCCGGGAGTCCCTGCTGTCCACGATGGCCCCGGAGGAACTCCCCCGCAGCTGCCGCTTCGGTGACGGAACACCGATACCCGACGAGGCCATGCGGGAGATCCTTCGGGTCTACCAGGAACTGGAGGTCAGCTTCCCCTGGGAACGCGGCGACGTGATGCTGCTGGACAACATCCTCGCCGCCCACGCCCGCAACCCCTTCCGCGGCGAGCGTGAACTCCTCGTCGCGATGGGCGACATGGTGAGGTACCAGTGACGACACGGACCGAGCAGATACGGCAGGTGGAGGGATACCGGCTGTCCTTCCAGCAGCAGCGGCTGTGGCGGCTCACCGAACTGGGCGTGCCGTCCTGGGCGCAGCTCCTCGTCACCGCCGACGGCGACCTGGACGCGGGACGCCTGGCGGCCGCGCTGCACGACACGGTGACCCGGCACGAGATCCTCCGGTCGACCTATCAGCGGGTGCCTGGAGTACGCACCGCGCTGCTCGTCGTCCAGGACCCGGACGACCTGCGCCCGCACTGGACCCACGAGGACCTGCGGCACCTGGACGAAGCGGCGCGATGGCGGCGCGTCGACGAGTCGGCCCGTGCCGCCCGACGGCTCCCACACGGCGGACCGGACGATCCGGTCCTGCGGGCGACCCTCTTCACCCTCGGCCCCGAGCGCTACGCACTCCTGCTCACCACCACCGCCCTGGCCGCCGACGGCCCCGCGCTGCGGCTGCTCGCCGACGAACTGGCCCAGCGGTACGCCGGCACACCGCCCACCGACGAGGTCCTGCAGTACAGCCAGTTCGCCGAATGGCAGCACCAGGAGTACGGACCGCAGCCGAGGCGGCCCTCGCCGGCCGACGCTCCCGCGCGGCGACTTCCCCTGCCGCTGCGCCGGCACGGCGGCCCCGGCCGGCCGCAGCGCCGAACCGTCACCGCAGCCCTGCCGGACGGCGTCGTGGCCGCCGTCCACGCCTACGCGCGGCAGCGGCGAGTGCGCCCGGGAGCCGTGCTGCTCGCCTGCTGGCAGACGCTGCTGAGCCGGATCAGCGGACAGTGCGACCTCACCGTCGGCACGCTGCTCACCGGCCGGGAGTTCGAGGAGACGGCCACCGGCCTCGGCCACTTCGCCCACTGGACCGACGTGACCGCCCGGCTGGACCCCACCGTGGTCCTGGACGCCCTCGCCGCCCGGGCGGAACGCGCCCTGTCGGACGCCGAGGAGGCACACGACGACGCCCCGCCCCCGGCCCCCGGGGAACCGGCGGCCCACGACATCGGCTTCGTCTGCCAGGACCTCACCGCGACCCCGGCCACCCGGGGCGGACCGGCCGCCGGCGTGACCTTCGCCGTGCTCTGGGACGACGTCGAGAGCGAGCACCACGCCCTGCGGCTGCTGTGCACGCTGGGCCCGGCCGAGGGCCGCACGAGGTGGCACTACGACGGTGAGCAGTTCGACGAGGCCTACGTGCGCGTCCTCGCCGACCAGTACGCGACGCTCCTCGCCGCGCTCCTCGCCGCGCCCGCCACCCCGGTGCGCCGGATACGCCTTCCTTCGGCGACCGACGCCGCCCCGCCCCGGGACCGCTTGCCCGGACCGTCGGACGGCTCGTGTCTGCACCATCTCGTCGAGCGGCAGACGCGGCGCGCCCCGGACGCCCTCGCCGTCGTGGCCGGAACCGAGCGGCTGACCTTCCGGGAACTCGACCTACGCGCCGACCGATGGAGCCGGTCGCTGCGCGCGCGGGGCGTCGGCGTCGAAACCCCGGTGGCGGTGAGCGCGGCCCACTCGGCCCCGCTGATCGTGGCGCTGCTTGCCGTACTCAAGGCCGGTGGAACGTATGTCCCGCTCGATCCGCAGCTCCCGCCCCTGCGTACGAGGGAGTTGCTGGAGCGCGCGGGATGCGGACTGCTGCTCACCGATCGTCCGGACGAGGCCGGCGTCCCGCAGGGCGTCGAGTGCGTCGATCTGCGCGGACTGCCGCCCGACGGCGCGGACACGACGGCCGGGGCCGCCACACCGAACGACGTGCGGCCCGACAACCTCGCGTACATCATGTTCACCTCCGGCTCGTCCGGGGCCCCGAAGGGGGTGATGCTCCCGCACCGGGCCGTCTGCGACTACCTGTTGTGGAGCGCCCGGACCTACCTCGCCGACGGCGATCAGGAAGGGACGGGCGACGCGGGCGCCGACCGCCGGCGGTTCGGTGACCGCGAGGGAGGCGCGATGGCGCACTCCTCGATCGCGTTCGACCTCACGGTGACGAGCCTGTTCCTGCCCCTGGTCACGGGTCGACCCGTCCACCTCGACCCCGCCTGGCGGGACGCCCTCGCCCTCTCGGCGGAACTGGCTGGCCGATCCGGCCTGGACCTGCTCAAGCTGACCCCGTCACACCTGAAGGTCGTCAACCATGCCTTGGAGCCGGGACACCTGGCCGACACCGCGGGGTCGCTCGTCCTTGGCGGCGAGGCCCTGGACGGCGAGGCCATCGCCCCCTGGCTGGCCGACTCCCCGGGGACGAGGGTGTTCAACGAATACGGTCCGACCGAGACCGCCGTCGGCGTGTGCGTCCACGAGGTGAGCGCCGAGGACGGCCCCGGCCCCGTGCCCATCGGCCGGCCCATGGACCACGTCGAGGTCCTGGTCCTGGACGAGGACCTCGAACCCGTGGCCGTCGGTGTGCCGGGAGAGATCCACATCGGTGGCACGAGCCTCGCCCGCGGTTACGTCGGCGCCCCGGACGCCACCGCCGAACGATTCGTGCCCCACCCCTTCTCACCGGAGCCCGGCCGCCGTCTGTACCGCACCGGCGACCTCGCCTGCGTCGGCCCGGACGGCCTGATCCGCTATCTGGGGCGCGTGGACGACCAGTTGAAGGTCAATGGAGTACGGGTGGAGCCCGAGGAGATCCGAGCCGCGCTGCTGCGCCACCCCGGGGTGCGGGACGCGGCCGTGGTCCTGGTCACGGACGAGGAACGCGGCGACCACCTGGCTGCCTGTGTCATCCCCGCCGACACCGTCGCCGACGCCGCCACCGCCCCCGGGTCCCTGCGCGACTACCTGGCAGAACGACTGCCCGCCCACTTGGTGCCGCTGACGTACGCCAGGGCCCGGGAGATACCCCTCACACCGAACGGGAAAGTGGACCAGGCCGCCGTACGGGCCCTCACCTCCGGCGGGGGCAGCGCGCCGCCGGTCGCCTCGGCGCTCCGGACCGGGACACCGCCGCACGGCCCGGTGGAGACGGCCGTGGCCCGCGTCTTCGAGGCACTGCTCGACGTCGGCCCGGTCGCCGCGGACGACGACTTCTTCGACCTGGGCGGGCACTCGCTGCTGGCCGTCCGTCTGATCGCCAGGCTCAACGCGGAGTTCGGCACGACGCTGCGGGTGCCCGTCCTGTTCACGGAGCCGGACCCGGAACCTGGGTGCTCCGGCCGACCGGCCACCCCCCGGCACCTGGCTCGTCTGCTGAAGGGGGACACTGCCGCCGGCCGCGCCCGCTCCGAGGACATCGTCGCGCTACGGCCCAGGGGCGACGGCCCCCCGCTGTTCTGCGTCCACCCCGCGGGCGGGGAGGCCATCGGCTTCCGCCACCTCGCCGCCTGCCCGGAACTCCGCAGCCCGCTCCACGCCCTCCAGACACCGCCGACCGCCTCGGCGGACGGCGCACCGCATGAGGACCACAGCATCGAGGCGTTGGCCGTCCGCTACCTGAAGGCCATCCGCGCCGTGGCGCCGACCGGCCCGTATCTGCTGCTCGGCTGGTCCATGGGCGGGCTCGTGGCCTTCGAGATGGCCCGACTCCTCGAACAGCAGGGCGAGCGATGCCCAATGCTCTTCCTCGTCGAGAGCTACCTTTCCGAGCATCTCCCGGAGTTCGACGAGGACAGCGAAAGGCCGGAAGCGGCCTTCGGGCGGCCCCACGACGGGGCGACCGCCGCCGAACGCCTCGATCTCGACCTCCGCCTGCGCGCCAACCGCACCCACCTGAGGGCCGCCCGAGCCTACCGTCCGTCGGCGTACGCCGGGCCGGTGTGCCTCGTACAGGCCGACCGACAGGACCCGGACTTCCGACGCGCCGCAACCCGTTCCTGGTCCCGCGTCTGCGCCCCCGCACATCTCACCCGCCACGTCCTGGAAGGCGACCACCTGACCCTCTTCACACCCCCGCACGTCACCGAACTCGCCCGCCTGATCGACCGGGAGACGCGATAGGGGCCGGGCGCGGCTGTTCCACCGCGGCGTCCAGGAGACGCTGCCTGTACCGGCGGGGAGTCAGCCGGCGGTCGGCCCCGCTCAGCGGTGGCCGCTCAACGCCCGGCGGTCTGCCTCTCGTTGATGCTCTACCCGTCGGACGAGCGTGCTCGGAGCTGAGGCTGTCGGCCGAGGAGCTCGGCCAGGCCCTGTCGCGTGGCGGCCAGGACCACGCGGTCCTGGGGGCGCAGGACGTAACCGGGGTGCAGGTCCCAGATGAGGCCGGCGATTCGGTCTGCGTCGTGGTGCGGTGGGGTGGCGGCGAGGTCCGGGAGGCGATCGTCCGGTTCCGTGGTGTCCAGGGCGACGACGCGCCAGGCGCCTGCCCGGAACGATTCGGCGATGGTGCGTCCTTCGAGGTGGGGGTGTCCGGCGACGTTGAGGGCGGCGAAGACCAGGATGCGGCGTTCGACCGGGATGGCTCCGAGGATCTGGCGGCCCATCATGGCCGCGGCGAAGCTGGGGGCGGCGAGGGTGGAGACGCTACGGCTGCGGGAGAGGGCCCGGGGGTGCGCGGCGCGCAGGGTCCGGTGGACGGCTGCGGCGAAGGCGTCGTCGTACAGCCGCAGAGCCACCCTCAGATCGGGCTTGACGGAGCGTGCGTACAGGGCGGCTTCCAGGTTCGTGGTGTCGATGCTGGTGAGGGCGAGCAGGGCGTGCGCGCGGTGGACCTTGGCGGCTTCCAGGACCCCTTCCTGGGTGACGTCACCGATCACGGTGGGTACTCGCAGGCGGCGGGCGGTCGGGATGCCGCGGGCTTCTGGATCCTCCTCCACGCAGACCACGGGGATGCCTAGTTCGTCCAGTCGGGTGAGTACTCGGGTGCCGATCTTGCCGAGCCCGAGCAGGACGACGTGGCCGGACAGGCCGCGGGGAGGGCGGCGCAGCGCGGAGGCGGTGCGGAAGGTGCCGAGGGCCTCCAGGACGGCCGCGAGCAGGACGGGGAGGAGGAGCAGCCCGGCGAGCCCGGCGAGGAGCTGGAGCACTTGGCGGGCGGTGGGTTCGCCGATCGCCGGATCGTTGATCGCGAAGAGATCGAGCAGGGTGAGGTAGGAGGCGTGCAGGGGATGGTCACCAGTGGTCAGCCAGCTTGCGACGGCCAGGCCCAGTACGCAGGCCATGAGCCCAGCCAGGGTCCAGCGCAGTCGGCGTGAGAACAGTGACCCGAACGGGGCTCCGCGTCCGGCCAGTCGCCTCGGTGGGGGAGCGGCGGCGGAGTGTGTGACCTGTTCCAGGACCACGGTGCCGTGGCCTGTGCTCGCTGCCACGGTGACGTCGTCCGGCAGCAGCATGGGTCCTTCCGGGCCGCTGGCGTCCGACCCTTCCGCGCCTGCCGGGTCGTTGGTGGTCGATGACAGCAGCGCGAGCGTGCACAGGCCGGGACTGGTCGTCTCGCCGTGGGTGGGCGGGGTGCGCTCCACGGCGCGCAGCAGTAGTCCGTCGGCCTGGATGACCTTGCTGGTGCCGGCGACGGCGGTGGCCGCGAGTGCGGGAGCGGCGGTGTCCGCGTCGGACAGGACGGTGGTGGAGGTGTCCAGGGCCTCCGGGTCCAGGCCGGGGACGGCGAGGACGGCAGCCTGATCGAGGAGTTCCTCCAGGTGCTGGCCGAGCTTGCGGTTGTAGAGGCGGATGACCAGCCGTAGCCGGGGGTTGAGGCGGCGGGCGGACAGCGCCGCGTGGATGTTGGCCTCGTCGTCGTCATGCACAAGCGCCAGCGCGGCGGCCTCCCGCACGCCCGCCTCAGCCAGAACGGCCTCGGTGAGCGTGGGCGCTTCGAGGACAAGGGGTGCGTCCGAGCCCCCGTCGGCTGCCGGTCCGGTCGTACGGTTCACGGCGGCCTGTACCCGGCCCAACATCGTGACGGCTCGCGCCGGTTCGGTGGATCCGGTCCCGCGCCCGGCCGGCACGACCAGCGTGACACGCTCCCGGTACACCGCCGTGAGCTCGGCGGCCAGCCGCTCGGCGAGCGCGTCGTCACCGCACACGATCATGTGTCCCGGCTGGGGAACTGCTCGTGTCGGCTGCGGGAAGAGGACCATGTCGTCCGTGACCTCCTGGTCGGTGTTCCGGGCGCCTGGCAGGGACACCCTGCGCGGGAAAGCGGGTCGTGCGGCCGGCCTCGTGCCGTCCTGGCATGCGACCGTCCGGTCGCCGGGGTGGTCCCTACCCTGGGCCGTCCGCGACCAGCCCGGTTGATCCGGACCCGGTTGTCACGTCCCGTGCCCCGCATCCGCCGCGCTGACCGAGAGCACCACGACGCCCGAGACGACCAGGCTCCCCAGCGCGCCCTGCACCGTCCGGGAAGTCCACCCCATACTGCAGAGCCTTGCATGCGCGCCTCTTCGACTCATTGCCATACTCCGGCAGAGATGACCGCCTGGTGACGGCAAGGATCCTGCCTGTACCGGCAGCAGGCCCCGCGGCCGGCCGTAGCTGACGCACCCTCTTCGAGTCCCGTACCGACCACAGGGGTCTGGTCGGCAAGTCGAGCGGGCGGGCGTCCAGTTGGCCAGGGGGACCAGGCCGGACCCCTGGTCAGCGGTAGGAGGCGACCGTGTTGGATGGGCCCATGAGCCAGACAGCTGCCCTGCGCCTGCGGCGGGCCGTCGCCCGGACCGAAGACGCAACGCGAGAACGCGCCCCCATCGGGCGCAGCCCGGAGGAAGCCGACGATCTGCTGGGCACCTTCGCCACCGACGGGGCGCTGGGCTTCGACCCCTTCCCCTTCCTCCAGGCGATCCATGACGCCGGATCACGCGCGGTCGTCATCGGTCAGGTCGCCGGCATCATGCACGGCTCCACCGAACTGACCGGGGATCTCGACCTGCTCTGGGACGGCACCCCTGACGAGGCGCACGCCCTGCGCGACGCCTTGGTACTGTGCGGCTGCACCGAACCGCCCGATCTCGACCGCTCACAGGTGGGGTACCGGGTCACCGGTGCCAGCGGAGACCTGTGCACTCCCGCCCTGCCCTGGGGTGCCGATGTCACCCCCTGCCTGACCTCGGCCGAGACCACCCGTGACCCTGCGGGATTCGCCATCCGCTACGCCGCACTCGACGACCTGATCCGCATGCGGCGGGCCCTCGGCCGCCCGAAGGACCACCGCCGCGCAGACGAACTCGCGCGGCTGCGCACCTGACTCGGTATGACTGAGGCGGGACCGGTCCCGTCGAACTGGCCTTAGAAATATGGCCAGTTGCCCGAGGTGCAGGACAACGGCGGACATCGACCGTGTCTGGCTGCCTCCGGTATTCCGGTCAGTCTCATCGGAAGGAAGAGAACGTGAAGCGAACGCCACGGATCCTCTTGTCCGCCATGGCCCTCCTCGGCGGGGCCGCCCTCAGCGTCCCGGGCACCGCCTCGGCGGCTGACGATTTCCCCACCGCCTACAACACCAAGACCCAGTATCTGAAGGACCCGCCCACCAGCGACATGGACACGTCCTGCGTCGAACGCCAGATCTTCATCACGAGCGGCGACTACGACTGGGGTCAGATCCTGGGCTCCGGGAAACGCCCGAACTTCCGCCTCGGTGCGGGCGATTACACCTGGCAGGACTGCCTGTACCCGGACGACGACTTCTACGTCCACCAGACGACGCTGGATCCCAAGAACCCCCACTGGGACTCGGTTTCGCTCACTACATCCGTGTTCCTGTCGAGGTCGGGGGACTCCAGGTGGGGGTCGTACCTGGACCCGAAGTTCTGATCCGGCACCGAGCTCGATGCCACGCAGCCGGCCGGTGAGCTCACCGACGGCGGTGCCGCTCTGGGCCCTGACAGCGCCGGTGTCGGGCTGTTCGGGCCCAAGGCGGGGTTCAATCGGCCGATGTCTTCCCCCGGTGCGGTACCTGGGGCGACATCGCCGCCTCGGCTTCCGCCTTGGCGTCACTCACCGCGGCGGCGGCCTGCTTCTCCGCCTCGTCGGCAGCCTTCGCGGCGTCGAGCGAAATGGTTGAGCCGGTATCGAGCTCCGGAATCAGGGGCTGGGACGACGCCTCGTCGCCGGCTGCTTCCGCACGTTGCGCGGGTGCGGGAGGACCCGCCGACGACTGATCACCGAACGCACTGGTGACCGTCCTGACGGCCTCGGTCAGCTCTCCCGGGATCACCCAGAACGTGTTGTTGTCGCTGCTCGCCAGGTGCGGGAGCGTCTCAAGGTATTTGTAGGCCAATACCTTCGGGTCGGCATTGTTGCGATGGACGGCCTGGAATACCAGCTCAACTGCCTTCGCCTCGCCGTCCGCCCGCAGGATCATGGCCTGCTGCGTGCCCTGGGCCTCCAGGATGTCCTTCTGCTTCGTGCCTTCCGCGGTGAGGATCTTGGCTTGCCGCTCCCCTTCGGCGTGCAGGATGGCCGCGCGCTTGTCCCGCTCGGCCCGCATCTGCTTCTCCATCGCTTCCTTGATGGTGTGCGGTGGATCGATGGCCTTGATCTCGACGCGGTTGACCCGGATGCCCCACTTGCCGGTGGCATCGTCGAGGACGGCGCGAAGCCGGGAGTTGATCTCCTCACGTGAGGTGAGCGTCTCCTCCAGGTCCATGCTGCCGATCACGTTGCGCAGCGTGGTCACGGTGAGCTGATCGATCGCCTGCAGGTAGTCGGCGACCTCGTATGCCGCCGCCCGCGGGTCCGTGATCTGGTAGTAGAGCACGGTGTCGATGTTCACCACGAGGTTGTCCTCAGTGATCACCGGCCTGGGGTCGGACGAGTAGACCTGCTCGCGTATGTCGAGTTTGGTGTTGACGCGGTCCGCGACCGGCAGGACCAGGTTCAGGCCGGGTTGCAGCGTCCGGCGATATCGGCCGAACCGCTCGATGTTGTAGCGGCGCGCCTGCGGGACGATCCGCACGGCGGAGGCCACGAGGAAGACAACGACAATGGCCGCCACGAGAATGGGGATGACAACTGGATCCACAGTGCCTCCGTTGCTGTGTGTTCAGCCGTTCATGGAAGGAGCTCGCGGGGGTAGACGACGGCCGTGGCGCCTTCGATCTCCATCACATCCACCAACGCCCCCACCGGGATCACAAGGCTCTCGTCGAGGGCGCGGGCGGACCACTGTTCGCCGGAGAGTTTGATCAGGCCGCACGTCGCGGTGACCTCCTGCATGACCTCGGCCCGCTTGCCGATCAGAGCGTCGCTGCCTTCGCGCGTCATGGGTTGCTGTGCCATGTGCCGCAGCGCGACGGGACGGATGACGAGCAGGCCCGCTGCCGCTGCTGCCGCGAGGGCGACGAGCTGGCCGAGAATGCCGATGCCCACGCCGGCGACCACGGCGGCAACCAACGCAGCGCCCGCCAGCAACCCGAATACCAGTGTGAAAGTGAAGAACTCCGCGGCACCCAGCGCCGCGGCGGCGAGCAGCCATACGAACCACGACATCGAACCGCCCTCCTTCGGGGGCCTTCTCCACCAGGCTACGTCCGAGAGCGCCGGGCGGGACATACCCGGCCACCGCAGTTCTTTACTGTTGAAGGAGTGGCGAAGATCAGCGGGGTCTCCGTGGGTGTCCCGGGGCCGTGCGGCAGGCGGAATGTCGCCCTGAGGGAGCGGCCAGGTGGGATCTGTGGAGTCGAACCTGACAGTTCCTCCTTCTCAGCGCAGTTGCTCGGCCAGGCCGACGATGATGCCCTCCGGGCCGCGGACGTAGCAGAGCAGATAGCTGTCCTCGAACCGGGCGATCCCGCCGACGAGTTCGGTGCCGTGCGGGCGCAGGCGGGCCACGGTGTCCTCAAGGTCGTCGACGGCGAACATGACGCGGTGCGTGCCCACAATGTTGTGCGGCCGGTTGCGCGGTCCGGCGCTGATCACCGCGGGGCTGCGGTACTTCGCCAACTCGATCCGGCTGTGACCGTCCGGGGTCCGGAGCATCGCGATGTCACAGTGGACGCCGTCGAGTCCGGTGCACTGGTCGGCGACGAGACCCTCGACCTCCGTCGTGCCCTCCAGCTCCATACCGAGTTCCACGAAGAACGCGATGGCGGCATCCATGTCCTCGACGACGATGCCGACGTTGTCCATCCGCTGAATCGCCATGCCGGTTTCTCCTTCTTCATCGAGCGGCCGGTGGTGGCCGCGGATGTCCCTGGGACGGAGCCGGTGGCACTTTCTCGACATCCTCCCATGGCAGCCCCGATCATCAATGGATGTATCAATTGCTAAATTATGCAATTCGTTAGATGCTGTGTGGGCTGTGTCCGCCATCCGGTAGCCGGCGGGCACAGCCTTCTGCGCGCCCGCGCGGCGCGGCGTTGTAGGGGAAGCCGAGGAGTCGTGTCCGTTCCGCTGTATCAGGCCAAGGCCGAGTTCTTCCGCATGTTGGGGCATCCCGTACGCATACGCGTGCTGGAGCTGCTGCAGGACGGGCCGAAAGCCGTACGAGACCTGCTGGTCGCGATCGAGGTGGAGCCGTCCAGACTGTCACAGCAGCTGGCGGTGCTGCGCCGCTCGGGTATCGTCACCTCCACGCGGGAGGGCCAGGCAGTGTTCTACGAGCTGGCCGGCGGAGACGTCGCCGACCTGATGGCGGCCGCACGCCGGATCCTGACCGAGATGCTCACCGGACAGAACGAACTGCTGACTGAGCTGCGGGAAGCCGAGGTCCCCGGGCGATGAGCAGCACCCTCGGTCAGCCCTGGGCCAGGATCACCGCGCTGCTGCCCACTCGCTCCGATCTCGCGGAGATGGGACGCGATCCACGCCGGGACGTGCTCGCCGGTCTTACCGTGGCGATCGTCGCGCTGCCTCTGGCCCTCGGCTTCGGAGTCTCCTCGGGGCTCGGCGCCGCGGCGGGGCTGGCGACCGCTGTGGTCGCGGGTGCCTTGGCAGCACTGTTCGGTGGGTCGAATCTCCAGGTGTCCGGGCCGACCGGCGCGATGACCGTCGTTCTCGTCCCCATCGTCGGGCAGTACGGGCCGACCGGGGTGCTGACCGTCGGGCTGATAGCGGGCCTCATGCTCGTCTCGCTGGCTGCCCTGCGCGCCGGGAAGTACATGCAGTACGTGCCCGCACCCGTGGTGGAGGGCTTCACACTGGGTATCGCCTGCGTGATCGGGCTGCAGCAGGTCCCGAACGCCCTCGGCGTGCCCAGACCGGACGGCGACAGGGTGCTCGTCGTCACCTGGCGGACGGTCGAGGAGTTCGTCAGGTCGCCGAACTGGACAGCCGTCGGCCTCGCGGTCGCGGTGGCCGTCGTCATGCTGGTCGGTGCCCGATGGCGGCCGACCGTTCCGTTCTCCATCGTCGCGGTGATCGCCGCCACCGTCGTGGCACAGGCCGCCGGGTTGAACGCGGCGCAGCCGATCGGTGACCTGCCCTCCGGGCTACCCGCACCCACGCTGTCGTTCCTCGACCTCGGCGCACTCGGCTCCCTGCTGGCTCCGGCCGTCGCGGTGGCCGCGCTCGCCGCCCTCGAATCCCTGCTGTCCGCCTCGGTCGCCGACGGCATGACCGTCGGGCAGAAGCACGACCCCGACCGCGAGCTGTTCGGCCAAGGCCTGGCCAACATCGCCGCCCCGCTGTTCGGTGGCGTCCCGGCGACCGGCGCGATCGCCCGCACAGCCGTCAATGTCCGCACGGGCGCCGGCTCCCGGTTGGCTGCCTTGACTCACGCCGCGATCCTCGCCGCGATCGTGTTCGCGGCGGCACCGCTCGTCTCGAGAATCCCGCTCGCGGCGCTGGCAGGCGTGCTGCTGGCCACGGCGATCCGCATGGTCGAGGTCGGCTCGCTGAAGGCGATGGCGAAGGCGACCCGTTCGGACGCGCTGATCCTCGTGCTGACCGCCGCCGCGACCCTCGTACTGGACCTCGTCTACGCCGTGGTCATCGGTCTCCTCGTCGCGGCCGCTCTGGCCCTGCGTGCCGTGGCCAAGCAGGCCCGTCTCGACCAGGTGCCGCTCGACCGGGGCGATCACAGTGCTGAGGAGCATGCGCTGCTGGCCGAGCACATCGTGGCGTACCGCATTGACGGGCCCTTGTTCTTCGCCGCCGCACACCGCTTCCTGCTGGAACTGACCGAGATCGCCGACGTGAGGGTGGTCATCCTGCGCATGTCACGGGTGTCGACCATGGATGCGACCGGCGCCCTGGTCCTCAAGGACGCCGTGGAGAAGTTGAAGCGGCGCGGCATCCTCGTCCTCACCTCCGGCGTACGGCCCGGCCAGCGTCAGGTCCTGGACTCTGTCGGGGCGCTGGACGTGCTGCGCCACGAGGATCGGGAGTACGCCACCACCCCTGAGGCGATCCAGGGCGCCCGCGAATACCTGGAGACAGCCGGAGTGCTGTCCGCCCTTCCGGCCCAGCAGTCACGAAACCGCGAGCAGCACAGGCAAGGAAGTTCACGAGCATGACCATCGAATGGCGCTATACCGTCGAGCGGGAGCTCGGCGTCCTCTCTGTCGCCGGGTACCTCGGCCCGGAGGCGGTCCGCCGCTTCAGTGGCGCCATCGGCTGGGCGGTCGCCCGTGGTGCCGGACCGGTGATCATCGATCTGACCGAACTGCGCAGCTGGTCGGCCGAGGGGCAGGTGGCCATCACCGAGGCCGCTCGCCGTCTCGCCGCGGCCGGCCGCGGCCTGGAGCTTGCCGCGATCCCCGCCGATGGCTCGCTCGTCCCGCCCGGCGACTGCCCCGACATCCC